>NZ_JBKFBA010000047.1:0-29753 GCF_053345925.1 Rhodococcus sp. C26F
GGCCTACGTCAGCGGATCGACATTGACCGTCCACGGCGGCGGTGAACGCCCTGCCTACATGGCAGCGGCCGAAACGAAGGAGACGAAGTGAGTGGACTGCTGGACGGGCGCGTCGTCATCGTGACCGGCGCCGGGCGAGGACTGGGTCGCGCCCACGCCCTCGCCTTCGCCGCGGAGGGTGCGAAGGTCGTCGTCAACGACATCGGTGTCGGCAGTGACGGAACCGCCACGGGGGAGAGCCCCGGTGAGCTGGTCGTCGAGGAGATCCGTGCGGCCGGGGGAGAGGCCGTCGTCAACGGTGACGACGTCGCCGACTGGGCCGGTGCCGAGAACCTCGTCAGGACCGCCCTCGACAACTTCGGCCGGCTCGACGTGCTCGTCAACAACGCCGGATTCCTGCGCGACCGCATGCTCGCCAACATGAGCGAGGAGGAGTGGGACGCCGTCATCCGCGTGCACCTCAAGGGGCACTTCGCGCCGATGCGTCACGCCATGACCTACTGGCGCGCCGAGTCCAAGGCCGGCAACCCGGTCGACGCCCGCATCATCAACACGAGCTCGGGTGCCGGCCTGATGGGCAGCATCGGCCAGGGCAACTACGCCGCCGCCAAGGCCGGTATCGCGACGCTCACGATCCAGGCCGCAGCCGAATTCGGCCGCTACGGGGTGACCGTCAACGCGATCGCGCCCTCGGCACGCACCCGCATGACCGTCGGGGCCGGTGGCGCGATGGCCGAGATGATGGCCGCACCCGAAGAGGGTTTCGACGCCATGGCGCCGGAGAACGTCTCGCCGCTGGTCGTGTGGCTCGGCAGTGCCGAAGCGAAGGACGTGACCGGTCGCGTGTTCGAGGCCGAGGGCGGCAAGGTGTCGCTGGCCGACGGATGGCGCCACGGTGAGGCGATCGACAAGGGCGATCGCTGGGATCCGAAGGAACTCGGTCCCGTCGTCGAGAAGCTGATCGCAGCGTCGCAGCCGCCGACGCCGGTCTACGGAACGTAGTTAATCCGGGATCCGCCGAGGCGGACGGTGCGAATCCCACGGAGGATTCACTACCACAGGGCTGTACGAGAGGCAGCGCCCAGCTCCGCCGGTTGATGCCGAGTTCGAAAACCATGTGGATGGCGATCCGTGATCGATGCCTCCCTCAGTCCTCCCCCAAAGTGCGCACGAAGGCTCCTGTGCGGTACACCTCGAGTTCGATGGCGTGGTCACAAACGTGACCGGGCGTCGTAGTCGCTCCGCTTCCGGCTGTCCCCGGTTTGTGTCGATGGCGACGTCATCCGGAAGACCCAGAAAACGGAACGCTCGATTACCGTTTCGGAACCCCTGGCCTGTCGGCAGTACCGTTGCGTGCCTGCGTCTTGTAGTGGCAGAACAGTACGGGCCTCGATAAGGTCACTTTACTGACAGTAGTCACTGTCAAATGGTCGGCCGTCTCCGAGCGAGCTGCGCAATGCCTCGCTCGGCCCTGAGGAAAGAAGTCTGTCCGAGGAAGTCGTTCTTGAAGTCCGCTCCGAGGGGAGGGGCATAACCACCCCTCAGCGCTGTGTAGGCGAGACGCCGATCGTCCTGGGCTGACACGTACCCAATGACAGCGTCGTAACCCGTTCGGTGAGACAGGTATGACAAGCGCCCAGTCAACCCCGGCATTGCTCATTCGCCGGCGTGCGTATCGGAGATGTGTACCTCGTTGCCCTCCTTCCGCGGGAGCGTTTCAGGGTGACCATCACCCACGGGCGAACATCCTGAGACTATCCTGTATTTAACCAAGCGCATGCTCAAATTGGCAACTTGATCGGCCGTGCTGCCAGCACACGTCCGGCGAGCAGTGCGTGCTGGCGTGGGTTACCGGGGAGTGCCCGTCAGCGAGTCATCGCTCGAGGTCGAGTCACGCTGAACGTCACGAGAACTCGCAATCTTGACATCAGTGACTTAGGTCATAATATGGTCGAGCAAGTGCACGCTCAGTAACTATTTCATCCGGGGCCAAGAATCCCGCACATCCCTAGGGACAACTCGTCCCGGCCACCAGCCACGACTGACCAGGTCTGAACACATGACACGTCGTTGGGCATAGAGCCGGGGAGTGACGGCGGTCAGCGGAGGAATCCGTGCGGTCGTAGGCCGTACTCGAACACAAGGAGAACATGCATGAGACTCCGAAAGTCGGTTGTTGTGGCGGTTGCAGCCATGCTCGGGACGGTCGCGGGGTGTGCCAGTGCAGGCGGAAGCAGCACGGAAGTGGCCGACGGTACGTGTACAACCGACAGGATCGGGGGGTCTGTCACTCATGCAACGCTTCTGGCTCCGCGTGGACTCGATCCGGTCGGTCAGCCCGGTGCCGCAGGAAGCGGGGGCACTGAGATCCAGGGCGTTGTTCGACACGCTGGTCACGTATAACGTCGAATCGCAGTCCTATGAACCGCACGTGGCCGAGTCTCTTTCGCCCAATGATGATTTCAGCGTCTGGACAGTCACTCTGCGTGACGGGGTCCGATACGGCAACGGTGACCCGCTCAGTGCCGAGGACGTCAAGCAGAGTGTGGAAAGACATCAGTCGCCGCAGAACACTCAAGTCTCGAGGGGAGAGGCGCAAACCATTGTCTCCATGGAGGTTCTCGATCCTCTGACCGTACAGTTCACCCTTGACGGTCCATATCCGGACTTTCCGCACGTCCTGGCGACGGACATCGGCATGGTGACGAATCCGCGCGTAGTGGCTGAACTCGGTGCCGAACAGTTCGCTCTGAATCCGCAGGGCGCCGGCGTCGGACCGTACGAACTCATCAAGTACGCGCCGGGCGAGGAGATCGTGATGTCTGCCAAGGCAGACTATTGGGGCGGGCCGGTCTGCATCGAGACGCTTCGGTTCATCAGTATCCAAGGTGCCGAATCGACTCTGGATGCGCTCAGGACAGGTGAAGTGGACGTGGCATTGCTACGTGAGCCGCCGGCGATTGCCCAAGCACGCGAAGAAGGGTTCGGTACGTTGCCCACGCTGTACAACTACGGTGAAGGTGTCGTGATGAACTCTGCGCCCGGACGGCCGACTTCGGACAACCGATTGCGTAGGGCGATTGTTGCTGCGATCGACCCGGATGCGATCAACGCGCGAGTCTTCAACGGGACGGCGCTTGCAACCTCGGCACTCATCCACGAGAACACACCGGGTCTTTATTCGGGTGTACAAGGGCCGGCGTACGACCCGGAACTGGCCAGGAAGTTGGTCGTAGAGGCAAAGGAATCGGGATGGGATGGCTCCCTTCGTCTCCTGGCAGACAACAGTCCCATTCGAATCAACGAAGCGATCGCTGTCGAAGCGGTTCTCGAAAGCGTGGGATTCGACGTCGAACTCGACACCGACAAGTCCCTGACCGAGGTTCTCGGCACGGTTGCGTCGGACAGGGACTACGACTTGGTCATATGGGGTCCGAACTACACGGACGAGGGCATGTGGGCGTTGATGAACCGGCAGTTGAACAGCCAGAGTATGTCGAACTACTACGGATACTCGGACACACGAATGGACGAAGCACTGGCCGACCTACGAACTGCTTCTTCGGTGGATGAGAAGAAGGAGATCGTCGCCCAGATGCAGCAGATCTTCGACGAGTCTCCCGTGATCGCCAATATCGCAGCGTATGAGGAGGACAACATCCACTCGATCCAGATCGGCGGGTTGCTCGTGACCAGAGGGAGTGTCCTTCGCTACGACAAGGCGTTCGTTGCAGGGGCCTGATCAAATGAGGGAAAAGGATACGCGATGACAACACGCAGAATCGCTGCTGTATTCGGTCGTGTCGTTCCAGTCCTCGTGCTCGTGAGCCTTGCAACGGCCTTCCTCGTGGAATTGGTACCGGGCGATCCAGCAGTAGCGGTAGTGGGTGCGGAAGGAACGCCGGAGCAATACGCAGCTGTCCGCGAGGAACTCGGACTCGACAAACCGTGGCTGGTTCGGTATCTCGACTGGCTGGGAGGTCTCCGGCACGGAGATTTGGGGCACACCCTCGTACCGCCGATCCAGGATGTAACAGAGCTCATCGCCAATCGATTGCCGGTGACGTTGGAGATTGCGGTCTTGTCTGTGGCTGTAGCCCTGGCAATCTCACTTCCGGTCGGTACGTGGTCGGCTTACCGCTATGATCGCGCTTTCGACAAAGTCGCGTCCACGATCTCGTTCGGCCTGATCTCCGTTCCGAGCTTTCTACTTGCGCTCATTGTCATCTACGTGGTGGTCTTCAGGCCGGACACAGTCAGGATCTCGATCGCGGCGGCAGCGGTTCTGTCCGCAGCCGTCTTTTTGGTCGCAGCGCTGCGCAGCGCCGAGTCGAGGACGGCACGTGAGCGTAGAAACATGGTGCTGATCGCGATCGGGATCCTGGTTGTAGGCCTAATTCTGGTCTCACTTTTTCCACAGTTCCCACGCCAGGGCTTCGTGCGTATCGGCGACGGCACGCTCGTCGAGAACCTCCGTACTGTCGCTCTGCCGGTACTCGTGCTCGGATTGACCGAGAGCGCGCAACTCACACGCGTCCTTCGAAGTGACATGGTGACCACCTTGAACGAGGATTTCGTCCTGGCCGCCCGCGCGCAAGGCATGCCGCGTCGTCACATCCTGGTGAAACAAGCCTTGCGACCGTCGACGTTCTCATTGGTGACCATTGCGGGTATCAGCTTCGGACGACTCCTCGGAGGAACGGTGATCGTGGAAACGATCTTCCGTCTGCCCGGTATGGGCACCTTGATAGTCGAAAGCGTGTCGAAAAAGGAATTCATGGTTCTGCAAGCCGCCGTGTTGACGGTGGCGGCGCTCTATGTGCTTGTGAATGCCCTGGTCGATCTTTCCTATCTCTACCTTGATCCGAGGACTCGTCATGTCAGTGTCTGAACAGGTCGAAGAACCAGTCGACGGTGGTTCCGTCGCAGCTGCGGAAGGTCGCTCCTCGTCACCGACGGCGCGCGCCGGGCGCGGCCGATACCGCGGTGCGAAGAGCGCGCGAGCTCTCGGTCTTTGGCTCAGTATCGTTTGGATGACCGTCGAGCTGGTCGCCGTCCTCGTCGTCGACTTCCTGCCGCTATCAGAGGGCCGCAATCCATCGGCGACACTGTCTGCACCGATCCTGGCCTCTCCGGACCTTTTCTCCGCGCACCCGTTCGGCACGGATCGGCAAGGCCTGGACATCCTCAGCGGAGTAATATACGGGGCCCGCACATCGCTGATCGTAGGGTTCGGTGCGGTGTTGATCGGAGTCATTGTCGGGGGAAGCCTCGGACTACTCGCGGGGTATCACCGGCGAAGGGTCGATGCGATCTTGAACTTCCTCAACGATTCGCTTCTGGCTTTTCCACCGTTGATTCTGTTGCTTGCGCTGTCATCTGTGGTTCAGCCGAGCGTACGGAATGTCACCTTGACGTTAGGCGTTCTGGCAGTCCCTACGTTCTTTCGGTTGGCCCGTGCCAATACGATGTCGTACTCACAGAGGAACTTCGTCATGGCAGCGAAGGCGCTGGGCGCAGGGTCCCCTCGTATCCTCGCGCGCGAGCTCCTGCCCAACGTCGTCGCCTCGACTGTTGCCTATGCTTTCGTCGTGGTTGCGGTGCTGATCGTCGCGGAGTCGTCGCTCAGCTTCCTGGGGCTGAGCATCCAACGTCCCGAACCTACTTGGGGAAACATGATCGCAGCGGGCCAGACCGAGCTGTCGAATCATCCCCACTTGGTTTTCGTGCCAGGCGCAGTTCTCTTCTTCACCGTGCTGGCCTTGAACCAGATAGGTGATTGGGCACAACAGAAGTGGGATCCTCGGCCACGTAAGCACTAGGCATCTCGACAAGCGAAGAGAGCTACCATGCACAATCCGCTTTTGGAAGTTCGAAATCTGACCACGACGTTCGATACGCCACGGGGGCCATCGAGTGTGGTGGACGGGGTGTCATTCATGGTCGATCGAGGCCGTTCACACGGAATTGTGGGCGAATCCGGTTCGGGCAAGTCCGTACTCGTTCGAACGATCATGAACCTGCTGCCCCGCAATGCTTCTGTGGGATCCGGCTCGAGTGTGTATTTCGACGGTCGAGATCTCGCGACTCTCACTCCAGTGGAGAAGAAGCACTTCTGGGGGCCACGGATCGCCATGGTGTTCCAGGATCCGATGACGGCGCTGAATCCTGTACGGAAGATCGGGGCCCAAATCGCTGATCCGCAACGGTTTCACCTCGGCCTGAGCAAGCGTGACGCGTGGCGTAGGGCGGCGGATCTGTTGGAACAGGTCGGTCTTTCCGATCCCGAACGGCGCCTCCATCAGTACCCACACGAGCTGTCGGGGGGAATGCGACAACGTGTGATGATTGCGATGGCGATCGGATGTAAGCCTGATCTTCTGATAGCGGACGAGCCGACTACCGCCCTTGATGTGACGGTGCAACGCCAGATACTCGAGCTGCTCGACGAACTTCGCCGCGAGCGGGGGATGGGGTTGATTCTCATCACCCATGATCTCGGCGTCGTTGCCGAACATGCCGATGAGGTATCGGTCATGTACTCGGGGCGAATCGTCGAATCGGCCTCGACTCGCTCCCTGTTCGGGGGAATGAGGCACCGATACACGTCCGCCCTGTTTCGATCGACTCCCCGGGTGGATGCCGTGCCGCACGCCCGACTGTTCTCGATCAGTGGTCGTCCGCCGGACCCACTGTCCCTACCGCCAGGATGCCGTTTTGCACCGCGGTGCTCGCACGCGACAGACGACTGTCTTCGAGAGCCTGATTTTCGCCCCAGCGGCGAAACCCATCGCTATGCCTGTCATAACCCGGTGGACGGTACGGACATAAAGGAAGGAATCTTCCGGTGACCACGTTTGTGAAATCCGATCGAGCCGCCGACGAGGTCGTGCTCGACGTCAAAGATCTCGAAGTGGCGTTCCCCGACGGGCGTGGAGGATCAACGACCGTTGTGGCCGGCGTGAGTTTTCGAGTCCACCGAGGTGAGACACTCGGTATCGTCGGTGAATCCGGATGCGGAAAGTCGACTACGGCAAAAGCGGTGCTCCAGTTGGCCCCTTCCACTGCAGGTACGGTGCAATTCGCTGGACAGGATCTGTCTTCAATGTCGCCACGAGAGCTCAGAAGGGTGCGCCGCAAACTCCAAGTGGTACTCCAGGACCCGATCTCGGCGTTGAATCCCCGCCGGAAGGTCCGGGACATCATCGGGGAAGGCCTGTCCATCTGGCGAGTGCCCGATGCGGCAGCACGGGTGCGGCGAGCCATGGAATCGGTAGGTCTCGACGTGGAGATCGTAGGCGAGCGTCTGCCTGGCGAGTTCTCGGGAGGTCAGTGTCAACGGATCAGTATCGCGCGTGCCCTGGCGATGGAACCTGAGGTGCTCATCTGCGATGAACCGGTGTCGGCCCTCGACGTGTCCGTGCAGGCACAAATCGTGAACCTGCTCGAGGATCTCAAAGAGCAGTATCACCTGACCATGCTCTTCGTCTCGCACGACCTGAGTGTCGTTCGTGTCATCAGTGACCGAGTGATGGTTATGTACCTCGGAAAGGTGTGCGAGATCGGTCCGACCATGGATCTGTTCGATACGCCGCTGCACCCCTACACGAGGACCTTGCTCGATGCGGTGCCTGTGCCGGATCCGCATGTCGATCAGCGGAAGCCTCTCCCGGTAGGAGAAGTCCCGTCGATTCTGGCCCCACCGTCAGGTTGCCGTTTTCGAACTCGATGCTCCCGTGCGCGAGAGATTTGTGCGGCGGCAGAGCCTCCGATGATTGAGGTAGCAACTAGCCGGTCCGTAGCGTGCCACTTTCCGTTGACGTGAGTACGTCAACGCAGACAGTCGAGCAGATGCGCGAGTGCTTTCACCGTCGCAAGTGTCGTGCCGTGGTCAGCGGTAGGTAGCCAGAAAACGACCCGATCGATCCCGATGGACCGATACCGGTTGAGTGCTGCGGGATGGGGACAGGCGTTGAACAGCGTCACCGGCAGTACGCCGCGTCCTGCATCCTTGGCCAGGACCCGTAACTCACCTATCCGGTGTGCAAGTGAGTCTTCGAAGTCTTCTGGTTCTCCGGACAGGTCGTCGTCGACTTGCTTCGTGCCGTCACGGAACGGCATCCATCCGTCACCGTAGGCGACTACACGTCGAAGAATGCTCGGGCCGTTGCCGCCGATCAGCACCGGTGGCCGCGGCTGCTGCACAGGTTTGGGCCAGGACCACAAGGAATCGAAGTTGACGAGCTTGCCGTGGAAGGACGCCTCGTCGTGGTTCCAAATCGCAGTCATTGCTTCGATTCGTTCGCGGAACAGTCCGAACCGATTGGCCGGGTCCGCCCCGTGGTTGCGCATTTCCTGGTCGTTCCAGCCCGCGCCGGCACCGAGGATCACTCGGCCGGATGACAATTGATCGATGGATGCGATCTGCTTGGCAAGAATGATCGGATCGCGTTCTGTGATGAGACAGATCGCTGTACCGACCTTGATGGTGGATGTCGCCCGGGCGGCATCGGTCATCGCTACGATTGGATCCAGGACCGTCCGGTAGTACTCCGGCACGTCATGGCCCGAATAATCGGAAGATGTGTCTCCGACCGGGACATGTGTGTGATCCGGGAAGAACACCGACTCGAAGCCATGTTCTTCGGCCATAGCGGCCAGATCGGCGGGGGTGATGGACTCTGCGGATGTGAACATCTGGACGCCGGCGAACATCAGACGAGGTCCCACCGTTGCGGTGCCGCATTCGGGTTGACTTGCATCGGGTGGGTGAGGTGATGGGACATGTCACCGAAAAGATCGTTTCCGACACGGCGTTCGCTGAAGTACCAAACGCCTTCGTCTTTGACGAACCGATCGAGGTAGTCGCCGGCTGTGATGGGCACGAGCGGGACGTCGGTGGGGTTCTGGACGACGAGGATGTAGGAATGAGCGCGAGCGATTCCGACACCGTCGGGTTCGATGGATACATTGGTCGCGATGTGGTGGGTACGAGGCGTACCGTTCGGATACATGCGGACATAGCTCTCCCAGAGCCTTGAGACAGCCGTACCGTCGTTGCGCACCGCGAGTTCTCCTCCGATGTACACATCGGCGCGATCGAACAGCGCGCCCATTTCGTCGAATTGTCCCGAATCGATAAGATACGCGTAGCGGTGGATCAGTTTCTGGATAGCGATGTAGTCGGCTAGGGCAAAATCCGATGTTTCGTTCTTAGTGCCGGCGCTCGAGGTCATCGCACTCGGACTCCCAGCTCACTGGTGTGCTGCTCGAGTCGCGCCTTGTCGATCTTTCCGTTTGCGGTGGTGGGAAGCGCGTCCAGTAGGAACATTCGTCGTGGTGCCTTGTAGTTCGACATGTTCTCGCGTGCCCATGCGATGAGCTCTTCCTCCGTGGGTGTCGCACCGGGTTTAGGAACTACATATGCCCAAACCACTTCACCGAGTGTGTTATCGGGCACGCCGATGGCGGCGGCTTGTGCGAGATCGGCGTGGTGGAGTAGGAGGCTCTCGATCTCTGCGGGATATGCATTGAACCCGCCGACGATGAGCATCTCCTTCGTGCGTCCCACGATACGAAGGTTTCCGTCAGCATCGAATGAGCCGACATCGCCTGTGCGGAACCAACCTCCTCGAGCAAACGCATCTGCTGTCAGCTGTGGAGCGTCCCAGTAACCCTTCATCACACCGTATCCACGGATCTGGATCTCACCCCGTTCACCGGTTGGCACTACATTTTCGTCCGCGTCGACGAGGCGGACTTCCATTCCTGATACGACACGACCGGCAGATGCTGCAACGACTTCCGGAGGATCTCCTGCTCGTGTCATGGTCACGACGGATCCCTCGATCAATCCGTATGCGTTGGTGACACGTTCGAAACCGAGGCGATCTTGCATGGACACCACCAACTCGTCGGGGACGCTGGCGGCGCCGACAACGGCCCATCGAAGCGAGGAGATGTCGCGTTCTGTCAGCGTAGGGTCCGAGAGGATCTTGGCGAAAAGATTCGGTGGGCCGGCAAGCACAGTGAGCTGTAGCTCTTCGACCATATCGAGTGCCTTGTCAGGATCGAAGACCGCGATTGGAACGATCGTTGCCAGCCGTTCGACACAGGCGATGATTCCGGCGTTGATTCCGAATCCGTGTGCAAAGGGGCTGACAACCGGGAGTCGGTCTCCGGCTCCGAGCCCACAGATCTCTGCCCAGTCCCAGTACGCGCGAAGGATCTGATTGCCGCACAACGTCACGCCTTTGGGTTGCCCCGTGGTTCCGGAGGTCATCAAGATCTCGAAGATGTCTTCAGGGTCCACGGCGAGCGCGCGTGCTTCGGCGACGTCCAGGTCGACGGTGCGGTGCAGATCCAAGAAGTCGTCCCAGGTGAATGCTCCCGGAAGTGACGGGCGTCCGCTCAAGAGAACCACAGTGCTCAGGTGGGGGAGCCGGGAGAATGGAACCCCGTTTCCGGGCTCGCCTGCGGCAGTGGACAACTGTCCTAAATAGTCGGTGCCGAGAAAGCTGTCTGTCATCACCAGTGCGCGACATCCAGTACGCTCGAGAACTTCCGTCGTCTCGATGCCTTTTGCTCGGGTACTCAATGGAACGATGATCGCCCCACAGTCCCAGATGCCGAAGGCTGCGGCTACCCACTGCCAGCAGTTCGGTGCCCACACGGCAACCCGGTCGCCGGACTCGATACCGCGAGAGATGAGCGCGCGGGCAATCTTCGAAGCCTGCGTGCGCAGTTCTGCAAGGTCGAGGACGTGCTCGCCATCAATGACGGCCACATGGTCGGGATCCTGGTACGCGCGCCGACGGAGCATCTGCGGGAGGGTTCCCCATTCGGGAAAAACGGTCATGAGTTACGCCCTTCGTAAACAAGCAATCGCTTGGTTAAGAAAGTAGCGCCTCTCGGTCGAGAGCTCAAGGTTTCAGTAACACCCTAGGGACCACCTGGAGAAACGGCGACGCCGCACAACCACNGGTTGTGCGGCGTCGTTTTGCTATCGGATTCAGCCGGAGAACAATGGACGATGAGGATGCGATGCCCAGGGGTTCGGTTTCTCCAGCCCTTCCAGGACCAACTTCAAATACTGGTCCGCCAATTCATCGGCGGACAACCGCCCGGAAGGCGTAAACCACCGCACGGTGACCCAGAGAGAGTCTCGCAGAAAGCGGTACGCGATGGTCGTGTCGATGTCATCGCGGAAGGCGCCGGAGGCCACGCCGTCGTCGAGAACCTTGGTCCAGATCTGCCTTACCCGGGCTTCATAGTCCGCGATGTACGCGAAACGCGGAAACTCACTCAGGTACGCGCGTTCGTTCTGGATGACGGTGATGGCGGCGCGATGCTCATCCAGTGAATTGAATCCCGCTTTTACCAGTTCGCGCAACGTCTCCGAAGGCGTCCCCGCCTTCTCGACGATGCCTTCGTAGGTGGCCATCAGACTGGTGAAATAGTCCGACAGTATTTCGTCGGCGATGGCTTCCTTCGACTCGAAATGATGGTAGAGACTTCCGGACAGAACCCCGGCCGCGTCACCGATCTGTCGCACTGTGGTTGCACGGAAGCCATACTCGGCGAACAACTCGGCTGCGATATCGAGCATGGCCCGTCGGCGCTCCGTGCTGGACTCTCCCAGCGCGGAACGCCGGTAAGTGCCGCGTCGTGGGCGCGGGGCAGGGGCGGACGTGGCCGCTTGAGATCTCGGTGCCATAGCTACAGTATGCATCCTTTTCACCCAAGCGCTAGGTTGCTTGGTTCACGGTTCGACCGGAAACGCTGCCTTCGTGACCTGCTCCTGCGCATGTCGCTGTGTGAACTAGAGTCCTATGCACAGACGATGGGGAGGTACGGCAAAGGATGAGCGGTATTGTGCGCACCAACATGCGCGACCTCCAGAAGGAACTGACCAGGACACGTCTGAAGGAAGCCGCGGTCGCCTGCTTCGTCGAAGACGGGTACTCCGCAACTTCGGTCACCGACATCACCAACAGAGCAGGAGCCACGCGCGCCACGTTCTACCTGCACTTCAAGACGAAGGCCGACGTGGTGCTTGCGCTACTGGAAGAGCTCGACGAAGGGTACGCACAGCCTCTCGCCGAGTTCGCCGAGGTCGCGGCGGACCCGAGCGTCGAACGTCTCCGCGAGTGGCTGACCAGAACGATCGAACTCTGGAACCGCACCCGTGACGTCTCGATCGCCGTGAGTGATGCGGCGAGCGTCGAACGGGAGATCGGTGACCGTCGGGCTCGCTCCTTCGCATTCGAGACCGCGAGAATCGCCGAAGCACTGCATCGTTCAGGATGGACGAAGAAGCAGGCACGCATGCGCGCGATGTTGGTCTTCACGCAGTTGGAGAGCATCTTCGTAAGATGGTCCGCGCGCAACTCCGATGTGCTGCTCGAGGACATGATTGATGTGTTGGCCGATATGTGGATGGCTGCGTTGGCTCCCCGCAATCGTCCCAGGTAGCCGCGGCTTCCCGTTGCCCCTGCGAGGGAGAAGGCTGCCCTATTCCCTTGGTCAGACGCCGTAGCCGCCGTCGACGTCGAGCGTCTGTCCGGAAATGAAGCCGGCCCGGTCGGATGCGAGGAAAGCGACGGCCTCGGCGATGTCGTCGGCGGTGCCGAATCGGCGGAGTGGGATATTTCCTCGAGTGATGTCCAGAGCACGTTCGTCGAGGTCGCCGGAACCGATGAGCCGTGCCGCCATGCCATCGGTCAGCATGCCGGGACCCACGCAGTTGGCGCGTAGGCCGAAGCGGCCCTCCTCGGCGGCAAGAGCGCGGACCACCGCTTCGACCGCCCCTTTGGGTCCGGAGGACAAACCATCGCGGACCGGGAATCGGCGCGTTGCAGCGGTAGTTACGGCAACGATATTGCCGCCCGTTTCACGCAAGAACGGCAGGGCAGGGTGGATCAAGTTGAAGAACGCCGCAGCGTCATTGGCGAGTTGTTCTCCGAACCGGTGAGGTGAGACTCGGCTCAGGTGAGTCATCGGGACGTGCGGACCAGCGGCATAGACGACCGTGTGGAGACCGCCGAACGACGCACACGCCTTCGAGATCAGTTCGGCAGTTGCTTCGATGTCGCTCAAGTCCGCTTGTGCGAACTCAGTTTTCGATCCGAGTGCGCTGAGCTCTGAGGCCAGGTCGGCCGCACCGGCTGCATTCCCGCGGTAGGTGAAGAAAACGTCGCTACCACGTTGTGCGAGCAGGCGGCTGATTGCGCGGCCGATGCCGCCTGTGCCGCCCGCGATCAGTGCAGCGCCCTTACGATTTTCGAAGTCGAGCATCAGCTCGCCCCTTCCGTGATGGTGTCCGCCCAATATACCAAGCAATCGCTTGGTTTACGCAACAGGTTTGGCTACTTCGGTTACGTTCGTCGGGCATATGGGGCGGCTCGGCGTGGCATTGAACTGGGGCAACTTCGTGTATTGCAGGGTGCGGGCTATTGGCAAGCATGCGCTTGGTCAATTACTGTGTCCATGCCACCAAGTGTCGTGCGTCACACTAAACCCCTCCTCGTGTTCCGATAGGACAGGAGTTCGCCTATGACCCCCAACCGCCCCCCGACAAGTTCCGCTGACGAAGCAGAGCCCGACCAACTTCCCGCAAGCAAGACGAACTACTGGACTCCCCGCTGGATCGGAGCCCTCGTCGTCGTCGTCATGCTCGGTGAGCTTGCAACCTTCTCCTACAGCTTGGTCGGCACCGCGCTTCCGGGAATCGGACTGCATTTCGGGACGACGAACCTCGGCTGGACGATCACCGTCGCAAACCTCGTCACTGCTGTCGCTGTAGCGCTCATCGGAAAACTCGCCGATCTTCGAGGCAAGCGCATGCTCCTCGTCATTGTCACTGGTCTTTCGGCACTCGGCGGAGTCATCTCGGCGATGGCGCCCAACTATGAAGTGTTCCTCGTCGGCCGCGGTCTGCAGGGCCTGCTCTACGTCACGCCCGCGCTCGCCTACTCTCTCATCCGGGACGTCTTCCCCAAGCCACTGATCGCCTTTGCGATCACAGTGACATTCACTGGTGCCGGTGCCCTCCTTGTGATCTCGCCGTTCGTGGCAGGTTGGTTGATCGATTCGTTCGGTGCACTTTCGGTGTTCTGGTGTATCGCAGCATTCCAAGCGGCTTGCATCGTAGGAGTGCTCGCTCTGCTCCCCGAATCACCGCTGAAGGTCAAATCGCGGCTCGATTGGGTTGGTGCGATCCTCCTCGGACTCGGTGGCGCGTCGCTCGTGTATGCACTCGGTAACGCAGGCACGTGGGGATGGACGTCGATCACCTTCGTCGGGTTCGTTGCGTTCGGACTGGGGTGCTTCGTTGCGTGGGTACTGTGGGACAAGTCCTTCCCGGAACCGATCATTGAGATCTCGCTGCTGCGGACCCGGCCTATGTGGACGACCCTTGTGCTCAACGCCGCGGTCTACGGTCCGGCGGCAATCGTCGTCTCGTTGATCCCGTTGATCGTGCAGATGCCCCGCGATCCCAGTGACGAGATCGGCTTCGGGTCCGACGCTTTCGCTGTGGCGACCTACATGGCACCACACGGTGCTGCAATGGTGATTGCAGGATTCGTCTGTGGCGCGAAAGCCCGACGGTGGGGCATTCGCTATCCGATGATGGTCGGGTGCGGCGCGCTGACAGCCGGAAGTATCGGGCTGGCCTTCATGCACTCCGAATCGTGGCACGTTTTGTTGTGGCTGCTCTTCTGCGGTATCGGAATGGGTGCCACGTATGGTGGACTTCCGAATCTGGTTGTCCAATCCGCGCCGCCGGAGAAGCAGGGGATCACTTCCTCGGTCATGCTGTCTGCTCAGAATCTGGCGAGTGCTCTTGCGGTGCAGCTGGTGTTCACGCTGCTGGCGATGCACGCTTTCACCACCGAGCTCGGGACGTTCTTCGGTCCGGACGGTTACCGCATCGCGTTCTTGATTGCAGCCGCGCTCGCGCTTTTGGGCCTGCTCGTTCTGAAGATCATGCCGCACGGTCGTGCTGCGGACGTCCGCTCCGTGAGAACTGCGGAGGACGTTCTCGCGCACTGACAGGAACGAATGTTGAGCGCCGGGCAAAATGCCCGGCGCTCAACTCATGTGCCGATCCTCAGTCCCGCTATGTTCGGCAGGAATCGAATCGCTGGGCCGCGGCGATAGCGCTGGCGGCTTCGTCGAATCCCTTGTGCACGGTAATTCCTGTCCTTGTGGAGAATCTGTTCAGAAGGTCGAGGTCCGATGGCGGGCACACATCGCTGTTTCGGACGACCACGGCCACTCTCGTCGGCAGATTAGCAGCAACGACGGTCTCGAGTGTGTCGATCAACGGTTGTAGGCCCCCGGTTCCGTAGCTGTAGTAGGCGGCCGCGTTGAAGTGCATCAGTACGTCTTGATATGGCTGTCCATCGGAATCCAGCACAGGACCGAGTGCATCGACAAGGACAGAGGGCGATGATGCGGGTCCGACCGGAACTTCAAGTGGGTTGGCGACGCTCGTGCCCGCCCCGTATCCGAGATTCCTCAATCGAGCCCGGAGGCGGTCGGCAAGCGGTGTGAGTTGGACCCCGGCACGGTCACATGCGTCCGTCGCCAGTACAGACGCCCCTCCACCGAGGCCGATGACCAGCACGCCGGCAGCATCAGCAGGGGGCCGGTGGTCGATGTACCGCTGGAAATAGCTCAGGCACGAGAGGAAATCCTCGAGAGACTCGACCTGTACCGCACCTGTGGATTCGGTGACGGCAGTCCAGACCTTCGTACTGCTCGCCATCGACCCGGTATGAGAGCTCACGGCAATCGAACCCTGCGTACTCGAGCCGCCGCGCAGGATAACGACAGGTTTGACCCCCCGAGCTCGGCGAAGTGCCCGCAGGAGCGATTCGCCGTCACGGGTGCCTTCCAAGTAGATCCCGATCACGCGCGTCTCAGGATCGTCGACGAGCCAGTCGACAAGCTCGCCCTGGGTCACGTCGATCGCATTGCCGATACTGACGAGTTTGGAGAATCGCACCCCTCTCCGCGAACCGACGGTGATCATGTCGCCGGAGAGTCCACCGCTCTGGGACACCACCGAAACGAAACCTGAGTCTGTCGGAGCGCCGAGGGTAAAGGTCTGTCGGCCCGTAGGCGCGAACACTCCGAGACAGTTCGGGCCGAGTATTCTGGTCGGTGTTCCGGTGGTGCTTTGGGCCAGTTGGGCCTGCAGGGCGGCCCCCTCGTCGCCCATCTCGGCGAACCCGCCGGTGATGACGTGAACGAAAGGGACTCCTGCCGCTGCGGCCTCTGCCACCACTCCCGGTGTTGCATGAGCGGGTACTGCGACCACGAGATAATCGATGTCGGATGGCATCGCATGGACGGAGGGGAAGGCCGGTACGCCGTCCACCTCGTCGGCTTTCGGGTGAAGTACGTAGAGGCCGGCCTGCCATCCGGCTGCTCGATATGCGCTGAGGAAACGGTTGCCGAAGGTCGAGCGACCGGTCGAGGCGCCGGCCACGGCAATCGCTCGGGGCGCGAACAGCGCGGAGAAGTCGGTGGGGGATCGGGAGCTGTCCACCTCGCTCGGTGCGTCCGAAAGCATGAGCCGCGCGTCGAGTGCCTGTGTTCCGCTCGGGGTCACCACGATGGGATTGCATTCGAACTCCACCAATCGGTCGCCGAGTTCGCTGAGAAGGCTTTTCTCTCCTGCGATCGCAAGAAGTAGCCGAACGAGTGCCTCGCGATCGGCAGGAGGACGTCCTCGTGCTCCTGTAAGCAGGGGTGCGCCGGGGAAGCTGTCGACCAGGGCTTCCGCGTCGGCCGGAGAGAGCGGGGCGACGCGCAACGAGGACATGTCGAGCATTTCGGTAGCGACTCCACCAAGGCCGAGGAGAACGACATGACCGAATGTTGCGTCGCGAACTACTCCGACTATGAGCTCGAGTCCACCCGGGTGCTGTTCTTCGACGAGGTAACCGGCCGGGATGATGTCCTGTTGGTGCAGCGATGCCTCCATATCGGAGACTGCGATGGGGACATCGGCGGGGTCGAGGCCGAGAATGACGGCGCCCACGTCACTCTTGTGGACCAGTCCGGGTCCGAAGGCTTTGAGGACTAGGGGACCGTGCAGGTCGGCAACCGCCCCCGGCGCATCGGCAGCCGATCGGAAGGTCACACCGATAGGTGTGTCGACGCCGTGTCGGGCAAGCATCGCTTTTACCTGGTGCTCCGGGACCTGCTCGACGGCATGTGCGACCGGGTTGGTGATCGGTGGGGTCTTTGCTGAGTCTGCGGTGGTGAGGAGCGAATTCGGATTGGGGGTCATCGGTAATTCCTTCCTTCACGCATGCTGTTAAGCAAGCGATTGCTTGGTACTGTACGTGTGATTCGGATTCTGCAATACGATGGAGGCCTATGCCATGGCAAACCCGGCGAAAGCGGATGGTCGACCTCATTCCGGGAACTGGGGGCGGTGGGGTGTCGACGACGAACGCGGCGCTGCCAATCTCCTGACGGCAGATGTAGTGAAAAATGCGATGACCTCGGTTCGGGAGGGAGAGGTGCTCTCATTGGCGCTTCCCATCCGTGGTGCCAATACCGGATCCGGAGCTTTGCACGTGCCACATCTGACCGGGCGTCCCCTTCCACAGCACTTCATGTCGATCGATGGTGGTGACTACGCAGCCGGTACTCAACGCATCAAGGGCGAAATGTCGGTCGCCGACGACGCTCTGATGGTGTCCCCGCACGGAACCACGACTCATATCGACGCGCTCTCGCACATGTGGCGCGGGGATCATCTGTTCAACGGTCATCCGGCAAACCGGGTGCGCAGCTACGGCGCCACGCGCTGCGGCATCGACAAATTGGGTCCGATCGTCACGCGTGGCGTCCTGCTCGACGTCGCGCGACACGTCGGCGTGGAGTACTTGTCCGCCGATGTGCGTATCGACGCAGATCTGCTCGAGTCGACGGCACAGGCAGCCGAGGTCGAGGTCAGGGCCGGGGACGTGGTCCTCGTGCGGACAGGATGGTCGACGGTCTTTGCGGCGGATCCGAAAAGGTACAACGACCAACAGCCGGGACTGTGTCATAGTGGCGGCCGATGGCTTGTCGAGCGAGATGTCGTAGCGATCGGCAGCGACAACATTGCGGTCGGCGCACTCGACCCGGGGGGTGTGTTCCACGGATCGGTCGACGAGGACATTCACATGCTCACCCTGTGGGCCCACGGTGTTCCACTGATCGAGCTGCTGTGGCTCGAAGAACTGTCGACAAGGAACCGAACCGACTTCCTGTTTGTCGCGGCGCCTCTGCCGATCGTCGGAGGCACGGCCAGTCCGTTGAATCCGGTAGTCGTGCTGTAGCCTCCACGACTGCGTATCGGACCGAGGGGTTTGTCGGCCTCTGCATCCGGCAAGGTCGAATTAGGTTTTACGGCAGTACGCAGTGTCGTCATTAGTGCTTGAGCGCTCACATCATGGTGATTCCGCCGTTGACGCTGAGCGTCTGTCCCGTGATATAGCCAGCATCCGGAGCGCACAGGAACTCGACCGCCGCGGCAACTTCACCGGCAGAGCCCAAACGGCGCATGGGGATCGATCGGGCGAGCTTGTCCATCAGGCCGGAATTATCGGTTTCGACGGTGCGGAGCATGGCGGTGTCGACCAATCCCGGACACACCACATTGGATGTGACTCCGTCCCGAGCGATCTCTCGGGCGAGCGTCTTCGCGAATCCGAGTACTCCTGCCTTTGTTGCGGAGTAGACCCCTTCTCCACCGCCACCGGCACGAGCGCTGTCTGTCGAGACGAATACGATGCGACCCCAGCCTTTTTCGGTCATGCTGGGGACGAGTGCGTGGCAGAGATGCATGGGTGCGCGGAGGTTGACCTGCCAGAATGCGTCCCAAGTGCTGGGGTCGCTTTCCGTGAAGCGTTCGACTCGTGTCAGGCCGGCGTTGTTGACCAGGATGTCCGCCTGGCGGAGGCGAGGATTTCGTTCGAGAGCTGCGGTGATTTCTGGAGGATTTCGGAGATCGACTTCGACTGGTGTCGCGTTGGTCAGCGAGCTCGCGACAGTCCGAGCGGATTCGGGATCCCGGTCCAAGACGAAAACTTCCGCGCCCAGCGCGGAAAGCCGCGCGCAGATGTCTGCGCCGATGCCTGCACCGCCGCCGGTCACCAGGGCTGTTTTATCAGAGAGATCTGTGTTCATGGCGTGAATATACAGTCTTGAGCAAGCGCTTGGCTAACAGTATGCTTGGTTCGAGTCGAGGTGGTGTGCATGGAAGCGAAATCGTCGGTGGCGGAGCCCTTATCCGAGCCGGTGGAACGGCGGATCGTCGCCTTGTTGCTGAAGCACGGTAATCGACTGTGCTTGTTGCGGAGGAGTGCGCTCGTAAGAAGCGATGTCGGAATGTGGCATTGCGTCACCGGATTCCTCGAAGCGGACGTCGAACCCGAAAACCAGGCTTTGGCGGAGCTGTCGGAGGAGACGGGCCTGATACGGCAGGACCTGCGGTCCTTCTCTGCCGGCCCCGTTCTGAGGATGCTCGGTGCCGATGGGGAATGGACCGTCCACGTCTTCGTTGCTACTTCCAAGCATCGTCGAATCAGACTCAATTGGGAACACGACGACGTCTGCTGGGTGCCGTGGGCATCTGCGGAAGGGGACGGACGTGCGCTGGTCCCTTGGCTGTCCACACTTGTTGGCGAAGTCGGATCGCAAGCAGGCCGCTTGTCCTAGACAAGCGCTTGCTCAAATAGTTAGGGTGTCTCCATGTCAGTAGAGTTCGATGCGTCCGCGGATGGCTATGCACTGGGAATCGATGTCGGGGGAACCTTTACGGACGTCGTGCTCGCCGGGCCGACGGGGCAGGTAGCTGTAGCCAAGACCCTGAGTACACACGGTGACCCGACGGAGGGAATCGTGCGTGGGGTGCAGATCGCTCTGGATGCCGCAGAAGTGCAACCGGACGCAGTGAATCGGGTCGTTCACGCTACGACGCTCGCGACGAATGCAATCCTCGAGCAAAAGGGTGTGCGGGTGGCGCACATCGGAACACGCGGATTCCGCAACCTGCTTCCTCTCGGACGGTACGCCCGCGTCGAAGAGGATCGTTTCGACACGCTGTTCGATCCGCCGACATCACCGATCCCTGCTGCAGACTGCTTCGAAGTGGTGGAACGGCTCGACAGTGCAGGTAATGTCCTTACCCCGCTCGATGAGGAATCGGTTCGTGCCGTTGCTTCACGTATCTGCGAACGCGGAATCGAATCGGTGTCCGTCGCCCTGCTTCACTCGTACGCAAATCCCTTCCATGAACACCGAGTCGCAGAGATCCTCAGGGAGGAGCTTCCTGCCGGAGCCACGGTGGTCACGTCGGCAGAAGTATGGCCTGAACTGCGCGAATACGAACGAACGACAACGACGTTGATGTCCGCGTATGTCGGGCCGGTCATGGTCTCCTACCTTCAGCGGCTCGAGACGCAACTGCGAGAAATCGGGATCGACGCCCGCGTCCAGGTGATGGAATCGGGCGGCGGAGTAATGTCGGCCGATCTGGCGGGGCGGCGCGCTGTCGCGACGATCGAATCCGGCCCGGCAGCTGGTGTACTTGCTGCTCGTGCCGCAGGGTTGTCCGCGGGCAGGGCCGATGTGATTTCCTTCGACATGGGAGGTACTACGGCCAAGGCCTCCGTCGTGCGCAACGGTACTCCTGCAATCACCACGGAATTCCACGTCGGTGGGAAGGGGAGTTTCGGAGGTCGGAGGGCCGGAACAGGTGTTCCGATCAAGACACCAGCCATCGACCTCGCCGAAGTCGGCGCCGGCGGTGGCAGTGTCGCATGGGTCGACCAGGGTGGAGCCTTGCGTGTCGGACCGCATTCGGCAGGGTCCGAACCAGGACCCGCGTGCTACGGACGTGGTGGACAGAACCCGACCGTGACCGACGCCAACCTCGTTCTTGGATACCTGGATCCTGTCGGAT
This sequence comes from Rhodococcus sp. C26F, assembly GCF_053345925.1. Lineage (NCBI taxonomy): Bacteria > Bacillati > Actinomycetota > Actinomycetes > Mycobacteriales > Nocardiaceae > Rhodococcus > Rhodococcus sp. C26F. Next base: position 20,975 of record NZ_JBKFBA010000047.1, read on the forward strand.
TCGCCGGCGGCACGATGGGCCTGGAAGCAGACAAGGCCGCCGATGCTATCCGAACTCAGGTCGCTGAACCCCTCGGCGTCGAGCTCGAGGCAGCTGCCAGCGCCATACACGAGATCGCCAATGCAACCATGGCAGCAGCGGTGAGGGTGGTTACCGTACAGCGGGGAATAGACCCCAGGCCCTTCGCCGTCGTTGCTTTCGGCGGTGCAGGGCCGATGCATGCTGCACGAGTCGCTGAAGAATTCGACATCGATATGGTGATCGTGCCGCCGTCGTGTGGTGTCGGGTCGGCGGTTGGCCTTCTGGGTACCGATCTCAGCACTGACCGGGTACTCACCCGCCTGTGCCACGAGTCGGATGTGGACGCCCACGAGATCGACAAGACTTTCGAGCAACTGGCGGAAGCAGCCGCTGCCGATCTCGACGTCGATCCAAGGGCGGAATCCACTCGAATCGAGCGTTCCGTGGACGTCAGACTCGCCGGTCAGGCGCATGAGCTGACCATCCGCATCGGTGACGGAGGACGGAATCAGCGCTGGACCGCCGGATCGCTCGCAGCTCTACGGGAAAGGTTCGCCGAGAAGTACAAGGAATCCTACGGGATTGATGGGTCCGGACCGATCGAACTCGTCAGCTTCCGTGTGCGCGTCACCAGAGTGGTACCGAAAGTTCCGCTCGGACGTCGAGCTCGATCGGGGACACGGACCCAGGGACCCTCACGAAAGCGACCGGTGTGGTTCCGCGAGTTCGGCGAGTACCGCGAAACTCCGGTCTATGAGCGTGAAGGACTCGTCGGCGACGAGTTGGTTACGGGGCCCCTCGTTATAGCCGATGGTGAGTCGACCATCGTGGTCCCGCCGTCCTGGGGCGTCCGGATCGACAACGAGTTCAACGTAGTTCTGTCGCGTGTTTCAGAGGAGAAGTAATGACGCAGGTACTGGCCGACGGATCGGCAATCGACCCCCAGCGCAGAACTCCGGATGCGGTACAGCTCACCTCGGAAGTCCTCCGCAACGCTTTGGTGGTGGCGGCGGAAGAGGCGAGCATCGTCGTGGTGCGGTCCGCATACTCGACGTTCGTGGTCGAGGGGTCGGATGCCTCGGCGGCGATCTTGGACAAGGACGGTCGTCTCATCGCGCACTCGATGGCAACTACGCTGATGAACAGCATGGCACTGTCGGTCGCGATACCGTTCCTGCTCGAAGACATTCCGCTCGAGACCATGCGTCCCGGTGACGTGTTCGCCACGAATGATGCGTACAAGGGCGGCATACATACCAACGACATCCTCATTTTCAAACCGATCTTCGTGGCAGGTCGGGTGGAGTACTTCACCGCCACGTTGATCCACGTATCCGACATCGGTGGCGCCTCAGCAGGTGGAATGGCATCACTCGCCACGGAGATCTTTGCGGAAGGTTTGCAGCTCCCTCCAGTACGGATTGCGACATCAGAGGGACTCGAGGACGCCGTCATGCGCATTCTCGCCCTCAACAGTCGGACCCCGGACAAGGTGAAAGGTGATGTGCGTGCGCTGATTGCAGGAGCGTCGACCGCTGCGACTCGCATCGAAGAACTCATCGATGAGTACGGTGAGGAGGGTTTCGCAGCAGGTGTCCGTGACTATCTCGATTACACGGAGACTCTGACACGCAACGCAATCGCTGCGCTTCCCTCCGGCACGTACCAGGCCGACTACACGATCGACGACGACGGTGTGACCGACATTCGCAATCACCGCGTCCAAGTGGCTGTCACCGTCGGTCAGAAAGAGGTCGAAATCGACTTCACCGGCACCGACGCACAAGTGCCGGCGGCAGTCAATGCGAGCGTCTCCCAGTCGCTCGCGGCAGCCGTCTTCGCGTTTCGCTGCTTCATCGATCCAGCTATTCCTATGAACGACGGATGCCTTCGAGTTCTGAAAGTGATACTTCCCGAAGGGTCACTTCTCAACGCACAATCGCCGTATCCGTGCGGCGGTCGCTTCCTTCCTGCCTACGCAGCGATGGAATCGGTACTACAGGCATTGTCGGATGCGGTACCTGAACGTGCCATTGCTGCCTCCGGAATCCTGCAGCCCTTCTCGATTGCGGCAACTACCGCGCCGTACTGGGTGCACCTGGCCTACGAGTTCGGCGGTGTCGGAGCCCGATTCGGCAAAGACGGTCCGGACGCCACCGGAGTGCACTTCGGCCTCGGCCGCAACTCGGTACCTCAAGTCGAACCGGTTGAGGCGCGATGCCCGCTCGTCGTCGAAGAGGTCGAATACATCGCCGACTCCGGAGGCCCGGGGCGCTGGCGCGGAGGCCTCGGGACCAGGACAGTCTTCCGACTGCTGGCGGATGCCTATGTCACAACACGCGGCGATCGCCTGTCCGTCGGTCCCCGTGGCCGGGACGGCGGAGGCGCGGGCGTCACGGGAGCCTTCAAGAAGCGATCTCACGAGGGCTCGGACCGGATTCTGAATGCGAAGGTCAACAACGAATTCTTCCGCAAGGGCGAGTGTTTCGTCGTCGAGACCAGCGGAGGTGGAGGAATGGGCGATCCTTTCGAGCGTCCGGTCGACGAGGTACTCGATGACGTCCGCTCCGGAAGGGTGACCGTGCATGGAGCCGGCCATGACTACGGAGTCGTCATCTCGGGTGATCAGGTGGATTTGGCTGCGACGGAAACGCTCAGATCCTCGGCAGGGCAGAAATGATGTTCGAGCAGCCGAGCCGTCCATCGACATCAACCAAAGGGAGTGATCGATCGTGAGCAGTCATGTCCGGGATCGCATGAAGTTCGGAATATTCCTCGGCCCGGAGCACAAGCCGAGCAATAATCCCACTTGGGACCTCGAGCGCGATCTTCAGCTGATCGAGCACCTCGACGTGCTGGGATACGAAGAAGCATTCATCGGTGAGCACCATTCCAGTGGGTGGGAGATCGTCTCCAGTCCCGAGGTATTCATCGCAGCTGCTGCTCAACGCACGCGACACATCAAACTGGGTACCGGAGTGATCTCTCTGCCGTACCACCACCCCCTGATGGTCGCCGAACGTATGACCCTGCTCGACCACCTCACGCGGGGTCGGCTGATCATGGGGGTGGGACCGGGGGCATTGCCGTCGGATGCTGCAATGATGGGCCTCGACTACTCTTCGTTGAGGGAGCGCATGGAGGAATCGTTGGAGGCGATTCTGGCGCTGTTCACCTCGGATGGTTACGTCGACCGAAAAACCGAGTGGTTCGAGCTGCGGCAAGCACAGTTGCAGATGTTGCCTTACACCCGACCGCATCCCGAGGTCGCAGTCACCGCGGTGATTTCTCCGGCAGGTGCCATGCTTGCGGGAAGATTCGGTCTACCGATGCTTGCTCTGGCGGCAGCGAGCGATGCCGGAAGTCGTGTCCTCGCGGACCACTGGGATATCTACAGCGAGCAACGCGAACTGCACGGCCATGGCCCTGGATCTCGGGCCGACTGGCGACTCGTGAGTGTCATTCATGTCGCGCCCACGCGTGAAGAAGCGGAACGTCAGGTTTCCTATGCAATTGAGGACGCCGGCCGGTACCTGTTCCGTGATGCGAGTTTCCTCAAGGCGGTCTACGACTCCTCGGGACTGGACAAGGGTGCACCGCTGATCGATGTCTTCCGGGCATCGAACCTCGGTGTGGTAGGCACACCGGAGGACGCAATCGAACATATCGAACGCATGCAGGAGGTATCCGGGGGATACGGTACCCATTTGATCAGGGTTCTGGACTGGGCCTCCCCTCAGGACACCCGTGATTCGTACGAACTGTTCGCGCGTGAGGTCGCACCTCATTTCCAGGACTCGAATCGACGCCGACTCGAAAACTGGGGCACGTTCCACAACTCCGAAGCAGACTTCCAGGTTGCGCTGGGCGCTGCCAACGCTCGAGCAAGGAAGCGCTACGAGAACGAGAAGTCCCGACGATTGTGAGCGCGCGTCGCCTCACCCGAAACCTTTCACGAGCGGAGAAACCCATGGCAGAGAATGCTGGAATCGGTAACGTCATGTACCCGGTGACGGACGTCGCCGCGGCAGTAACCTTCTACGAATCGTTCCTGGGACTGCGGACGAAGTTCCAGGACGGGGACCGGTTCGCTGCACTCGACGGGGGCAGCGTCACCGTTGCGATCGCGGGGCCGGAGGAAGATGTCACCGACGGCGTGGTCGGTGCATCCTTCAAGGTTCCCGATGTGTCGGCGGCGGTGAGCGAGGCCGTGACACACGGCGCAACCGTTGTCCGGGAAGTAGAAGAAGGACCTCACGAAGTACGCGCGGTCATCCGTGACCCGTGGGGCAACTCCGTGGTGCTGTACGCGCCGATACCGCGGTAGGACGAGCGACGCAAAGTCGCTCTTCCCTGCCCGCCAAGGACAACAGGCACGGGGACCACCGCGATCAGTCTGGTCGGAACGGCGACAAGCGAGAAAGCGGTTCGACGGCATCAGGGCCGTTGCATGCCGTCTCAGAGCTGTGGAGGGCTTCAACGGCCGGGGTAATCAACAAGGGCCAGCGAGGAGCGGGTGCAGCGTGCGGCTGGACTTCGGAAAACCACACTGTGCCGTGTTCCTTCGTCCTCGATCCGTAGCAGTCCTGTCGCAGACATCAGCTATCCATCGTCACGGATTCGATGCCGAGCGCTCACTCAAGATGGAATGGGCGCGGGCTGTACGAGAATCGGAACGCACCTCGGCCACGCCGCGCGTAATAGGTGCCAACTGGTAGAGGAACGATATGAACGCTCACACGTCCGGCCAAAGGCGCAGCCCTATCTTCGTCACCGGGGCGTCCAGCGGATTCGGCGCGCACATCAGCGCAGTGATGGCGGCGCGGGGGCACCATGTGATCGCGTCGATGCGCGATACGTCCAAATCGCATCATCTGTGGGAACTAGTAGACAAATACGGTGGAGATCGCAACCTGGTCAACGTCATCGAACTCGATGTGACCTCACCTGAATCCCGCCGGCAAGCCGTCGAACTTCTGGAGGAATCCCCCCACCAGCCGAGGACAGTCCTCCATTGTGCTGGCTATACGACGGCAGCATTCTTCGAGGATCTGCCATCGGAATCCATCCGCGATCAGTTCGAGACGAACTTTTTCGGAGCGTTGGAGCTGACCAAACTCCTGCTCCCGTCCATGAGAAGCCAGGGTGAGGGGACGATCGCGCTCATCTCTTCCAACGCGGTCAACATCGCGCATCCGATGTACTCCATCTACGCGGCGAGCAAATGGTCGCTCGAGGGATGGGCGGAAGCACTTTCGATCGAGCTGGCACCGTTCGGAATCGACGTATTGATCATCCAGCCTGGGAACCACGACACCCCCTTCGGATCCAAAGCAGTGCCGATCAGCCCTACGGAAAGTCCGTATTCAGGTCTTCACGCCGCAGCGATCGAGAAAATGCGGGCACTCGGCGGACGCGCACGGTCCACCAGCAAGGCCGCAGTGGAAATTTGCGCCATTCTGGAAGCGGACAAGCGACCCTTGCGAGTGCGCATCGGGAACGATGACAAGCTGATGGCGGCGCTGGCTCGCTGGGCCCCTTATGCAGTTCGGCGTCGTATCATCGAGCGCATAACTGGACTGACCAGGAATGCTTTGGACTTTGAGACACCGGCCAACACTGTGTCCCCGAAAAGGTAGAGATGCCACGAGAAGGCATGAGTTCTAAGTTTGAGATGACCGTATTACCCGCGGTGTACGAACGGAACTAGTTGTATGAGGTCATGACGTTGGTGACACCGGTCCGGAGTTTGCTCGCGGGCGGCCGGTTACCGACGGCAGTATGCGGACGATGATAGTTGTAGTGCACATTCCACACTTGTAGCGCCTGGGCGCGTTGCCGTTCGCTGGTCCAGGCGCGGGCGTAGAGGAACTTCTCGGCCAGAATCCGGTTGTAGCGCTCCACCTTCCCGTTGTGGCGGGGCGTGTACGGGGTGATCCGCTGATGCCGGCCACCGCGGAGCACTTTCGTGAAGTCCTTCGCCCGGTAACAGGACCCGTTGTCGGTGACCACCCGATGGATGTGCACGATGCCGTGAGCGGCGAAGAACACCCGTGCGCGGTGCATGAACCCGAGTGCCGTGGCGGCCTTCTCGTCGGCCAGGGCCTCGGTATAGGCAAGGCGGGAGAACCCGTCGACCGCCGAATGCAGATACACGTAGCCGACGCGGGCACCGGCGGTCTTGGCGCGCTCGACCTTCTTGGCCTGCTCGCTGCCCCGACCGTGGACACGCCAGCCGCCTCCGTCGGGGATCCGGCCGACCTTCACGGATGTCGACATGCACCATATGACCGGGCCAACGGGCGATGATCCGGCGCGGCTGGCGATTGTTCTCGCCGTTCGGGTCGAGGAACCTGCGCCGGTTCAACCCGAGGTGAGCGAGGTGCCGGCTGACGGTGCGCACCGAGATGGTGACCCCGTCGGCGGCGAGCTCGTGCGCGATACGAGCCGCAGACCACTTACGGCTCCGCCGCAGGGTCTCGATCCGCGCCACCGTCTCGGCCGGAGTCGCGGTGGGCTGATGGTGCGGAACGCTGGGCCGGTCGAGCAGACCGAGTTCACCGTGTTCGCGGTAGCGGGCCATCCACTTGCTGGCGCAGGACCGGGAAATCCCCATCTCGGCGGCGACATGGGACAGCGGACGAGTCTGGCACCGCTCGACGAGACGGCGGCGACCTTCGACGGACAGCGGGGCGTTACGGTGCGCCGCGGTCGGGTTCTTTCGTTCGGCGGATGAGTTGGTGGTACTTCCCATCCTGCCGCCGGAAGACCCGTCCGCCTTCGTCAGCCCCTGGTGGTGTCTACAACGTCATGACCCGCAACAACTAACGGGCGCGGATGGCGTCGAAGACGGCCGGATCGACGAGCGTCGAGGTGTCGCCCAGTTCGCGACCCTCGGCGACGTCGCGCAGCAGGCGGCGCATGATCTTGCCCGAGCGGGTCTTCGGCAGCTCCGGTACCACGGTGATCTGGCGCGGCTTGGCGATCGGGGAGATCTCCACCGCGACGTGATCGCGCAGTTCCTTGATGAGCGTGTCGCCGGTGTTGGCGACGTGCTCGCGCAGGATCACGAACGCGACGATGCCCTGACCGGTGGTCTCGTCCGCCGCGCCGACGACCGCGGCCTCGGCGATGGACGGGTGCGACACGAGCGCCGACTCGACCTCCGAGGTGGAGATGCGGTGACCGCTCACGTTCATGACGTCGTCGACACGGCCGAGCACCCACAGCGCTCCGTCGTCGTCGTAACGCGCACCGTCGCCGGCGAAGTACCAGCCCTGCTCGGCGTAGCGCGACCAGTAGGTCTCGCGGTAACGCTGCTCGTCGCCCCAGATGCCGCGCAGCATCGCCGGCCACGGCTGATCGAGCACCAGATAGCCGTTACCGCCCGCGCCGAGCGGGGTGGCCTCGTCGTCGACGATCTTCGCCGAGATGCCGGGCAGCGGCGCCATCGCCGAGCCGGGCTTGGTGGCGGTGATGCCGGGCAGCGGCGAGATCATGATCGCGCCGGTCTCGGTCTGCCACCAGGTGTCGACGATCGGGGCCGAATCCGCGCCGATGACCTCGCGGTACCACCGCCACGCCTCCGGGTTGATCGGCTCGCCGACGCTGCCGAGCAGACGGATCGACGACAGATCGTGGGCGTCGGGGATCTCGCGACCCCACTTCATGAACGTGCGGATCAGCGTCGGGGCGGTGTAGTAGATCGACACCCCGTACTTCTCGATGATCTCGAAGTGCCGGTGCTCGTTCGGCGAGTTGGGGGTGCCCTCGTAGACGACCTGGGTGACGCCGTTGCTCAGCGGGCCGTAGACGATGTAGCTGTGGCCGGTGACCCAGCCGATGTCGGCGGTGCACCAGTAGACGTCCTTGCCGGGCTTGTGGTCGAAGACGTAGTGGTGCGTGTACGACGCCTGGGTCAGATAGCCACCGGAGGTGTGGATGATGCCCTTGGGCTTACCCGTGGTGCCCGAGGTGTACAGGATGAACAGCGGATGCTCGGAGTCGAACGGCTGCGCGGTGTGCTCCGGCGACGCCTTCTCGACGGTCTCGTGCCACCAGAGGTCGCGACCTGAAGTCCACTCGACGTCGATGCCGGTGCGCGCGACGACCAGCACGTGCTCGATCGACTTCGCATCGGCGACGGCCTCGTCGGCGGCTGCCTTGAGCGGCGCGGCCTGGCCACGACGCCACTGGCCATCGACCGTGACGAGCAGTTTGGCCTGCGCGTCGTCGATGCGCGAGCGCAGTGCCGACGACGAGAAGCCGCCGAAGACCACCGAATGGGTCAGGCCGAGGCGCGCGCACGCGAGCATGGTGACGATGGCCTCGGGGATCATCGGCATGTAGATCGCGACGCGATCGCCGGCGACCAGGCCGAGCTCGGTGAAGGTGTTCGCGGCGCGACAGACCTCGGCGAGCAGGTCGTTGTAGGTCAGCGACCGGGAATCGCCGGGCTCGCCCTCGAAAAAGATGGCGACCCGATCGCCGTTACCGGCCTCGACGTGCCGGTCGACGCAGTTGTAGGCGACGTTGAGCTTGCCGCCGACGAACCACTTCGCCAGCGGTGCGTTCGACCACTCGAGCACTTCCGTCCAGGGCTGCGCCCAGTCGAGTCGTTTCGCCTGCTCGTCCCAGAATCCGAGCCGATCGGCGTCGGCCGCGGCCTGCAGTTCCGGACCGGCGTTGGCCGTGGCGGTGAACTCCGGGCTCGGCGGGTACGCCTTCGATTCGTGCTCCTGGGCTGCGCTCGTCATGA
>NZ_JBKFBA010000048.1:0-19830 GCF_053345925.1 Rhodococcus sp. C26F
CGATCGGATGCGGTCGACGACGACGGAGGCCGGGACATCCGACGGAACCTCGATCGGGTATCCGCCGGCGTCCTGACGCTTCTTCTCGAGTCCGTGGCTCACCGGTCGCTCCCCTGCTTCGGCTCATCGAGGATCGTGGCGACGAGTGCGGTCGCGATTTCCATGCGGGTTTCGCGGCTCAGCGAGCTTGCGGTGTCTACACGCACGCCGCCTTCGACGTCGCGAGTGATGGCTGCAGTTTCATCGCTCGAGAACCAAGGCAGGGTGATCGGAGGGCAGTGCAGGATGGCGTACTGCGGTCCGAGTTCGTTTGCTACAGCGCGAAGGTCGTTGTCGGTGAGGTCGTTCGTCGTCATGATGATCGGCTTCCGAGGTAGGCGGCTGCGTTGTTCCAGGCTTCGGTCTTTCCGCGCGACGCGGACTTGCCGAGGGTCGCGAGGACAGGCCGGCGCAGGTGGTCCGGCAAACGCTTCCAGCACTCGGAGCACGCGAACGTGTTCGAATGCAGGACTCTGTGCGGGTGTCCGGGGCACCTGCGCCGGCGGGCGCTCACTTCGTGGTCTCCGCGGTGTTGCGGATCTGCACGGGCATGTCGAGGGATTCGACGGTGCAGGGGGTGTTGCCACGCCACAGTCGGCCGGGCCGGTCGCCGATGGTGAAGACGCGACCGGAGTCGAGTTCGACGAATCGGGTGCCTTTGGCGAGGTGCCAGAGGATCCGGCTGTCGAAGATGACCGGTTCGGCCGTGTCGTTGGTGATCATGCGATCGCCGTCGCTTCGAGCAGGTTGTTCAACCACACGATGGCGCCGATGCTTGCAGCGAGTGCCGCACACCAGAGGGCGGATTCGGCTTTGCTGGCCTTTGTCTCGACAACGAGGTCATCTGCGGTCGTGTCGTGTGTGGGGACGTCGCGGACCTCGACGATCTGAGCGTCGATCGTGGCGGGCCGCGGAGCGATGTCCACGGGGAGCGTGCGGAAGTGGTGGTCGAGCTCGTCGCGCGTGGGGATCGTGCGGAAGTGTTCGGCAAACTCGTCAAAGATCGGAGTGTCGGCCGGTTCGAGCACGGCGACGGTGTTGCAGGTAGTGTGGGTGTTCGACATCGGGTTCCTTTTCTGCGGTGTCGTTGGCCGTCAGCTGGTGGATCAGCTGGCGGCTTTTTCTTGGATGGTTTCCTCATTGGCCTGCCGCGCGTAGAGCGTGAGGAGTTCGATTGCCTTGTTAGGCAATGGCTTTCCCCATCTGGCGCGACCGATTTCCCGGCCCCGATCGGCGATTTCGTCTGGTGTCATCGGGGTTCGGGTGGCCTCTCTTCCACCGCCAGCGATCCGGCGGGGATACCGAGGTGGTCGGCGATCACGACGAGGTCGGTGCCTTTGAACTCGCGCCGTCCGGCGATTCGGTGCCGGAGGTACGCGAGCGAGATTCCAGTTGCTTCGCTGAGTTCCTGGAGCGTGGAGCCGGACGACCGGATCGCGGCTGTGACGCGATCGGCAATACGGGGGCATGATGAGACCATATGGAGACTGTAGCTGCCATTTGGATACACAGCAATGCCAAACAGAGACATTGGGCATAACGGCCCCGTTACCCGTCAGTACGACCGCTCTGTTGCACTATGTATCCGTTTGGACCTATTGTGCTCCGCATGGACACACGACAGCAGGAACATCTTGCGCGGATCCGTAGTGCGTTCGCCGCAGAGATGCGGGCAGCACGTGCACGGCGTGGTGTGACGCAATCCGAGCTCGCAAAGAGCGCCGGCATGTCACGAGCGACCATTGCCCGGCTAGAAGCCGGAGAACGGTCGATGGATATGTCGCAGCTGTTTCAGCTATGTGAGGCGCTTGAGGTCGACGCCGGAGAGATCCTGAACGCTGTCCAGCGTCAGGCAGCGGAAAAGTAGCTCGGAGGCCTTCATGCCCCGACTGTCCGCGTGGGCCACAAACTCGTCCACGCGGACTCGGTGGAGCAACCCGAGCCTTTCGGTTCTTCCGCCCATTCTGATAACCCTCCCCGGCTATGTTCGAATGTATGTTCGACAAACTATGGGTTCACGTTACATACCCTTTATGTGCTCCACTTAACATTTCAAACGTCGGATGCGTCGATCCATTCGATCGACACAGAATCCGGATTGAACTTGCCACTCTTCGCACCTGTGGGCAGTAACCGCACTCGCACCAGCGCGCGAATGAGGTCCCTCTTCTGCTCCAGTGTGTACGACTCCCACCGCTGACGAGCATTCGGCCCCACGGTGTCGACGACGATCGGCGCCACCGCGGCCCTCCTGGCCCGCGCTTTTGCATCGGCGATCTGCTTGAGCAGACGGGCCTCCATCCGCTGAAACGACCGCACCGAGATCTTCTCGTCAGCACACTCGTCCGCCAGCTTGTCCAGCCGCGCCTGCAGCACCTGTGCCTCCCCGATCTGCTGCTTCGGAACTCCTGCCATCGAACGCACTGCGTCAACCAGGCTGGGATCCTCGAGTCCTGAGATCACCGCCTCGGTCACGAGTAGATCCGTCGACGCCTTCGACCGCGACACATGGAAGCCCTCACGACAGACGTACGTCTCTCGACCGCGGTCCTTGAGCCGGAACACGCTGCCTTCACAGACACCGCACGTCGCGATGCCCGTGAGGAGATGCTTCGGGGCGCTTCCCCTGGCCACAGTCCGGGTCGGGTCGTCGAGCAGCGTCGTCAGCGCCAGGTGTTCCTCCTCTGTGAAGATCGGCTCCCACGTGCCGGGCACGACGGTGCCCTTGTGGACGCGTTGGCCGGCATACGTCGGGGACTTGAGCAACCGGGTCAGGGTGCGGTGCGACCACTGCTTGTCGGTGGGCCCGAGGATCTCGCGGGCGTTGAGGTCGCGGTACACCGATCGCACCGATTCGCCGGCGAGCACGCGACGAGCTGCATCGCGCAGCACTGCGGCTTCGGCCTCATCGATGACACGGTCGACGATCGCCCCAGTCTTCTCGTCCCGGACCGCCCGGTAGCCGAACGGAATCTTCCCGTGCGGTTTTCCGGCGGCGACGTTGGCGTTCAGCGCGCGCAGCACGCGACCTCGCGCGCGCTCGACCTCTTCCTCGGCGAGCAGTGCGTCGAGACCGGTGCGGAACCTCCCCGAACCGGTCGACAGGTCGTGAATGGTCCCGGAGTAGCACCACGGGACGCCCCGCTCGGCACAGAGGTCTCGGAGTTCGACGTAGGCCTTCAGGTCACGCTGCCCACGCGATGCTTCCCAGAGGACCAGGACGCGACCGGGGTGCAGGACCTCTTTCAGCCGGTCGTAGGCCGGCCGATTACCCTTCGAGTGCCTGGAGGCGCCGACGTCGTTGTCCGAGAGGACCTCGATGACGGGCCAGCCGTGAGCCTCACACGCTGCGCGACAATCCGCTTCCTGCTCCTCGACCGAACGTCCTTTGGCACGGTCAGAGGAGACGCGTGTGTAGATCACTGCTTCCATGATCGTCACACTAGCGGGCAGACACCTGCTAATGTGCATCTGTCCCCGGACACGGCCGTCAGGTGCGTCAGTCCGGCAACCCGGAAGTCCTCGCGCACCTCGTCGGTCAACGCCGTGGTGTCCCCCACCACGAGACCGGGCAGCAAGCCGGCCCGGTCGGCGGGAAGCACCGCGGAACTCACCTGCGCGAGACGGTGGCGCACCGTGCCCGCCCACCGCTGCCACACCGGGGGCGGGCCGACGGCCGTGGGTGCGTTCTCCGCGCGGAGCACCGCCACCGTGGTGCCCGGTCCGGTATGCGGCGCGACCCGCACGCGTGCGGTGACCGACTGCCCGGGCAGGAGATCGCCCCACGAATCGGCCGGTGCGAACACCACCACCGATCCCCCGGTCTCCATGGATCGTCCACCGACCGTCACGAGCTCGAGCCGTGCCGGAAGGCGTACCCGGGGTGTGTCGTCGAAGGCCGCGGCCCGGATGCGGCGCGGATCGTCGGTGGGGACGAGAACGACGCCGGCCCATGCTCCCCTTTCCGCTGCGGAGGCGATCGGGTGCTGGTCGGCGGCCCACATCCGGAGACCGGCGGCCGGCCCGAATCCCGCGACGACGGCCAGTGCGGCGAGGAGGATCCGCGCACCTCCGCGGGGGATGCGACCGGTCGCGACGAGACGGACCGTCACAGCACACCCGACGACGGCCGCGACCGCCACGACGGTGACGATCCGCCATCCCGTGTACAACCCGAGAAGCGTCACACCCCACGCGGCCAGCGCGCACGGCACCAACCTGGCGTCGAGAACCGTTGCAGGATCGGACCTGTTGTTCCGGACGGTCACACCGTCACCAGTTCACGCAGCCTGGCCAGTCGCGCCGGTCCGATCCCGTCGACCTCACCGAGTTGTTCGACGTCCGTGAACGGTCCGTTGGTGTCGCGCCACGAGACGATCGCCGCGGCCGTCACGGGACCGACTCCCGGCAGCGCGTCCAGCGCGGTCTCGTCGGCGGTGTTGAGATCCACCAACCCGCCTGCCTCCGGTGGAGCATCGCCCGGTGTCTGCGCCCCCACGATTCCACTGGCCTGCGGAACAGGTTGGGGCGGGGCGATTCCCACGACGATCTGGTCACCGTCGGCGACCCGCCGGGCCAGATTCAAGCCGATGAGGTCGGCACCGTCGACGGCACCGCCGGCAGCGTCGAGCGCATCGGCCACACGGGATCCTGCCGGCAGCCGCACGAGTCCGGGCCGTGTCACCGCACCCACGACGCTGACGACGAACTCGGCGGAATCCGGTTGTGCCGTGTCCGTCTCCTTCGTGGCGGACGGCTCTGCGGTGTCCACGACTTCGACCCTCGGCAGCGGCGGTACCGGTTCGGGGACCGGCCGGTCGCGCCACACGACGACGAGCGCCACTGCGGCGGCGAGCACTCCGATCGCGGCGAGAGCAGCGGTTCCCCGTCGTCCCGTGTCCCATCGCGCAGCGGTCAGCCGATCGACGAATCGTTCCCGGCCGGAACTGCTGTGGACAGGTTCGTCGTCGTCCGGATCCGCCCAGAGGTGGTCGTTCGTCGACGCGCCGTCGGTCCAGGGCGGTTCCGCGGGCATCGCCGAGGAACGTGTGATCGCGCCGAGGCGGGTGCGCGCGAGATCACGGTGGTCACTGCTCGCCATGCCGCGACGCTAACCTCGTCCGCGACCGCCGGATTCGGTGTCCGCGCCGATCCGGCCGGGGTTGTGGATGACCCGCACTCCTGTGGATGAATGCCCGGATCGGGCCTCCACCGGCATGATCCGGGCCGGGAGGTGGTGTAGGTGGTCAGTCCTCGGAGACACCGGTCGCCGCGGACGCGACGACCACACCGACCGCGCCCGGTCCGACGTGCGCGCCGAGGACCGCGTCGAGTTCGGACACGACGATCTCGGTACCCTCCGGAAGGCGTTGCGCGAGCTGATCGGCGAGACTGCGTGCCCGTTCGGGTGCCCCGCGGTGGTGCACCGCGACGAGCGGTTCGTCGCCGACGTCGGTTGCGGCTCCGTCGACGAGTTTGGCCATCGCCTTCGTCATCGTGCGGGTCTTCTCCCGCAGGACGAGCTTGCCGTCGGAGATGTGCAGCACGGGTTTCATCGCGAGCGCGGTACCCAACAGCGCGGTGGCCGTGCCGATCCGGCCACCGCGACGCAGGTGGTCGAGCCGGTCGACGACGAGCAGGGTCCGGGCGGACGCCGCGACCTCCACGGCCCGCTCGTACACCCGCGCCAGATCGGCTCCGGCCCGGGCGGCGCGCACCGCTTCGAGCACGGCAAAACCCGAACCCATGGCGGTGTTCCGCGAGTCGACGAGCCGGATCCGGTCGCCCAGCGATTCGGCGGCGTGCCGGGCGGCGTCCCACGTCCCGGACAGCACACGCGAGAGGTGCACGGCGACGACGCCGTCTCCCCCGCTGGCCTCGAGCGCCTCGGTGTAGGCGTCGGTCAGTTCGGCGGGCGAGGGCCCGGAGGTGGTCACGGTCGACAGGTCCTCCGGCAACTCGTCGACGCCCTCGCGGAGGTCGCGTCCGCCCGCGATGATGTGCAGTGGCACAACACGGATGTCGTACCGACGGACCAGTTCGGGGTCGATACAACTCGACGAATCTGTGACGACGACGACGGACACGACGCCTACCGTAGGCCCTCCACCGGGACTTCCGCATCCCGATGCACGATCCGGACAGCGTCACCGACCGCGGCGGCGACGCGGCGGTGTCCTTCCCAACCCCAGTGGATCCCGTCGGGATTCGCGTCGTCGGAGAAGACGTTCTCCCGCACCGCTTCGGCGAGATCGACGAGGGGAACCGACTTCTCGGCCGCCCAACGGGTGATCGCGCGTGCAGCGGGGAGCCGGCCGGCATGCACCGACCGGTACTGCTCGCTGCGGTGCACCGACGGCAGGGTGCCGATGACCGGCAGATCGGGGCGCATGTATGCCAGTGCGTCCCTGATCGTTTCGAGGTACTCGACACTGACCCGGGGCGGGAGCGCCACCGGGCGACCGAGCGGCGACAGTCGCGGCTGCAACCACCCGTAGGCGTTACGTGCCGCGCGACGCAGGGCCGGCGGGCGGATGTAGCGCAGGCCTTCCCGCAGTGCGGTGGGCAGCGGGGACGGCAGGGTGTCCATCCCGCCCACGGCCAGGACGACGGCTCCCGCGTGCGGGATCGCGGCCCACACCCGCGGGTCCTGGGTCATCGCCCACCACGCGTCGCGTGTGGTCCACCCGATCCGGGCGACGAGTTCGACGTCCCAGCCGAGTTCGGCCGCGACCAGATTGGGCCAGATCTGCGGATGGTCGGCGGGCAGGCCGCCCTTCGGGCCGTAGTAGCTCAGCGAGTCGCCGATCACCAGCAGGACCGGGCGCCGCGGGGCGGCGTCGGTCTCGACCGGCGTCGGATCAGAGGACGTCATCGGGCGCCACCGTGGCCGACGCGTTCCACACGTCGAGGCGCCAGGACGGCACCTCTCCGTATCCGCTGAGCTGCACCCAGCCGGTGTTCCCGAGACCGCCGAGGACGGGCCACCGGTCGACCGGCAGGTCGAGCAGGGCCGCGGTGAGCGCGGCGATCAGGCCCCCGTGCGCGACCAGCACGATGGGCCGATCGTTCCAGTCCTCGTACTTGTCGAGCAGTTCGCCGACGACGGCGATGCTGCGCCGCGCCACGTCGATGCGGTTCTCGCCTCCCGGCGGTGCCCAGGTCGCGTCGGCGCGCCACGCGCTGCGTGCGCCCGGAGCCACGGCGTCGACCTCGGTGTGGGTCAGGCCCTGCCATTCGCCGAGATGCGTCTCGCGCAGCCGCGTGTCGATCGCGACCGGCAGACCGATGCGGTCACCGAGCGCGGTGGCGGTGTCGTAGGAGCGGCGCAGATCGGACGAGACGATGGCGAGCGGATCGAACCGGGCGATCACGTCGGCGACGGCGAGCGCCTGCCGGCGGCCGAGTTCGGACAGATCGGTGTCGAGCTGCCCCTGCATCCGCCGCGTGGCGTTGTACTCGGTCTGGCCGTGGCGCAGCAGCACCAGCTGCCGCACCCGCGGGCTCTGCGCACCCTCCTCCGGACGACTCACACGTCCTCCGGCGAGTCGGCGGCGTCGATCGCCGAACGGGGGCCACCCACACCGTCGACCTCGATGGTCGGGCAGTCCTTCCACAGGCGGTCGAGAGCGTAGAAGTTGCGCTCGTCCTCGTGCTGGATGTGCACCACGACGTCGACGTAGTCGAGCAGGGTCCACCGTCCTTCGCGGGTGCCCTCGCGGCGGACCGGCTTGTGGCCGGCCAGGCGCAGCTTCTCCTCGACGTTGTCGACGATGGCGTTGACCTGACGCTCGTTGGGCGCGGACGCGATGACGAAGCAGTCGGTGATCACCAGCTGCTCGGACACGTCGAGCACCACGACGTCGGTGGCGAGTTTCTCGTCGGCGGCCAGGGCTGCGATTCGGGCCATCTCCGTGGCTTCTGCCGTTGCGCTCACTGCGTGCTCTTTCTCTCGATGGTGCCGGGGGTGTTTCCGTCGAACACCGGGACGGGATCTCCGTCGAGGTGCGTATTCGTGCGGTAGAGCCGGCGTTTGCTGATGTACTGCACCACTCCGTCGGGCACCAGATACCAGACGGGACGGTTCTCGCGGGCCCTCCTGCGGCAGTCCGTGGAGGAGATCGCCAGTGCCGGGATCTCCACCAGGCTCACCGCCTCGGCCGGGAGATCGTCCAGATGCGGTGCCAGATGTTCGGCGTGCAGGTCGTATCCGGGCCGGGACACCCCGACGAAGCGGGCGAGGTCGAACAGAGTCTGCCAGTCCTGCCAGGACAGGATCGATCCCAGGGCGTCCGCGCCGGTGATGAAGTACAGATCCGCGTCGGGATACTGCTCGCTGAGATCGCGCAGGGTGTCGACGGTGTAGGTGGGTTTGCGTCGATCGATGTCGACGCGGCTGACGGAGAACCGCGGGTTGGATGCGGTCGCGATCACCGTCATCAGGTAACGGTCCTCGGCGGGGCTGACGTCGCGCCCGGTCTTCTGCCAGGGTTGCCCGGTGGGCACGAAGATCACTTCGTCCAGGTCGAAGCTCGCGGCGACCTCACTGGCCGCCACGAGGTGTCCGTGATGGATCGGGTCGAACGTTCCACCCATGACGCCCAGGCGGCGCCTGGGGGCCGAGGGCCGATCCGTTGGCTGATGCACGGTTGTCCAGCTTACGGGTTCACACGGGGAGCAGACTCGCCACCACCGTTGCGAGCTGCTGCGCCGACCGGCACTCGTGCATCGTGACGACCTCGCTGTAGACCCTGGCGGCCGAATCCCCCGAACCCCATTGTCCCTTCGGCTCGGGATTGAGCCAGTGCGCGTGCCGTGCGACGGACACGAGATGTTCGAGGTCTTCGAGGTTCGGATTGCGGTAGTTCGTGCGACCGTCCCCGAGGATCAGCAGGGAGCTGCGGCTGGTGAGGGCGTGCGCGTGGTTCTCGGCGAAGCTGCCGAGGGCGTGTCCGTAGTCGGAGTGACCGTCGTAGGTGATCAGCTCCGCTTGCTTCAGCATCCGCGACATGGACTCACCCAGATCGGACCCCGCGTTGAAATAGTGCGTGACCTCGTCGGCGGTGTCGATGAACGCGAACACGCGCACGCGGGAGAACTGTTCGCGCAAGGCGTGCACGAGCAGCAACGTGAAGTGGGAGAAGCCGGCGACGGAACCGGAGACGTCGCAGAGCACGACGAGCTCGGGACGCGCCGGACGGGGCTTGCGGTTGACCAGATCGATGGGCACACCACCGGTGGACATGGACTTGCGCAGGGTGCGCCGCAGGTCGATGGCGCCGGCACGAGCGCGCCGGCGGCGCGCGGCGAGACGGCTCGCGAGCAGACGTGCGAGCGGCATGACGCTGCGGCGCAGGGCCACGAGTTCCGCGTCGGACGCGCGCAGGAAGTCGACTTCCTCGGCGAGCTTGGGCACCCCGTACTTCTCGACGCGTTCGCGGCCGAGCTGTTCGGCGGTGCGCCGGCGGGTCTCCCGTTCGACCATCGCCCGGAAATCGGCGATGCGCTGGGCGGCGGTGCGCCGCGCGACCTCGCTCTCGTAGGCGGCGTCGTCGCGTTCCTCGCGGGTGCTGTTGCCGAGCAGTCCCTCGAGGATCTTCGTGAGCAGGGTGTCCGGGGAGACGTCGCGCAGCGCCTGGTAGGCCGAGAAGGAGGGACCGTTCGACGATGCGTACTGGCCGAGTTCCTCGACGATGGCGGAGACGAGCATCTCGGAGGCCTCGAGTGCCTCCGGCGACTCGTCGGACAGCAACTCGGCGATGAGGTCGCGCAGGGCCTCGAAGTCGACCTCCCCCGTGGGGGTGCGCGGGATGCTCACCTGCGGGCCGGTGGCCTCGCGACGTCCGATCGCGGGTGGGAACCACAGGTCGAACAGGGCGTCGAAGGTCGGGCGGTGCGTGGACCGGCGGAGCAGGGTGCACGCGAGACCTTCGCGGAGGGCCTCCCGATCGAGGAGATCGAGCACCGTCATGACCCGTCCGGCGTCGACCGTCTCGGACGGCCCGACCGCGATGCCGCGGCGACGCAGCGCCTCGACGAATCCGACCAGGTGCCCGGGCAGTCCGTGCGGTGCCGGGGGCGCCCCGGATCCGGGAAGGTGCGCGGCGACCATGTCAGTTCAACCGGAGCTCGGCGGCAGCGCGGATCTGGTCGGACTGGTGCTTGAGGATCACGCCGAGCGTGCTGCGCAGCGCGGTGTCGTCGAGGGTGTCGAGTCCCAGCGCGAGCAGGGTGCGGCCCCAGTCGATCGTCTCGGCCACCGAGGGCACCTTCTTGAGCTGCATGCCGCGCAGCACGCGGACGGTGCGCACGAGCTGGTCGGCGAGCGCGTCGGGCAGATCGGGGACCCGGCTGGCGAGGATGCGCCGTTCGAGGTCGGCATCGGGGAAGTCCAGGTGCAGGAACAGGCACCGGCGTTTGAGCGCTTCGGACAACTCGCGGGTGGCGTTCGAGGTGAGCACCGCGAACGGCTTGCGGGTGGCCCGGATGGTGCCGAGCTCGGGCACCGTGACCGCGAAGTCGCTGAGCACCTCGAGCAGCAGGCCTTCGATCTCCACGTCGGCCTTGTCGACCTCGTCGACGAGCAGCACGGTCGGATCCTCGCGGCGGATCGCGGTGAGCAGCGGCCGCGACAGCAGGAACTCCTCGGAGAAGACGTCCTCCTTGGTGCGGTCCCACGACTCGCCCGCAGCGGCGGTCGCCCCTGCCGACTGGATGCGCAGGATCTGCTTGGCGTGGTTCCACTCGTACAGCGCGCGGGACTCGTCGACGCCCTCGTAGCACTGCAGGCGCACGAGTTCGGCCTCGGAGGTCTCGGCGACGGCGCGGGCAAGTTCGGTCTTGCCCACGCCCGCGGGTCCCTCGATCAGCAACGGCTTGCCGAGGCGATCGGCGAGGAACACCGCGGTCGCGGTGGACTTGTCGGCAAGATAGCCGGTACCGGCCAGACGATCGACGACGTCCTGGACGTCCGCGAAGATCGGCGGGGTGGCGGGCAGCGCACGATCCACGCTGGTTCCTTTCGTCGGGCCGGTCTCGATCAGGCGGGGCGGGTGTGGCCGTCGCCCCACACCACCCACTTCGTCGACGTCAGTTCGGGCAGACCCATCGGGCCGCGAGCGTGCAGCTTCTGGGTGGAGATGCCGATCTCCGCGCCGAATCCGAACTGCTCGCCGTCCGTGAACGCCGTCGAAGCGTTGACCATAACGGCTGCGGCGTCCACGCGCGTCGTGAACTCCCGCGCAGCGGCGAGGTCCGAGGTGACGATCGCCTCGGTGTGGCCGGTGCCGTAACGGTCGATGTGGTCGACGGCCGCGTCGAGGTCGTCGACCACCGCGAGGGCGACGTCGAGCGAGAGGTACTCGTCGGACCAGTCCTGGTCGGTCGCGGGCACGAGGCCGGGCAGGTCGCCGTGGACCGTCACGCTGTGTTGCTGGAATGCCTGCAGGAGCTTCGGGACGGCGGTGTCGGCGATCGCCTTGTCGACGAGGATCGTCTCGGCGGTGTTGCACACGCTGGGCCGGCGGGTCTTCGCGTTGATCACGATCTTCTCCGCCATCTCCAGATCGGCCGCGGAGTGGACGTAGACGTGGCAGTTGCCGGTGCCCGTCTCGATCGTGGGGACGGTCGCGTCGCGCACCACCGCGGCGATCAGACCGGCGCCACCGCGCGGGATCACGACGTCGACCAGGCCGCGGGCCTGGATCAGATGCGTGACCGACGAGCGGTCGGCGCTCGGCAGCAGCTGCACGGCGTCGGCGGGGATGCCCCGGCTCTCGAGCGAGGCGCGCAGCACGTCGACGAGCGCGGCGTTGGAGCGGGCCGCGGACGACGAACCGCGCAGCAGCGCGGCGTTGCCGGACTTCAGGGCGAGACCGAAGGCGTCGACCGTGACGTTGGGCCGTGCTTCGTAGACCATGCCGACCACGCCGAGCGGGACGCGCACCTGGCGCAGCTCGAGACCGTTCGGCAGCGTCGAGCCGCGGACCACGCCGCCGATCGGGTCGGGCAGTCCGGCCACCTGGCGCAGGCCGGCGGCGATCCCGTCGATCCGGGCGGAGGTCAGGCGCAGCCGGTCGAGGATGGCCTCTTCGGTGCCACCGGCGCGGGCGGCCTCGATGTCCTCCGCGTTCGCGGCGAGGACGGTGTCGGCGGCGGCGAGCAGAGCGTCGGCCGCGGCGTGCAGAGCCGCGTCCTTCTCGGTGGTGGTGAGCAACGCGAGACGACGCGAAGCCACGCGGGCGCGACGCGCGGCCTCGTGGACGGCCTCACGGGTGTCCGTGCCGGCGTCGGTCGCAGCTGAGTCGGGGGTCACGGCAGTCATGTATCCAGCCTAGTCGGGTCCTGATGGAAGCCGACAGGCCGTGTGCCGTCAGCGCAGGCCGGTCCCCCGCGCGAGCGCCGTCTCCACCAGGATCGACAGCAGCTCGGCGTACTCCACGCCGGTGGCCTCCCACATCCGCGGGTACATCGAGATCGACGTGAAACCGGGCATCGTGTTGATCTCGTTGATCACCGGCCCGTCCTCGGTGACGAAGAAGTCGACGCGGGACAGACCGTGGCAGTCGAGGGCCCGGAACGCCCGGACCGCGAGCTCGCGGATCCGGTCGGAGGTCTCCTCGTCGAGCTTGGCCGGGACGTCGAACTCGCAGACGTCGTCGAGGTACTTCGTGTCGAAGTCGTAGAACGCCTCGTGGTCGCCGGAGGTGTCGGGCATGCGGATCTCGGCGACGACACTCGCGCGGACGTCGCCGTCCGGGAACTCGAGCACGCCGCACTCCACCTCGCGGCCGATGATCGCGGACTCGACGATGACCTTGGGATCGTGCTGCCGGGCCTTCGCGACGGCGTCGTCGAAGGCGGCCCAGTCGGCCACGCGGCTGATGCCGATCGACGATCCGCCGCGGGCGGGCTTGACGAAGACGGGCAGGCCGAGGCGGTTCTTCTGCTCCTCGGTGAGGGTCGCGGTGCCGGGACGCAGGACGACCTGGAAGCCGACGGGGAGGCCTTCGGCCGCGAGCAGCTTCTTGGTGAACTCCTTGTCCATACCGGCGGCACTGGCGAGGACGCCGGGACCGACGTACGGGATGTCCGCGAGTTCGAGCAGACCTTGGATGGTGCCGTCCTCGCCGTAGGCGCCGTGCAGGACCGGGAAGACCACGTCGACCGAAGCGAGCACCCGGCCGTAGGAGCCCTCGTCGAGGGCGACGATGTCGCCGCCGCGGGTGGGATCCGCGGTGAGCACGAGATCGGAGCCGTCACCGGCGACGACGGGCAGTTCGCGACCGGCCGCGGCGAGGCCGGCGGGGTCCGCGTCGCCGAGGACCCATGCGCCCTCGGGAGTGATGCCGATGGGCACGACCTCGTACTTCTCCGGATCCAGGTTGCGCAGGATGCTCCCTGCCGAAATGCAGGAGACGGAATGTTCGTTGCTGCGACCACCGAAGACGACGGCCACCCGGGTTCGGGGCGTACTCACGTGTCGAACGGTACCGGTTGGCGATCTCCGCGTGACGGGCGAGTCCTGCGCGGGTGGGATCGGATACCCTGCTATGTCTCCGACGGCCCCGGTCTCCCTCAGTGCAGTGTCGTCTCCCTCAGCGCCGCGTCGAGATCGGCGAGCAGATCCGCGGTGTCCTCGATTCCACACGACAACCGCACGAATCCCTCCGGCACCGCATCGCCCCAGCGTGCGCGACGATCCGCTGTCGTGTGGATACCGCCGAAACTGGTGGCGGATGCGACGAGCGTGGCCGCGCGGACGAAGCGGTGCACCTCGTCGCGGCCGGGCAGCCGGAAGGTGACGAGGGGGCCGAAGCGGCTCATCTGGCCGGCCGCCACGGCGTGGGCGGGGTCGCCGGCGAGTCCGGGATAGCGGACGTCCGTGACGGCGGGGTGCTCGAGCAGCATCCCTGCGACGGCGAGCGCGTTGGCGCACTGCCGTTCGAAGCGCAGTCCGGCGGTGCCGAGGCTGCGGTGCGCGAGCCAGGTCTCGAAGGGTCCCAGCACAGTTCCCGACAGCAGTCGTTCCCGGTCGATCGCGGGCAGCAGTTCGGGATCGGCGACGGCGATGTACCCGAACAACAGATCACTGTGTCCGCTGAGCGATTTCGTTCCGCTGGCCACCACGACGTCGGCGCCGAGGTCGAGGGGCAGCTGGCCCAGGGGTGTGGCGGTGGTGTTGTCGACGAGCAGCAGCGCGTCGGAGACGTCGCACGCGGTCGCGATCGCGCGCAGGTCGACGGTGTCGAGGCCTGGATTCGACGGGGTCTCGACCAGTACGACGGAATTGTCGGGAGCGGTCACCAGAACGTCGGTCAGGGTGCCGTCACCGAACTCCGCGACCGACATCTCGACGACCTTCACTCCGTGCGGCGCCAGGAATTCCTGCGCGTACGCACGCACCTGGTAGTAACCGTCGCAGGGGACGACGACCGTGCCGCCCGGGGTCACGAGCGATCGCAGGGCGACCGTGATCGCCGACATTCCCGAGCCGACGACGCGAGCGGCCGAGGCGTGCTCGAGTTCCGCGAGCGCCGATTCGAGTGCGCGCCAGCCGGGATTCGAGGCACGTGCATAGGTGTCGACGTCGTCGCGTTCGTCCTCCCCGAGAAGATACGGCGCGGCGAAGACCGGCCCGGTCTGCAGTGGAGAGCCCGGAACACCCTCGTGTGCAACCGCCTTCACACAACGTGTCGAATCGCCCGTCATGCCGCTCATTCCGGCTTGATCCGGCGCCCGAGCAGCTGCCCGATCGCGTCCGGCACCGACATGCCTTCGTGGCACACGCGGTGCACGGCGTCGGTGAGCGGCATCTCGACGTCGTAGCTCGCTGCGAGGGCGCGGACCGAGGTGCACGACTTGACCCCTTCGGCCACCTGACCGTGGGTGGCCTCCTGTGCGCTCTCGAGCGACTCGCCGCGGCCGAGGCGTTCGCCGAACGAACGGTTGCGGGACAGCGGGGACGTGCACGTGGCGACGAGATCGCCGACGCCGGCGAGGCCGGCGAGCGTGGCCGGCTTGGCTCCGAGGGCGGTTCCGAGCCGGGTGATCTCGGCGAGACCGCGGGTGATGATGCTCGCGACGGTGTTCTCACCGAGCCCGACCCCGGCGGCCATGCCGCACGCGAGGGCAATGACGTTCTTGCAGGCGCCGCCGATCTCGCAGCCGATGACGTCGGAGTTCGTATACGGACGGAAATACTTTGTGGCGCAGGATTTCTGGATCTCCATGGCGCGGGTGGAGTCGGGGCACGCGATGACGGTCGCGGCGGGTTGCCCCTCGGCGATCTCGCGGGCGAGGTTGGGTCCGGACAGCACGGCGATGCGATTCTGCTCGGCGCCGGTGACCTGACCGATCACCTGGCTCATGCGCATCAGGGTGCCACTCTCGATTCCCTTGGCGAGACTGAGAAGTGTGACCTCCGGTCCGATATCCGCCGTCCACGCCTCGAGATTGGTGCGCAGGGTCTGGCTCGGGACGGCGAGGACCACGAAATCGGCGCCCTTGACGGCCACCCGGTGATCGGCCGTCGCCTTCAGCGAGTGCGGCAGTTGCACACCGGGCAGATAGTCGGAGTTCTCGTGTCGCTCCGCGATGCCGCGCGCCACTTCTTCGCGCCGCGCCCAGATCGTCACGTCCGTTCCGGCGTCCGCCAGCACCTTGGCGTACGCCGTCCCCCACGAACCCGCGCCCAGAACTGCTGCTGTGGTCACGCGATCCTCACTCTCGTCCGATGCCCGGCACCCACCGGTCGCGATCGGCCCGGAGCGGGCGGTCGCGACCGGTTCGGTCCGGGCTGTCACCACCCACGGTCGCACCCAGTATCGCGCAGGCGCCACCGACGCCGCGCCGGGTCGGAGGACGGACCGCCCACGACGCGGGTCGCATCGGCGGTCGTGTGGTTCGTCACCTCGGGCGATCGTGCGGTCGATCGCTGATGGCACAATCGAGCAATGCCCGCGACGCACGTGCTCGTTCCCGTCAAGGCCCTCGGCCTGGCGAAGTCGCGGCTCTCGCACGTCCTCGACCCGGCAGCACGGGAATCACTGGTGCTTGCGATGCTGCAGGACACCGTGACGGCGGCGCTGTCCGCCGGAGACGTGACGGTCACCGTCGTCACCGCCGACGAGCGGGTCGCGGCCGCGGCGCTGGACTGCGGCGCGGACGTCCTCCCCGATCCGGTGCGTCCCGACTCCCCCGACCCACTGAACTCCGCACTGCTCGCAGCGGCCCGCCGGGCGCGGGAGCACGCACCCGGCGCCGAACTCGTGGCGTTGCAGGCCGACCTTCCGTCCCTGCGGCCCGAGGAATTCGTGCTCGCACGCGAGACTGCGCGGCGGACCGGAACGGCCGTGGTCGTCGACCACACGGCGAGCGGTACGACGGCGTTGCTGCACTGCGTGAGCGGCACCCTGCCGCCACTGTCGTTCGGTCCGGGATCGGCCGGTCGCCACATCGATGCCGGTGCGTACCCGGTACCGGACGCCCTCCCCGGACTGCGACTCGATGTGGACACACCGGACGATCTCGCCGCCGCACTGCGACTCGGCGTCGGACCGGCCACCGCGGCCGTGCTCGACACGGTCGAGTTCCCGCTGCGCCACCGGTGCGACAGCGCTGCAGGGAGCCGTCGCTCTGCAACAATGAACTGGTGACCAACGGCGATTCCCCCGATCCCACGAGTTCCGAGCACGCGGCACCATCCNGACCCGCCGGTCGCGTGGCGACCGCCACCAGCGCCCCTCCGGCCGCGACGGGACTGCAGTCGAGGACCGATCACGACAACACGCTTCCCGTCGACCGCTATCTCAACCGCGAACAGAGCTGGCTCGATTTCAACGCCCGCGTTCTCGCGCTCGCGGAGGACACCTCGCAGCCGTTGCTCGAACGCGCCAAGTTCCTCGCGATCTTCGCGTCGAATCTCGACGAGTTCTACATGGTGCGGGTCGCCGGGCTGAAACGTCGCGCCGAGACGGGGTTGTCGGTCCGGTCCGCGGACGGACTGACCCCGCGCGCCCAGCTCGCGCTCATCGCGTCGAGCACGCGCGAACTCGCCGGTCGCCACGCGCAGGTCTTCCTCGACTCGGTCATGCCCGCCCTGGCGGCCGAAGGCATCTCGATCATCCGATGGGCGGATCTGACGGAGGACGAACGCCGACGACTGACACAGTATTTCGCCGACCAGGTCTTCCCGGTCCTGACACCGCTCGCGGTCGATCCCGCACACCCTTTCCCTTACATCAGCGGCCTGTCCCTCAACCTCGCTGTCACGGTCAAGGATTCGCAATCGTCCGGTGAACACTTCGCGCGCGTGAAGGTGCCCGACAACGTCGAACGGTTCGTCCGGGTCGATCGCGCGGGTTCGTCGCACGGACTGCCGGCCTTCCTCCCGCTCGAGGAGCTGATCGCCGCCCATCTCGACGTGTTGTTCCCGGGCATGGAGATCGTCGAGCACCACGCATTCCGCGTCACCCGCAACGCCGACTTCGAGGTCGAGGAGGACCGCGACGAGGATCTCCTTCAAGCCCTCGAACGCGAACTCGCCCGGCGGCGCTTCGGATCTCCCGTGCGGCTCGAGGTGTCGGACGACATGACCGAGCACATGCTCGACCTCCTGTTGCGCGAACTCGACGTCGATCGGGTGGACGTCGTCCAGTTGCCCGGGCTGCTCGATCTGTCGTCGCTGTGGCAGGTGCACGCCGTCGACCGACCGGATCTGAAGGACGCCCCCTTCGTGCCGGCGACCCATCCCGCCTTCGGCGAGCGAGAGACACCGAAGAGCGTGTTCTCCACCCTGCGCGAGGGCGACATCCTCGTCCACCACCCGTACGACTCGTTCTCCACGAGCGTGCAACGGTTCATCGAGCAGGCCGCCGCCGACAGCCAGGTCCTCGCGATCAAGCAGACGCTGTACCGGACGTCGGGCGACTCCCCCATCGTCAACGCCCTGATCGCCGCTGCCGAAGCGGGCAAGCAGGTCGTCGCGCTCGTGGAGATCAAGGCACGCTTCGACGAGCAGGCCAACATCAAGTGGGCGCGCAAGCTCGAACAGGCCGGTGTCCACGTCGTATACGGACTCGTAGGTCTGAAGACACACTGCAAGACCTGTCTGGTCGTGCGGCGCGAGGGTTCGATGATCCGCCGCTACTGCCACATCGGCACCGGCAACTACAACCCGAAGACCGCCCGTCTCTACGAGGACGTCGGCCTGCTCACGTCGTCACCCGAGATCGGCGCCGACCTCACCGACCTGTTCAACACCCTCACCGGATACTCCCGGAAGGCGCAGTACCGCAATCTGCTCGTCGCACCGCACGGAGTCCGCAAGGGCATCATCGAACGCGTCGAGCGTGAGATCGAGCACCACGCGGCCGGTCGCCCCAGCGGGATCCGGCTCAAGGCCAACGCCCTCGTCGACGAGCAGGTGATCGACGCGCTCTACCGCGCGTCGCGGGCGGGGGTGCGGACCGAGGTGGTCGTGCGCGGGATCTGTGCCCTCAAGCCGGGCGTGCCCGGCCTGAGCGAGAACATCACGGTGCGCTCGATTCTGGGGCGGTTCCTCGAACATTCGCGGTTGTTCCATTTCCGGGGCAGCGACGAGTACTGGATCGGCAGCGCCGACATGATGCACCGGAACCTCGACCGTCGCGTCGAGGTGATGGTGCAGGTGAAGAACACCCGGCTCGCAGCGCAGTTGGACGGCATCTTCGATTCCGCGCTCGACCCGGTCACCCGCTGCTGGATTCTCGAGGGCGACGGCACCTGGACGGCGTCCCCCGAGCCGGGAACCGCTGCCCGCGACCACCAGGTCGAACTCATGCGTAGCCGTGCGTCCTGAGGTGGAGGGAAAGTTGACCGAATCACGCGACAAGCCCGTGAAGGCCAACATCTTCGCGGCGGGCGCCGTCCTGTGGCGTCCTGTCGACGAGAACGCTCCGGACGATGCGCAGGTCGCGCTCGTGCATCGCCCGCGCTACGACGACTGGTCCTTTCCGAAGGGCAAGCTCGACGCGGGTGAGACGGCCGTGGTTGCCGCGGTGCGGGAGATCGAGGAGGAGACCGGATTCCGCTCCGCGCTCGGCAGTAGTCTCGGGAAGGTCGTCTACCCCGTTCCGGGTCACCGCAAACTCAAGCGGGTGGACTACTGGGCTGCGCGGTGCCTCGACGGGCAGTTCGCGCCCAATGACGAGGTTGACGAATTGCGTTGGGTGTCCCCCGAAGAGGCATTCGATCTGTTGTCCTATCCGATGGACCGCAGTGTCCTGCGCCGGTTCCGCCGGGTGCCGCTGGACACGACCACGGCGCTGATCGTGCGGCACGCCAAGGCGGGTAGTCGGAAGAAGTACAAGGGCGACGACCGTTACCGGCCCCTCGATGCGTCCGGACGGGCACAGGCCGAGGCGCTCGTTCCGCAGTTGACGGCGTTCGGCGGCGACAGCGTGGTGTCCGCCGACCGCACGCGGTGCATCGCGACGGTCGAACCCTTCGCCTCCCGGCACGGGCTCGAGATCGCCATCGAGCCGGCCCTGTCGGAGGAGGAGTACCGCGCCGATCCCGACCGCGGCCGCAAGCGGGCGCTGGAGATCGCGTCCGGTCCCGGTACTCCCGTGATCTCCAGTCAGGGCAAGGTGATCCCGCCGCTCCTGGAGTGGTGGGCCGAGCGCGACGGTCTCGTGCTGCCTCCGGCGCGGAACCGGAAGGCGAGCATGTGGGTGTTGTCGCTGCGCGGCGACCGTCTCGTCGCGGCCGACCACCTCGACAGCCCTCTTCCCACGGGCCGTCCGCCGGCGG
>NZ_JBKFBA010000048.1:19872-29632 GCF_053345925.1 Rhodococcus sp. C26F
CCGTCGTCTCACCTGTGCGGCTCGCACGTGTGCGAGCCGCATCGCGGGTGGGTGTTACTTCTTGGTGCTCTTGCGGGCCGTGGTCTTCTTGGCCGGGCTCTTCTTCGCCGCGGTGGTCTTCTTCGCCGCGGTCGACTTGGTGGCGGTGGTCTTCTTCGCCGGAGTCGACTTGGCCGCCGTGGTCTTCTTCGCCGCGGTGGTCTTCTTCGCCGCGGTCGACTTGGTCGCCGTGGTCTTCTTCGCCGGAGTCGACTTGGCCGCCGTGGTCTTCTTCGCCGCGGTGGTCTTCTTCGCCGGAGTCGACTTGGTGGCGGTGGTCTTCTTCGCCGCCGTGGTCTTCTTCGCTGCGGTGGTCTTCTTCGCCGCGGTCGACTTGGTCGCCGTGGTCTTCTTGGCCGCAGTCTTCTTGGCCGCCTTCTTCGCTGCCGCGGTCTTCTTGGCCGCTGCAGCTGCACCGCGCTTCACGGCCGGACCCGAAGCCGGGAGCTTCTGGGTGCCCGCGATGATGTTCTTGAAGGACTGGCCGGGACGGAAGGCCGGCACCGAGGTCGGCTTGACCTTGACCGTCTCACCCGTGCGCGGGTTCCGCGCGACACGAGCGGCCCGGCGACGCTTCTCGAAGACACCGAATCCGGTGATGGTGACGCTCTTACCGTCGTGCACGGCGCGAACGATCGCGTCCACGATGTGCTCGACGGCCGCGGTGGCGGTGCGCCTGTCCGAACCGAGTTTCTCGGTCAGAACGTCGATCAGTTCTGCCTTGTTCATTGATTTCCTCCGCACATACACGGTCCACCGTCAGACCGACTCCAGTCCACGGTAGACCCGCAAACGGGCAAGAGTCTATGTGCCACGCGGATTCTCATGCAAATAACCTCCGGGCCCGGCCCGACGGGAGCGTCGGACCGGGCCCGGAGAAGGCGCGTTCGGGGGTGTTTTTCAGGGCGCCGGAAGGGTACTCGGTTTCCATGACGGCCTTGACTTTTCGTACTCGGAAATCGCGTCTACCTGGCGCAATGTCAATCCGATGTCGTCGAGACCCTCCAGCAGACGCCACCGCGTGTAGTCGTCAATGGTGAACGGCACCACGGTGGTTCCGGCGGTCACCGTCCGGTTCTCGAGATCCACTTCCAGTTCGAGTCCGGGCTGCTGCTCGATGAGCTTCCACAGCAGTTCGACGTCGTCCTGCGAGACCTGAGCGGCGAGCAGACCGGCCTTTCCGGCGTTGCCGCGGAAGATGTCGGCGAAGCGGGACGAGATCACGACCCGGAATCCGTAATCCGACAACGCCCACACGGCGTGCTCACGCGAGGAGCCGGTGCCGAAATCCGGTCCGGCGACGAGAACGCTGCCGCGGTCGAAGGGCGGGGTGTTGAGGACGAAGGACGGGTCGTTGCGCCATGCGGCGAACAGACCGTCCTCGAATCCCGTACGGGTGACGCGCTTCAGGTACACGGCCGGGATGATCTGATCCGTGTCGACATTGGAGCGGCGCAGCGGGACGCCGATGCCCTTGTGAGTGGTGAAGGCTTCCATCGAAAATTCTCCTCGTCGGTCCTGTGGTCTAGTCCAGATCCGCCGGTGCGGAAAGCGTTCCCCGCACCGCGGTTGCGGCGGCCACGGCCGGCGAGACGAGATGCGTCCGTCCGCCCTTGCCCTGCCGTCCTTCGAAATTCCGGTTCGAGGTCGACGCGGAACGCTCGCCCGGCGCCAACTGGTCGGGGTTCATGCCCAGGCACATCGAGCACCCGGCCTGACGCCACTCGGCCCCTGCGGCGGTGAAGATCTCGCCGAGACCCTCCTCCTCCGCCTGCGCGCGCACCCGCATCGAACCCGGCACGACGAGCATCCGGACGCCGTCGGCGACCTTGCGGCCCTGCAGGACATCCGCCACGGCACGCAGATCCTCGATGCGGCCGTTGGTGCACGAGCCGACGAAGACGGTGTCGATCTTCACATCGCGCAGCGGCATGCCCGGTTCGAGATCCATGTAGCGCAACGCCTTCTCCGCTGCAGACCGCTCGGTTTCGTCGGCGATCTCCGCGGGTACCGGAACGCTGGACCCGAGCGGAGCGCCCTGGCCCGGGTTGGTGCCCCACGTGACGAAGGGGGTCAGAGCGCTGCCGTCGATGTGGACCTCGGCATCGAAAACCGCGTCGTCGTCGGTCTTCAGCTGCTCCCACGCCTCCACGGCGGCGTCCCAGTCGGCGCCCTTCGGGGCGTGCGGGCGGCCCTTGATGAACTCGTAGGTGGTCTCGTCGGGGGCGATCATGCCGGCGCGGGCGCCCGCCTCGATCGACATGTTGCAGATGGTCATCCGCGCTTCCATCGACAGTGCGCGGATCGCCTCGCCGCGGTACTCGAGGACGTAGCCCTGTCCGCCACCGGTGCCGATCTTCGCGATGATCGCGAGGATGAGGTCCTTGCTCGTCACTCCCGGCGCGAGGGTGCCGTCGACGTTGATGGCCATCGTCTTGAACGGACGCAGCGACAACGTCTGTGTCGCCATGACGTGTTCGACCTCACTGGTGCCGATGCCCATCGCCAGTGCGCCGAAGGCGCCGTGGGTGGAGGTGTGGCTGTCGCCGCACACCACCGTCATGCCGGGCTGCGTGAGACCGAGCTGCGGGCCGACCACGTGGACGATGCCCTGATCGAGATCGCCCATGGGGTGCAGACGGACACCGAACTCCTCGCAGTTGCGACGCAGGGTCTCGACCTGCGTGCGCGAGACCGGGTCGGCGATCGGCTTGTCGATGTCCACCGTGGGGACGTTGTGGTCCTCGGTGGCGATCGTGAGATCGGGACGCCGCAGCCGGCGTCCGGCCAGCCGCAGACCGTCGAAGGCCTGCGGGCTGGTCACCTCGTGTACGAGATGCAGATCGATGTAGATCAGGTCCGGCTGTCGCGCCGATCCCTCTCCTTCACCGCGCACGACCACGTGCTGGTCCCACACCTTTTCCGCCAGAGTCTTTCCAGCCATCTTCTCCACCTTGTCGTACGTGACGAACGCGGGATCCCGGGGGCTGTCCGGCCGCGTATGGCGTCGTCCCCACCGTTCTCGGCATGCGATATGCTTCCCATTATGCGAGACGGAGGTATCGACCTATGAGACAGCATAGCGGGATCGGAGTGCTGGACAAAGCGATGACAGTCCTCCATGCGGTTGCCGAACAGCCGTGCAACCTCAACGAGTTGTGCGCGCGGACCGGCCTGCCCCGTGCCACGGCGCACCGTCTCGCCGTGGGCCTCGAGGTCCACCGTCTCCTCATGCGCGACAGCGACGGACAGTGGCGCCCCGGCCCCGGACTGGCCGAATTGTCCGCGGGCGCAGGCGACACGCTCGTCGAGGCTGCCTCGCTCGTCCTCCCCCGCCTGCGCGAGATCACCGGCGAGAGCGTGCAGTTGTACCGCCGCGAGGGCACCCAGCGGGTCTGCGTCGCGGCTCTCGAACCGCCGACCGGTCTGCGCGACACGGTCCTCGTCGGCGCACGCCTTCCGATGACGGCCGGCTCCGGCGCGAAAGTTCTGCTCGCGTGGGCCGATACGGCGACCCAGCGCGCCATCCTCCCCGACGCGGCCTTCGGTGAACGCGTGCTCGTCGAGGTCCGCCGCCGCGGCTGGGCGCAGAGCGCCGCCGAACGCGAACCCGGTGTGGCGTCGGTCGCAGCACCCGTGCGCGACAGCACCGGTGGCGTGATCGCCGCGATCTCCGTATCGGGCCCCATCGACCGCATGGGCCGCCGACCGGGCGCCCGCTGGGCCGCCGACCTCCTCGCCGCCGCAGAAGCGCTCCAGAAGCGTCTCTGAGGCCGACCGCATGCCCGTGTCCCTCCCGGGTGGAGCCCAGGAGGGACACGGGCGGGGCGGGAGGAAGACAGCCGTGCGGCCCCACGCTGTGCCAGAGTGCTTCGCATGGGAACCAACCGCCGCGCAGACATCACGATGACGGACTCGGAGATCGACGAGTTCCTCCGCCGCAGCCGGGTCGCGAACCTGGCAACCCTCGGACCGACGGGCACCCCGCACCTCGTCGCCATGTGGTACGCCGTGCTCGACGGGGAGATCTGGTTCGAGACGAAGGCGAAATCACAGAAGGTCGTCAATCTCCGGCGCGACGATCGCGTGACCGTCCTCGTCGAGGCCGGCGACACCTACGACCAGTTGCGTGGCGTCTCGATCGAGGGGCGCGCGGAGATCCTGGACGACCACGACCGCCTGTTCGAGGTGTGCCGCGACGTGTGGGAGCGGTACACCGCCCCCTACACCGACGAGGCGCGCCCCGCGGTGGAGCAGATGATGCACAAGCGGGTGGCCGTCCGCGTGGTGCCCGCGCGGGTGCGTTCGTGGGATCACCGCAAGCTCGGGATGCCTGCCATGGAGATAGGCGGCACGACGGGCGCCTATCTTCCGTCCGCCGCGCACTGACCGCACATACGAGAAAGGCTCTCCGATCGATGATCGGAGAGCCTTCGTTGTTGTACCCCCGATGGGATTCGAACCCACGCTACCGCCGTGAGAGGGCGGCGTCCTAGGCCGCTAGACGACGGGGGCCTGGAACTTTCCGAGGAATCGACGGATCGATACCTCCGAGAGAAGAACACCCACCGACCCGGAGATCGGTGGGTAGTCCGTTGTACCCCCGATGGGATTCGAACCCACGCTACCGCCGTGAGAGGGCGGCGTCCTAGGCCGCTAGACGACGGGGGCCTATGGAACTTCTTCTCTTCGCTTCCCGAAGGAAGCTCAGCCAGCATAGCTGGCCGAGACGTTGCGGGCAAACCGCCGCGTCTCAGCTGGGGTACCAGGACTCGAACCTAGAATGGCTGAACCAGAATCAGCTGTGTTGCCAATTACACCATACCCCAATGGTTTGTTCCTTCGGCCTGCCCTGCGGGCGTTGTGGCCTCCGTTCCGAACCGAGAAGAAGATTAGCACCAACCCCGCCACCAACTACAAATCGCCTGGTCAGAGGTATGAAATCGAGCTCGGGCCGAGAGCGACCACGCAGGGGTCAGGCGATGCGCGCCCGCCCGGCACGCAGTCGTGCAAGGGTGCGCTCACGGCCGAGCAGTTCCATCGACTCGTAGAGCGGCGGGCTGATGTGCGAGCCCGTCACCGCGACCCGCACGGGAGCGAAAGCCTTCCTCGGCTTGAGTTCGAGACCCTCGATCAGTGCACTCTTGAGCGCCTCCTCGATCTCCGGCGTGGTCCACTCGGACAGGCCCTCGAGGGCGGAGACGGAGGCGTCGAGTACGGGCGCGGCGTCCTCCTTGAGGTTCTTGGCCGCGGACGCCTCGTCGAGCGTGAAGTCGGCCTCGTCGACGAACAGGAACTTCAGCAGGTCCCATGCGTCCCCGAGGACGACGATGCGGGTCTGTACGAGGTCGGCGGCCGTCCTGAAGAGCGCCTCGTCGACGTCGGCCCCGATCCGGCCGTGCTCGACGAGATAGGACTTCAGCCGCGCCGCGAACTCCTCCGGCTCGAGCAGGCGGATGTGCTCGGCGTTGATGGCGTCGGCCTTCTTCTGGTCGAACCGGGCGGGGTTCGAGTTGACCTTGGAGATCTCGAAGGTCGCGACCATCTCGTCGAGGGAGAACACGTCGCGGTCGTCGGCGAGACCCCAGCCGAGCAGGGCGAGGTAGTTGAGCAGGCCCTCGGGGATGAAACCGCGATCGCGGTGCAGGAAGAGGTTCGACTCCGGGTCGCGCTTGGAGAGCTTCTTGTTGCCCTGCCCCATCACGAACGGCAGGTGGCCGAACTCGGGTGTGAAATCGGTGACGCCGATGCGCTGCAGCGCCGCGTACAGCGCGAGCTGGCGCGGGGTCGACGACAGCAGGTCCTCGCCGCGCAGGACGTGTGTGATCTTCATCAACGCGTCATCGACGGGATTGACGAGCGTGTAGAGCGGGATGCCGTTGCCGCGGGTGAGCGCGAAGTCGGGCACCGAGCCCGCCTTGAAGGTGGTCTCCCCGCGGACGAGGTCGTTCCAGGTGAGGTCCTCGTCGGGCATGCGCAGTCGCACGACCGGCTTGCGACCCTCGCCGAGGAAGGCCTGCCGCTGCTCCGGGGTGAGGTCGCGGTCGAAGTTGTCGTAGCCGAGCTTCGGATCGCGGCCGGCGGCCTTGTGCCGCTCCTCGACCTCTTCCGGCGTCGAGAACGACTCGTAGGCCTCACCGGCGTCGACGAGCTTCTGCACGATCTCGAGGTGCAGGTCGCGCCGCTGCGACTGCCGGTACGGCTCGTACGGTCCGCCGACCTCCGGACCCTCGTCCCATTCGAGACCCAGCCACCGGAGGGCGTCGAGGATCGCCTGGTACGACTCCTCGGTGTCGCGTGCGGCGTCGGTGTCTTCGATGCGGAACACGAAGGTGCCGCCGTGATGACGCGCGAAAGCCCAGTTGAACAGGGCGGTGCGCACCAGACCCACGTGCGGGGTTCCGGTCGGTGACGGGCAGAAACGTACGCGTACTTCGCTGGTGGTCATGACTCGCTCAGGGTTGAGGATCGACGGGAGACCATCCCAGGCTATCCGCCCCGTTGCGAGCTCCGGTCAGGATCCCTTGGCGATGACGGGGTTCGTGAGCGTCCCGATGCCCTCGACGGTGATCGAGACGGTGTTACCGGGCTCGATCGGTCCGACGCCCTCGGGGGTGCCGGTGAGGATGATGTCGCCCGGCAGCAGGGTCATGACACCGGAGATCCACTCGACGAGCTTCGGGATGTCGTGCACCATCTTCGAGGTGCGGCTGCGCTGGCGGGTCTGTCCGTCGACCTCCGCGGAGATCTCGAGATCGGAAGCGTCGATGTCGGTTTCGATCCACGGTCCGAGCGGGCAGAAGGTGTCGTGGCCCTTGGCCCGGCCCCACTGTCCGTCCTTGCGCTGGTGGTCGCGCGCGGACACGTCGTTGGCGATCGTGTAGCCGAGGATCGCCTCCCGGGCCTTCGCAGCGGGGACGTCCTTGCAGGGGCGTCCGATGACCACGGCGAGTTCGGCCTCGTGGTGGACGAGCGACGTGGTCGGCGGAATCACGATGGGAGCGCCCGGGCCCACGATCGACGTGTTGGGCTTGAGGAAGATCATCGGCTCGTCGGGGACCTCGTTGCCCGACTCGGCGGCGTGGGCGGCGTAGTTGCGGCCCACCGCGATCACCTTGGTGGCGAGGATCGGAGCGAGAATTCGCACGTCGGCGAGGGGCCAACTCCGGCCCGTGAAGGTGGGGTTCCCGAAGGGATGCTCGGCGATCTCCTTCGCCGTCGCGGACTCCCCCTCCCCTTCGATGCTCACGAACGCGACACCATCCGGGCTGGCAATTCGACCAAGGCGCATGTCCGGAGTCTATCGGTGCGCGCTCACTGCGATCGACGCCCGGGTGCCGCGGGTATAGAGTCCGACTCGGATTTCACATAACGGTACGACTTTCTCAGATAGTGGGAATCATGGATACTCCGGACATCGGTCGGCGTCGATGGTTGATCCTGGCCCTCGGCGTCCTCGCACAGGCCTCCCAGGCCACCGTCATCAACGGCATCGCCTTCCTCATCCCGACTCTGAACCAGGAGGGCGGCTTCACCCTCGCCCAGGCCGGAACCCTCGCCGGCGCACCGATCCTCGGCGGCGTGTTCACGCTCGTCGTGTGGGGCGCGATCGCCGACCGGTTCGGCGAACGTCTCGCGCTGGCCGCCGGGCTCGGGATCGCGGCCGTCGCGATGGGGTTCGCGAGCGCGACCACCTCGCTGGACCTGTCCCGCACCGCCTCCGCCGCACTGCTCGGCCTGTTGCTCATGTGTGCGGGAGCCGGCGCCGTGAGCGCCAATTCGGCCAGCGGACGCGTGGTGGTCGGATGGTTCCCGCCCCACCAGCGCGGCCTCGCGATGGGCATCCGGCAGATGTCGGTGCCGCTGGGTGTCGCCGCGGGCGCACTCGTCATCCCGACGCTCGCGGGCGATCACGGGATCGCCTGGGCACTCGCGTTTCCCATGCTCGCGTGCGGGCTGGCAGCCGTCGCCTGCGCGGTCGGCGTGGTGGATCCGCCGCGACCCGGACGGGCGGAGGCCGAGCGCGCAGGCGTGCTCGGCAATCCCTACCGGAGTTCGATGTCGCTCACGCGGATCCATCTCGCGTCGATCCTGCTCGTGGTGCCGCAGTACGTCGTGTGGACCTACGCACTGGTCTGGCTCATCGCCGACCGCGGCTGGGACGAGGTCGGCGCCGGTCTCGTCATCACCGCCGCCCAGATCCTCGGCGCCCTCGGACGTGTCGTCACCGGGGCCTGGTCCGATCGGGTGGGCAGCAGGCTGGGACCGATGCGCCTCGTCGCCGCATCGGTCGTCGTGTCGATGGTCGCTCTGTCCGTGACGGCGTGGACGGATTCGGCGATCGCGGTGGGTGTCCTGCTCGTCGCGTCGATCCTGACGTCGGCGCCGAACGGGTTGGCATTCACTGCCGTCGCGGAGATCGCCGGCCCGTTCTGGGGCGGCCGCGCACTCGGGATCCAGAACACCGGACAGTTCGTGTTCGCCGCGGCCGTCGGACCGGTCTTCGGTGGGCTCATCGCCGCGGTCGGATTCCCTGCGGCCTTCGCTCTGGCCGCCATCGCTCCCGCAGCGGCGGTCCCGGTGGTACCGAAGGACTGATACGCGAAACGCGCGNNCCCGCCGGCGCCACGCGCGTTTGTGCCGAAGAACTCCGTGCCCAGAGAGAATCCGCGCTCAGAGATCAGAGAGAAGCAGCAATCCGATCGCCGATCTCGGTGGTCACGATCGGACCGGTGCCACGATTCGCGAGGTCGGCCTCGACGGCCCGCTCGACGCGTGCAGCATCCTCCTCGCGCCCGAGATGGCGCAGCAGCAGGGCGGTGGACAGGATCGCCGCAGTGGGGTCGGCGATGCCCTTGCCGGCGATGTCCGGTGCCGAGCCGTGGACGGGCTCGAACATCGACGGGTTGGTGCCCGACGCGTCGATGTTGCCGCTCGCGGCCAGGCCGATACCGCCGGTCACGGCGCCGGCGAGGTCGGTGATGATGTCGCCGAACAGGTTGTCGGTGACGATGACGTCGAAGCGCGACGGGTCGTCGACCATGTAGATGGTCGCGGCGTCGATGTGGCAGTACGTGGTGGTGACCTCGGGGAACTCCTTACCGACGCTCTCGACGGCGCGGGTCCAGATGGCGCCGGCGTTCGACAGCACGTTCGTCTTGTGGATGAGCGTGACGTGCTTGCGGCGGGTCTGCGCGAGCTCGAAGGCGTAGCGGACCACGCGCTCGGCCCCGAACCAGGTGTTCACCGAGACCTCGGTGGCGATCTCGTGCGGGGTGCCGACGCGGATCGCTCCCCCGTTGCCGGTGTACGGGCCCTCGGTGCCCTCGCGGACGACGACGAAGTCGATGTCGTGGTCGGCGGCGAGCGGCGACTTCGCGCCCGGGTACAGGCGCGACGGACGCAGGTTGACGTGGTGGTCGAGCGCGAACCGCATGTTCAGGAGGAGACCACGTTCGAGGACGCCGGGCGTGACCGACGGATCGCCGATGGCGCCGAGGAGGATCGCGTCGTGCTCGCGGATCGCGGCGAGATCGGCATCGGGCAGGAGTTCGCCGGTCGCGTTGTACCGGCGGGCACCGAGGTCGTACTCGGTCGTCTCGAGATCCGGGACGAGGGCGCGGAGCACCTTGAGTGCTTCCGCCGTGACCTCGACACCGATGCCGTCACCGGGGATGACCGCAAGTTTCATGAGCACTACTCACTTCCTGTGCGACGGTGG
>NZ_JBKFBA010000049.1:0-28019 GCF_053345925.1 Rhodococcus sp. C26F
AGTAGGGGTATCCATTGAGCAACAAGCACGCATCCGGACTGCGCCGCGCCGCCCGGATCGGCGGCGTCGCCGCTGCCGCCATCGCACTGGGGTTCGCCTCCGCAGGCGCGGCACACGCCGACACCTTCGTTCCCCTGCCCGACGGTGAGCAGATCGTCGGCACCCACAAGATCACACGAACCGCCGAAAGCGCGCTGATCTCGCCGTCGCTCGCGGCCAACGGCGCCGGCCGCGTCGCGTGGGTCTCGGGAACCGTCACAGCCACGGTGACCGGGCTTCCCGCCGGCCTCGAGGCCGGACCGACCAACGGCGGTATCGCCAAGGACGCCAACGGCACCCAGGGCACCTCCACCAACGGTGTTCCGCGTCTGACGACCGGCTACATCGTCGGCTGCCAGGTCGACGTCAGCAAGATGTCGGGAACCCTCGGTTTCAACATGGGAATGTCGGCGGACCTGGTCAAAGAATCCATGGGCGGCAACGTCGGCGGAACCGCCTCACTGGCGATCCCCCTCAGCGCCGGCCAGGTCAAGTTCGTTCCGGTACAGGCCAGAGACATCAAGGCCGACGGGACGTACACGATCCAGTACCAGGACGCACAGCTCGAGGTCCAGGGCTGCGGCGGCTACGCCCAGGCCCGCGCCTACACGGTCCTGGAAGTGACGGGCAACGACTACGTCAAGACCACGCTGTACGGCCAGCCGTTCAGCATCGGCTGACCCAGCCCGAGACCGTAATTCCCGCCTCCTCGCTACGCGCGAGACCCGACCTCGAGAGTAGAAACACATGAAGACCAGCGTCATCAGCGGCCTCAAGATGGCCGGCGTGGGCGCGACGATCGCCGTGGCCCTCGGATTCGCTTCCGCAGGTGCCGCCAACGCCGATACCTTCGTCCCGCTGCCGGATGGAAACATCTCCCAGACTCTGCCGGACGGCACCGTCGTGACCGTCACACGCACCGGCGAGACGGCGAATATCTCCCCGTCGATGGGGGCCACGCCCCTGCACCGCAACGTCTGGGTGTCCGGCAATGCAAAGGTCGAGCTCAGCGGACCGGGCGCACAGATCGGTGGCCGCATCCAGCCCGGCTACATCGTCGCCTGCCAGCTCTCGCTCACCGCGAACCTCAACGGCGGCCTGAACGCCGGCGGCGGCATCACCGGCACCGCGACCGCGACGACACAGTCCGGGACCCTCGGTGCCAACGCCGGTGCGGGAATCACCCTCGCACCCAACCAGGCGTATGACTACAAGGTCATCGACATCACCACCACCGACGCGTTCGGCGCCGAGACGCACCGCAACTTCAACACATTCAAGGGTGCGAGCGGCAGTGTCACCTGGGGCGACACCACCCTCGGCGTCACCGGCTGCGCGGGCTACGCCCAGGCTCGCAGCTATGTGAAGGTCACCGTCGACACTCCGACGGCCACCCAGCAGGTCACCCTGTGGGGACAGCCCTTCAGCATAGGCTGACCGACATGGGGACCGCCCCGCTGCCGAGAACCTCATCCTCTCGACAGCGGGGCGCGGTCGCTCGAAAGCACAGCACCGGAAAGGCTCCGACGACTCCGCGCAGATCAAGATGCAGCCGCAGAGCTTCGTCGAGCGCGGCAAGCGTTCTCGTCGAGAGCTTCCCGACCGGGTCACCGTCGAGACGACGCACCGAAACCGAACGAACCTGCTCTGCTCGAGCCTTCGACTCACGCGGCACATCCGATTCGTCAGGTTCGACGAGAACCCGAAACGCGAACACATGCGCCGTGTTACTCGTCAACGGCACCACGGTGGCCACCTCCGATAGTTGCATTCGGTACGCCTCGAGGGGGCTCATCGGGCTCTGCAGATCACCGACCCGCACAGTGGTGACACGGTTGCCTCGAAGTTTCAGACCAGTACGCCGCAAACGCGGCCGACATCGACGCCACAGCGGACCTGGCCGCTGGCATCACCGACAGTCACGGTGCGGAAACTCCGGAAGCCGCTCCCTGCCGAGCCGAAGTGGCTCGGCTACGCACACTGGGTGGAGCGCCGGCACACTGACGAATGATTCCCTGACTTCGACAGCAACGAGGGTCGGACCGCTATCGCGGGCCGACCCTCGTTCATTCGGAGCTCGAACCCAGCGCCGAATCAGGACAATTGACGTCACCTGATCTCGAGAGTGACTCCGCTGATATGGTGCGCAGCTCGCGCAACCGTCAGTCCGACAGTCCCGCTCATCGAGCTCCGACTTCGTGCACCACCCTGATGGACGCAATCGGATCCCCGTTCACCCCACGTAGTTGACGTTCACCGTGGTCGGGTTACCGCACCGGCCGGCTTGCTGCCAGTGCGAAGGCGCCGAGTACGCCAACCGCGGCGAAGGCGTAGAAGCCCCAGGGATAGGCGATACCGGCTTGCAGGAGCACGCCGCCGAGGATCGGGCCGCAGATAGCGCCGATGCGGCCCACGCCGGCGGACCAGCCGAGCGCCGTGGCGCGGGCTTCGGGCGGGTAAGCGGCACTGGTGAAGGCGTAGACGAGCACCTGCGAGCTGAAGACGAAGCAGCCCGCGAGAAACACCAGTACGTAAATCCCATACGGCAGTTTGATGCTGAGGGTGGCAAGGAACAGCGCCGCGAGTGTGAACCATACGAGACCGGCGGTGCGGGCACCGACCCGGTCTGCGACGCGACCTGCGACGAGCAGGCCGACAACGGCGCCGGCATTGAGGACAAGCAGCAGCGACAAAGACGCACCGAGGTCGTATCCCGCTTCCCGCATGATCGTCGGCAACCAGGTGTTGAGACCGTAGACCAGGAGCAGCCCCATGAACGAGGTAACCCAGATGGACACGCTGGTACGCACGAGCTGCGGTGAGAACAGGACCCGCACCGGTGACGCCGGCGAGCGTGTCGTCTCCGTGTCCGCCGCTTGATCCTCCGGCTGCGGTGAGGGGGCATTGACCGCGGGTAGGCCGTAGGCGACCGCGATCCGTTCTGCCTCGTCGTGACGACCTCGCACGGCAAGGTAGGCAGGCGATTCGGGGAGGTAGCGGATCATCAGCGGGACGAGGACGAATGCCGGCAGCGTACCGGCGACGAACATCCAACGCCACCCGGCGCTTTCGAGCAGCACGAGCGCGAGCAGCGCGGTCGCTACAGCGCCGACGTGGTATCCGGTCATGACGGTCGTCGACGCGGAACCCTTCTTGGCGGGCGCGAATTCGGCAACGATGGCCAACGCGGTGGGGAGTGCACCGCCGAGACCGAGACCGGCGAGGAAACGCAGGACGCCCAGCATCTCCGGGGAGGTCGCGAACGCGCATGCGAGCGTGAGGACCGAGAATGCGGTGACGGAGAAGATCAGCGTACGGCGCCGGCCGAGGACGTCGGTGAGACTGCCGATGGCCAGAGCGCCGAGAGTCATGCCCACCAATCCTGCAGTCGAGATGACCGTGAGACTGCCGGCATCGACGTTCCACTCGGCGTAGTCGAGCAGTGCCGGATTCACCGTACCCAGTACGACGAGGTCGAAGCCGTCGAGAAGTACCGCGACCCAACACAGCGCAATGACGAAACGCGCGGAGCGGGACGCAGGATGAGCAGCCGGGCCGGTAGCCCGAGTAATATTTGTTCGCATAGCGCACACCTGTTCGTTACCGAGTGATCGCTCGGATTCTGGCTGTAAGCGGGGCGGTACGTCAACTCGAGGATCGGTGGCGAGCCAACCGATCGGCGAGGCGCCGACGGGATGAACCACCCGGACGTGCGCGCGGATCGACCGTGCGGCGACCTGGGTACCGAAATCCGCCGACGAGGTGAACATTCGGCCGAGCATGAACGAGGTACCGGACATGGTCGGCCCGCTGCCCCGACAGTCGTGTGTGCATCTCGATCATGGTTACGACTCGGCAAAGACGTTGGATCTGCTCGAGGAGTTGGGGTACGACTACGAGATCGCCCGCAAGGGGGTTCCTGCTCCGATTCAGGTCGGGGAACGGTGGGTCGTCGAGCGCACGCATGCGTGGATGAACGGTTTCGGGAAGTTGCGTCGGTGTACCGACAAGTCCGCAGTGATCGTCGAATCCTATCCGGCGTTGGCAGCCGCGCTGACGGTGCTCCGACGGTTGATCAACCAGGCACGCACCTACTACCGGCGGCTGACCCGGCCCACCACCCGGCGGCTCAAGTGAGCATCATTTGCCGGGCTCTTACATTGTTGTCGGCCACAGAGAACCCGGCAACGACCGACGGACCTCGTTATGCACACCGTCGGCACCGGTCCCGTCCGCTGCGACGTCTACCGACTCCAGATTGCCCTATTCGAACATCGACCGTGATGAAGGCACCTTCCGGCCTCCCCCACCGTCGGTGCACCCGACTCCGGTCGTCATCACATGGTGAGCAACACCTTCGTGGCTCGGCGCGCATCCATGGCCCGGTAACCGTCGGCCGCCTGCTCGAGAGGAAGGGTCAGATCGAACACCTTGCCCGGGTCTATCTTGCGATCCCAGATCAGGTGGATCAGGTCGGGCAGGAACCGGCGCACCGGTGCCGGACCACCATGCAGGTGCACGGCGGAGAAGAACAAGCCCAGTCCGTCGAGGGAAACATCATGGGAGACACCGACATAGCCGACGTGTCCACCCGGGCGGGTTGCGTTGACGGCCTGCATCATCGACTCCTGAGTGCCGACCGCTTCGATGACGCTGTGCGCACCGAGCCCGCCGGTGAGTTCCTTGATCCGTGCCACCCCGGCGTCGCCGCGTTCCTCGACAATGTCGGTCGCACCGAACTCCCGGGCAAGAGCTTGCCGGTCGGCGTGACGGCTCATCGCAATGATCCGCTCGGCGCCTAGCTCCTTCGCCGCCAGGATCCCGAGCAGACCGACGGCACCGTCGCCGACCACCGCGACGGACTTTCCCGGACCGGCTTCGGCGGCGACCGCGGCGAACCATCCGGTGCCCAGCACATCGGAGGCGGCGAGCAGCGACGGAACCAGATCCGGGTCCGGCTGCCCCGGTGTAGCGACAAGGGTGCCGTCGGCGAGCGGGATGCGCGCGTATTCGGCCTGGGTGCCGATGGCTCCCATCGGGTGGGCGTGCACGCACCGGGACTGATACCCGGCCCGGCAGATCTCACAGGTGTTGTCCGAGGCGAAAAACGAGCCGACGACGAAGTCACCGACCTGCACGTTCTGCACCTCGTCGCCGATCTCGGTGACGACTCCGACGTACTCGTGGCCCATCGGAGTGTGGTCGACTTCTTCTGCACCCCGGTAGGGCCAGAGGTCCGATCCGCAGATGCAGGATGCGGTGATCCGGATGATCGCGTCGGTAGGCTCGATGATGACCGGTGTTTCCCGTTCCTCGACTCGGACGTCGCCGGGGGTGTACATGACTACTCCACGCATGGTGGTGTTCTCCTTCATCGGGTGACTGTCGAGGGAATCGGCGACAGCGCGTCCGGCGGTGCCGTCAAGGTGGATCTGAGGACAGACGCTCCCGCGGTGATGCCGGCGAGCAGGACCGCGCCGGTCGTAACGACCCCGAGGGGCAGGATGCTGCTGGCACCGGCGACACCGACCAGAGGTGCCGCAACCCCGCCGAAACCGAAGCGCACCGCGCCAAGCAGCGACGACGCGGTTCCGGCCAAATGCGGATATCCGGCGAGCGCGAGGGTCGTGGCGGGAGGCGAGGAAGTCGCGACACCGGTAGCGAGCAGGAACAACGACGCGATGACCACCCACAGGGGCATCCGTGCCAGACCGGAGGCAAGAAGGCCGAGCGCTCCGCATCCGGCCACCACGACACCGGCAGCGAGAGTGCCAGGGATGCTCCATCGCTCCGAGGCGCGGCCGGCGAAGTATCCGAAGGCCATGAATCCTG
Source organism: Rhodococcus sp. C26F (assembly GCF_053345925.1). Lineage (NCBI taxonomy): Bacteria > Bacillati > Actinomycetota > Actinomycetes > Mycobacteriales > Nocardiaceae > Rhodococcus > Rhodococcus sp. C26F. Next base: position 5,872 of record NZ_JBKFBA010000049.1, read on the forward strand.
CTGAGTTGAGCCCGAAGGCCGATGCGTACTGCGGCGGGGACAGACCGTAAATGTCCTGCAGGACGAAGGTCGATCCGGACAGGTACGCGAACAGCGCCGCATACAGGAAGCCCTGGCTGACGATCGCACCGATGAACACGCGATCCGCACCAAGAGTGCCGAAGGCCCGGACGATAGCGGTAACTCCGCCGCGGGTGCGTCGCCCCACCGGGAGGGTTTCGCGAAACACTGCGCACGTGGCGACGAGGATCACCGCACCGATCACGGAGAGAAAGGCGAACAGGCCACGCCAATCGGTAACGGTGTCGAGCAGACCCCCGAGCAGCGGCCCGACGACGGCAGCAAAACCGCCGACCACGGTCACCCTTCCATAGAAACGGATCAGGGCGCCGCCCGCATAAATGTCACGCCCTGCCGCCTGAGCGATGACGATGCCCACTCCACCCGAAATTCCCTGCACGAGCCGTGCGAGGACGAGGAGTTCGATGGTGGGGCTGATCGCGCACAGCGCCGAGGTGACGACGTACGCGACGGTGCCGGCGAGCAGGACACCGCGCCGCCCGAACCGATCGGACACCGGTCCCGCAACGAACTGTCCGGCCGCCAAACCGATGAGGCAGGCGGTGACGGTCAGTTGTGCGACCGAGGTGGACGCGCTCAGATCGGCGCTCAACGCCGGCAATGCCGGCAGGTACAGGTCCATCGAGATCGGACCGAACACCGTCAACACCAACAACAGAGTCGGAAGCGAGCGGCTCACGGCCCAGGCAGGAGCGGTCGGTGCAGTCATGGACACCAGCGTGTCCCGGAGCCAGCAGTTGCGGGAGTCTCTGTCGAAGGGTGTACCGACAGGGCACCCCTGGGGCGCGCTGTACCTGCGCCGACCGGCCTAACCTCGAGGATGTGGACAATCGAGCCGAGGTACGCGAATTCCTGATGACCCGCCGCGCCCGGATCACCCCCGAAGTAGCCGGGATCACCGTCGGCGCCAACCGCCGCGTCGCGGGCCTACGGCGCAGTGAAGTTGCCGCCCTCGCCGGTGTCAGCGTCGAGTACTACGCCAAACTCGAACGCGGCGCCATCGCCGGCGCATCCGCATCCGTGCTCCACGCCATCGCCCGGGCACTGCAACTCGACGACACCGAGCAGTCACACCTGCTCGACCTCGCCCGTGCCGCCGACGGCATCCCTACCAGCAGCCGCGCCCGGCGCCGCGCCACCAAGCCGGCACCATCGCGCCCAAGCCTGCAATGGGCGCTCGCCGCGATCACCGATGCCGTCGCCGTCGTGCGGGACCAACGCCAGAACCTGATCGCCGTCAACGATCTCGCACGCGCTTTCTACTCCCCCGTCATCGGCGACAGCGGTCGCACCCCCAACCTCGCACGCTTCCAGTTCCTCGACCCTGCCGCCCATGACTTCTACCCCGACTGGGACCGGTTCGCGGAGATGTGCGTGGCCATCATGCGCGCCGAAGCCGGCCGCGACCCCCACGACAAAACCCTCCAGGACCTCGTCGGCGAATTGTCCACCCGCAGCGACACCTTCCGCACCTTGTGGGCGGCGCACAACGTCCGCACACACGGCGCCGGCACGAAACGATTCCATCACCCCATCGTCGGCGAACTCATCCTCGCCTACGAAGAACTCGAGCTCACCGCCGAACCCGGCCACGTCATGCTGATCTACACCGCCGAACCCGGCTCTCCCTCCGCCGAACGACTCCGGTTGCTCGCCTCCTGGAGTGCAGAACACCGCACCCACGAGTTCCACGCCGACGATCGACCGACATCCGTAGCGCCCGCGAATATTTGAGGACCGATTCCCTCGGCGACGCCCTGTCGAAAAAGTTCTCACGCCCTTCATTACGCGTCGAAGAGCGCGCACCAACCTCGGTCAACAACGGCCGTCATCAACGTATTTTCGTTCTATCCCATGAAAGTGGGAACAATGAAGCTCACCAAGAGCCATGGTCGAATTTCCGTCGGACCCCAGGACTGGTTCATCGGCACGGTCTACATCGACGGTGTCCACGATCCGGACGATCAGTCTGCAGTCGGATGTGCGCACGTCCGATTCACCCCCGGCGCGCGCACCGCCTGGCACACTCACCCCATGGGTCAAACCCTTTACGTGGCCGACGGAATCGGCCTTGTGGCCCGCCGCGGTGGAGAAGCACAAGGGATCCGGCCCGGTGACGTCATCTACATCGAGCCGGACGAAGAGCACTGGCACGGTGACACACCCGACCACTTCATGGCACACGTCGCCCTCCAGGAAGCCGACACCCAAGGTCGGGTTGTGACATGGCTCGAACACGTCACCGACGACGAATACCAAGGATGATCATCACGGCCGACACAAGGAATTGCCCGGGAAACGGCAGCAGCTTCACCGTTCGAACAGTCCGGCTGCCCCATCCGTCGCCGATGCACATGGTGACCACACGTAACAGGCCCCCGTGGCGACGTTCTTCGAGCAGCGCGTGCCCAACCAGACCGGTTCCGCTCATGCCGTAGGGGTAACCGACGAAGAAGGTGCCACGTCGACGTTGTAACGCTCCGGATCGATGCCGAAAGTGTCGCGGCAGTGCATCGCTTGGGAGACGAAGGCCCCGTTGAGCTCCCACAGATCGATGTCGTCGACCTTCAGATCGTGCCGGCGCAACAATGCCGGGATGGCATGGGCCGGACCGGTGGCCCCTCGTCGGGACTCCGCCCCGGTACCGCCATCCACGGTAGGTCCCGAGAACGTTGAGACCGCGTCGTTCGGCTTCACCTTTCTATTGAAAACTCGCCGGGAACCTGCACCCTCCCCAGGTCGGATCTGTCCCCCTCGCCGCTGCTACGAAGCCATGTTCGTTTTCTGATCGGTCTATTCGTTTCTCGGCAGAAACGACCCAGATCGTCCTACCGTGACTGGTAGCGGGATTGTGCGTTTCCCGTAGAGCAGGGGGCTTGAGATGAGCGACTGGACTTGCGAGGTGATCGCCGCAGTCGACGGGGTCCGGCGGGTGGTGCGCTGGCACCTGGCGCTGGCCGACGGCCTCTCCCGAGCCGAGGTCGAGGTCCGCGGCGCGGACCCGCCCAGGGGTTTCTACAGCCCCGATACCCGCGGGCGGGCCTTGATGCCGGAGCGTTGGTCACCCGTACTGGGGTCCGCATCGACCCGCGGTTCGCCCGCAGCCGGACAGCTCCTGGCACCGCAGCCGACCGGGGACGGATCTCCCCCGACCGGGCCGCTGCCGTGATGACAGTGCCGCGGCGTGCGGCATCCGAATCCCTCCAGGGGTCCACCCCCGTCGTAACCGATCCGTCCGAAATGGGTGCACCGCCATGACTGCCGCGATCTTGGTGTCCCTGACCCGGGCACTGCTCCGGGCCAACTACCGTCTGCTACGAGGACCGTTCGAGCTGGCCGAACGTCATCTGCTGCCCGCCGTTCTCGACGAGACCGCCCCCACCCGGCTGGCCTACCAGCGCCTGCTGATCGGCTGCGACCAGGCGGCGGCACAACTGCTGCACGACGAGTCCGCCGCCCGCGCCGCCCGGCGGCTGCACCGGCACCACATGAGCACCCGTTACCGCATCGCCCGCCGGCAGTACGACACCGACCACCACCACGCCCGCGTCCTGGCCCGGCACCGGGCCCGGTTCCTCGCTCGCCAACCCCACCGCCGGACCTAAAGAACCCGACGGCACTCGTCTACGAACTCGGTGTCGAAGACCGTCACCGCTGCCACCGGGCCGAAGATCTCCTCCTTCACGGTCGGTGCCTGATCGAGCACCGTCGGCCGGTAGAAACTACCTGCCCCTCGACGGCTGCGTCGATGTCGGCGTCGTCGAACACCGGAACAAGGCGTTGCCGGCAAGCTCCAGCGAGGTGCGCAGCAACCGATCGGCGGACTGGCAGACCGGATGCGTGCCGACCCCGTCAAAACGGTGAAGGTGATCTTGTGCATCCGCGGATCGATGATCAACAGCTCAGTCAACACCGCAACAAAGGACGTGGACAGGATGGACAGCACCCCCGGCCGGCAGACCGTCATCCGCCAAGACCTGACTGAGCAGCATCGTCAACGGCCGGGTCGGTGATCATCCAGTTCGGATGGGTGGGGCCAACCGCCGTGAGGGTGCTCGTTGCCCCGGGCGAACGGGAAAGATATGCCGCGTCCGTGAAGAGGACCACGACCTGCTCGCGGTCTGACCGATCAGTCACGTTGCGAGCCGCACTCGACGATGCGGGCGGCGATGGTGGCCACCGGCAGATTGGTTTCCTGTGACAGGGTGATCATCATCGCGAACGCGCGATCGGCGCCGACGGCGAAACGCTCCATCAGCATGCCCTTGGCCTGACCGATCAGATCCCGCGAGGCGATCGCCGAGTGCAGCTGCTGCTCTCGACGCGCGGCGACAAACGCGATCGCCGCATGCGCCGAGAGCGCCTCCCCGATGTGGACGCTCTCCGCATCGAAAGCGTTCGGACGCATGGAGAACAGGTTCAACGCTCCGGCCTGCATGTCGTGGGTATAGAGCCGAAACGACAGTATGCTACGCACCCCGGCGTCGACGGCCGCGGCGGTGAACTGTGGCCAGCGTGTTTCCGTAGTCAGATCGTCGCTGCGGACGAGCGTCGTGTCCATCGCCGCGTCCACGCACGGTCCTTGACCGGCCCGAGCCTGCAGTGAGTCGATCTGCGGCGACAATTGCGAGGTCGCGGCATGCGATTCGAATTTTCCGCGGCCGGTGATGATCAGGATGTCGGCGCTGTCGGTTCCGGGAATCAACTCCGCAGCGGCAACGGTGATGCGCTGCAGGGTCGCATCGAGATCGGTACCGGCGTCGTCGAAGGAACGAGCGAGTTCGGCCATGATGCGACTCAGTCGGTCAGACGAGAATGCGATCATCAGGGGCACCTCTCGGAAACTCAGGGTGCTCTACCTGCATCAACGGCGATGGCGGCTTCACACCGGAGGCCCTGGCCGCTCCACTTTATCACTCTGTCTCGGCGCCAGAACCGAGGAGAGTCCTGCACTGCGCCGCACTACGGACCGGACCGGAAGTAACAAAGTAGACGGGCGTGATCATGCCGGATGGTGTACCGCACTGGGACGTCGCTGGCTACCGGCCTCGAGACAGCAGCCGCAGGAATCGCCTCGGCAATCTACGGGACCGACCATAGTGCGCTGATGGGTGTCAGCGCAGCACGCATACTCGGGGGCATTCCACGCGCGCTGACCAACGCGGTCGTCGCCGTTCCTCGCGCGCAGACCCGGCGAGCTCAGTAACCGCGACGTCACGGTGCGGTTTGTACAGCATTACACCAGCACACTCGATCTGGAATGAGTGGAGACCTCCCTCGGGGCTGCACTCGTCACGAGTCCTGAGCAGAGCACCTCCGGTTCGACAGGTTCCCCGAAACTCGTCCGCTTGTCGCATCGCAACGTGCAGTCCAATGCCGAGTCGACCGCGGAGTACCTCGGCATCCGCGGAACCGACCGGGCGCTGACGACACTGCCGATGCACTACTGCTACGGGTTGTCGGTAATCCACAGTCATCTGCTGCGCGGCGCCGCGGTGGTGCTCACGAACCGCTCGGTCACCGACCCGGAGTTCTGGGCCTTGTTCCTGGACCACCGGGGCACCAGCTTCGCCGGCGTGCCCTATACCTTCGATCTGCACGACCGGTTCGGATTCGACGAACTGGACCTGCCCGACCTGCGCTACATCACCCAGGCCGGCGGGCGACTGTCACCGGATCGTGTCCGCGCCTATGCGCAATCGGGTCGCGAGCGGGGCGCTACGCAGAGGCAGAAGTCGTCGGTTTTGTCCGGTACCAGCGAACCGTAGACCGAGGATCTGAATCCTGTCCGTCCCTGCACCTTTCACTGCGGTTGGGTACTGTGTTCACCGAGGACCGTGTCCGTCCGGTCCGGCAACCCCACCTCCGATCCTTTTGCCTGCCACAGTTTCATGTGAAGAGCAGTCATGAGACGCACCACCGACACCGGATACCCTCACTACGACAACCGAGCCGGCGCGACCGCAGGGTATCGACCACGAGGACGGCCAGACCTGGCTCGCAGACGGCGACATCAGAGTCGACAACACCGGAACTGGAGACCAACCGTGTACATCCACGGCACCGAGACTTCCGCTCATAGGCGACGAATGTGCTTATGGGACGTAGAGGAAGTCGGTCATGTTCGAAGATGGGAAGCGCCGTTGAGGTCCAGGATCGTCCCGGTGGCCCATTCGGCATCGGGTGAGGCGAGATAGACGATGGCTGCGGCCACTTCGGCCGGCGTCCCGACGCGACCGAGGGGACTCTGTTGCCGTAGCGCGGAGCCCTCCTCACTGCTGAGCTTGGGTTGTTGACGTTCACTGGAGACGAATCCGGGCGCGACGCTGCTCACGGCGATTCCTCGTGGTGCCAGGGCGATCGCCAGCGATTGTCCGAGTGCGTGCAAAGCAGCTTTGGTTGCGCCGTAGGCCGGATGCTCGGGTTCACCTCGAAACGCCCCACGGGAGCCGACGTTGACGATTCGTCCCCCTACGGTCATGTGTTGTGCCGCTGCCCAGGTCACGCAAGCAGACCCGAGAAGGTTCACCTCTATCATTCGGGTCCACACGGCGCACCAATCGTCGTAGCTGGTATCCGTAATCGGGTGGCGATTGCCCGCGGACGGTGCTACCGCGGCGTTGTTGACAAGCACGTCCAACGAACCGAGCTCGCTGACCGCGCGCTCTACGAGGTTTCGTGCTTGCGTCGGATCTCCGATGTCACCGTTGACGATGGTGTGGCCTTCCCCGGGAAGCTCTGACCTCGTGTGCTCGGCGCCGCGCCGGTCGGTCGCGTAGTGCACTGCCACGGTGTCACCGAGTTCGGCGAATGCACGGGCGGTGGCGCGGCCGATGCCGCTCGATGCGCCGGTGACCAGAATCTTTCGCATGGATTGAACCTTCTCCCTCGCGGTGAGTATCCCACCGATCTCTTGTCATTCCGCCGTCTGTCAGAAGACAGGTCCCGTCACGAGACCGGGGCGGGCTCGACGTGGACAGCACTGTCCAACATCGATTGGGGCCGAGCTCCCGTTCGTTGCCAGGACGGTGGCAGTATCACTCTCGAACGCTGCCGCTCTGTTCAGCAAGGGTTCACAGTCCAAATACCGTGATGTGTGGACAGTTCCTGTCTGTCTCAACGACGGAGCTACAGGCTATCGAGACGGGCGGTGGCTGCGAGGGATCCCAGCAGTTGAAGTTTGTCGGCACTGGACGAGCCGACGGGAGCTTGGTAGACGATCAGTTGGTGGCCGGGTGCGCTGCGGACGTCGAAGGCGTTGTATTCGAGGAGAAGATCGCCGACGGCAGGATGGCGAAATTCTTTTGCCTCATGAGTTTTTCCTCGGACGTCGTGCCGGCTCCACAGTTCGCGGAACTCGGCGCTTGCAGCGTGTGCCTGGAGAACGAGAGCACGGACGTCGTCTGCCGAACCCGTGTGGCCGAGAGCGAGCCGAAGGTTCGCGACACAGGAGGTGGTTGCGCGGTCCCGGTCGGTGAAGAAGCTGCGTCCGAAGGGGTCGAGGAAGACCATCCGCGCAATGTTGTCGATGCGTTCGAATCCGCTGTACAGGGCTCCAGCGAGGTCGTTGTATGCAAGAACATCCAACTGACGGTTGATGATGAACGCGGGGGTATGCGACCAGGATGCGAGCAGTTGCCGGAGTGAATCGTCGACGGTTTTCCGTACCGGGGTGCGCGGTGTCGGGGCCAGACCGGCGAGGCGGAACAGGTGCTCGCGCAAATCGGTGTCGAGGTCGAGTACGCCGGCGAGGGCGTTGAGGACCGCTGGGGAGGGGTTTCGCTCGCGGCCCTGCTCGAGTCGGGTGTAGTAATCGACGCTGACGCCGGCGAGCATGGCGACTTCTTCCCGGCGAAGGCCAGAAACCCGCCGCCCCGACTGCGCTGTGAGGCCGACATCCGTGGGCTGCACGTGGCCGCGTCGCGCTTTGAGGAATGTTCCCAATTCGGTGGAGCTCATGAGACGACGCTAGCCTCACCGCAACGCGGCTGGCAGGCCGTGTCGCACCCTGGCTGGGATTGCTTGGCCGTGAGCACCAGCGCGGCACCGAACAGGGTGATCGCCACCACGAGGAACATGGCGGTGGGCACACCGCCGCCGTGGGCCGGTGCAGCGATCATCGGGCCGCTGCTGCCGCCGAGGAACATGAACGCGCCGTACCAAGCAGTCGCGCCGGCCGTCTCGGCGGGCGCAGACATCTCGATGATGCGTGCGACAAGGGCAGGAGTGGTCAGCGCGATGGCAGCGACGAAGACGATGACACCACCGGCGACGACCGAGGTGGTGTCCACGACCCCGATCACTGCCGCGCTGAGCGCAGCGATCAGGAAGCCGGCAGCGGCGCGGCGCCGAGCCGGAACGCTGTACAGCAGGCCGGTCGCAAACGGCACCAGAACGAGGGCAGCAAGGGTGGCCACTCGCACACCTTGTAGAACCCCGGGGAACCGGGCGACGGCGACAGAATCACTGAGCTGCAATGCAGTGGACAGCGCGACGTAACTGCCCAGGACTGCTGCTGTAGCGATATACAGGGCGAGCATCCGTCCACGCCGGATCACGGCGGGAGCACGAGGAACGCCTGAGCCACAGGTATGGACGCCACCGGGCCGCGGTCCAGCATGGACGCGAGGACGACGGTGTATACCGCCCGTGCCGCCGCGCTCGCGATGAACGCCCCTTTCCATCCCCACGCGTGCCCTGCAGGACGAGCGATCAGGGTGATGCACACGTCTGCGGCGACCGCAGCGCGTTGGGCTCCGTATCCTTCGTTCATCACCAAATCCGACGCGCCGAAGGCAACGTCCCGTCCAAGTCACCCTGTGCCTGGCTTGCCGGCGCACGAACGTTCCCTATGCCCTCCTCCGCGACCATCCCACCTGGCAGCGCGAGCCGCCGGAAACCTCGGGTGCCGCTTGACCGGCCATGAGGCTCCTCTCACGAAATGCCTCGGAGCGACAGGATCCGACTCTCGTGCCTGGGGCCAGTCCGAACCAGGCCGTAGCGCACCCAGGCACACACCGGCCTGTTCCGGTGCTCCGTCCAGCCGGATAGTGGATTTCGCCGGAGTCACCCGGCGTCCTCGAATCCCCATTCTGGAGTACACATGATCACCGCCTTCACCCCCGAACTGCTCGAACTCATCACCGCCAACCGCACCGGCGGGCATCGTCCGCTGCTGTTCGCCAACGCCCGGATCATCACCGGCGACTCCCTGATCGGCGATTTCGACCGCGGTGATGTTCTTCTCGGTGGTTCTCGCGTCGTCGGCATCGGACCGGGCCTGCTCACCGCAGCCGACGACGACGGTGCCATCGTCATCGACTGCGCCGGGTACCTCATCGTGCCCGCAATCGTCGACGTCGTCCGGCTCCGCGGGCTGCGTCCGAAATCGTTCCGGTCACCCTCCGCGCTTGCACCGGGCAATCCGGCAACGTTCATGATCCTGCCCGTTTCCCGCGACGACTCGGAAAAAACGGTGCTGCAACGATTCTTCGATGATCCCGGCACCGCACACACGATCGTCGTCGACGGCGAGATCGTCCTCTGGGGTGGTCGCTCGGTCCACACCGACGACTCGGAGCAAACCCTGACTGCCACAGACGCGTCGTCGGACCGGTATCTCGGCACCTGGATCGACGAGAACGATTTCGTGCACCAGCACCTGACCGCAGACGGCCGCTACGACGAAACCCGCGGTGGACGCCCGCACGCCTACCAGGGCTCGTACTGGATCACCGGCGACCGCATCGACTATCGCGACGATCTCGGATTCTGGGCCTTCGGCGAATTCGCCGACGGCGTATTGCATCACGCCGGTTACACCTTCCACCGCTCCTGACCTGCCACCAACCCCTGAAAGCACACCATGCCGAAGAATTCCCTCACCGAGTTCACCGCGGCCCGCGGCAGTGGCCGCCCGATCCTGCTGACCGGCGGCGCCGTCGTCACCATGGATCCCACCATCCCGGACCTCGACACCGGCGACGTCCTGCTCGCCGGTTCCCGAATCACCGCGATCGGACCCGACCTGCGCTCCGATCCCGAACACGGCGCCGCCGCCGCAGCGGCGCTCGTCGTCGACACCCGCGGAGCGATCGTCAGCCCCGGTTTCGTCGACACCCACCGTCATGCCTGGGAAGCGCAACTGCGCCGCAGCATCCCCGACGTCGCCGACCTCGGCGAGTATGTCATGTCGACCCTGGCCGGCATCGCTCCGAACTACGCGCCGGAGGACATGTACATCGGGACCCGACTCGCCGCGTTGACCGCGCTGGATTCGGGTATCACGACCATGCTCGACTTCTCGCACAACTCACGCAGCTCCGCGCACTCCGATGCTGCGCTCAACGCGCTCATCGACACCGGAATCCGCGGCGTGCACGCCTCGATGGGGCCGCACTTCGGCCAGTGGGACCGCCAATGGCCCGCTGACATGAACCGGTTGGTGAGCGACTTCCACGGCGCCGCAGGAGGTCTCGTCACCGTGCGACTGGCTGCCCTGTCCACCGACGAGATCGCCGGACCCGCCATCGCCTACGGTCCCGAACTTGCAGCTCTCGCTCGCGATCTCGACGTGTGGACGAGCATCGACGCGGTCTTCGGAGTGCCCTCGTCGGAGGCGATCCTGCGCTGGGCCCGGATGGGGATCCTCGATCCGACCCTCACACTGATCCACTCGACCGGACTGACCCCCGAGGCATGGACGGCGATGGCAGATGCCGGTGTCACGGTCTCACTCGCCCCGACCTCCGACGCGCAGATCGGTCTCGACACGGCGGTACCCGCCGTCGACGAGGCCCTCTCCGTCGGGATCCGGCCGGGTCTGAGCATCGATGTGGAGGTCGCGCTCGCCAGCGACATGTTCACCCAGATGCGGGCCCTGCACGCCATCCAACGCATGCGTGCCACCAACGCTGCTTACAGAACGGACGAGTCCCGCAACCGGATCACCACGCGTGATGTCCTCGACTTCGCGACTCTCCAAGGGGCGCGCGCGAACGCGCTCGGAGACATCACCGGTTCGCTGACCCCGGGCAAGGAAGCCGACCTGCTCATCGTCCGCGCCGACGACGTCAACAACATGCCTCTCAACGACACCGTCGGCACCCTCGTGCTCGGCTCCGACGCACGCAACATCGACACCGTCCTCGTCGCTGGCAACCCACGCAAGTGGGCGGGTTCGCTGGTCGGCGAGGACATCGACGCCCTTCGCGAGGACGTGATCCACTCCCGCGACACCATCACCCGACGGGTGGCGGCACTGTGACGACCGCGAAGGAAGTGAAGGACATGAAACAAGCCCAGCACCCGTTCGTCGGATTATGGGTGACCGCCGACGGGAACATCCGCCAACGCCTCCTCCCGGAGGGGCGATACGTCGAGGCCCGCGGGAACCGGGAGGCCGCCTACACCGGCGACTACCGGATCGACGGCACCATGATCTATTACCGCGACGACACCGGTTTCTCCGCCGACGGCGAGTTCCGCGCCGACGTCCTGTATCACGCGGGCATGGTCATGTACCGAGACCCGGCCGGCTGAAGCAATCGTCGCCCCTGACAGACCCGTAACCGACAGCGGCGGCGTGCGCCCGACATACCGGCCGCAAGCCGCCTCGCCTGCCGACGAAACACCGATCAACTGATCGAGACGGGAGTGCATCGGCTGGTTTTGGACAAAAGGCATTGAATGGACGACGTTCTCGCGGCGCCTCCAAGTTCCAGGCAGCGACCGAGTCGGTCGAATCGCCGCAGGGGTGTAGCGCTGCGTAACCCGGCAGGCCTCAAAGTCGCTACGCGCGGAGGCAATGGAGATGAGGGCCGCCGCTCGGGCCGGAGAACTCGCCACCAGAAACTGCCGATGAAAGACCCAGCGGACAGCTGACCCCGACGAACGAGCCCTGGTCATCCACTTGGACGGCCAGGGCTCGCTTCGCTGGGGCGATTGTCAGCGCTGCGATTCCCGGCAGGCATGGAAGCCGAAGAACAGCACGGCGATCAGACCTGATCGTGAGAGTGGGTTTGCCGGTAGTCCACGAGAACCTCTCCCCTATCCCCCTATGGGACAGAAGTTGTCGCCGCCGGCCGCTCTGCGGGCCAGATGATTCAGTCGTCCTCCCAGACCAGGTTGGGCACGTGCATCGCTTCGATCAGGTCGAGGTCGCGCTCCTCGACGGGCCCGTAGTCCAGCACCATGACGTTCTTGCTGACCGGTCCGTCACCGGGACGCTCGTACACCGCTCGGGCACCAGTCCGCCGTGCCGAAATTGAGCTCCTCACTCGTGCGCCCGCAAGATGTGCAGTTGTGCACACGGTAGACGACGCTTCGTGTGCCCTCGCGACCTTTGACCTCTTCGACGCTCGCTCGGAACATCCCGGCAGCAGCAGGGCCTCATTCTGAAACGGGCCGTTAGTCACAGACTTGTGGTGCGGCGAGAAGCAACCCGTCACAGACGAAGGCTCGGGATAGCTTCCACTGATTGTCGGAACGCACGAAGGAGATCGGCCCCACAGGGTAAAGGGCCATGCCTTCGAGATGACCCTGGCCAGTTGCGTTGATCATGTCCGGGCCGACAAGTTCCACATCGGTGAACCGGATGTATTGGGGTGAGGGCTGCGCCCCCCAGGCCCGTGCGATCGGCCGGGTCTGGTCACTGGGACCATCCAAGAGTCGCGCGCGGTCATCCTCGCGTATCGAGTAGTTGGTGGTGGCGTTGTACAGGGTGGTCAGTTGCTCGGTGGTGGGCACGAGATCGGTGATCGGCGCCGGCGGCGGGGCGAACTGAGTGGATTGGACGAAGATGGTCTGATGGCGCGATTCGGTGTCATCGGCGGGTGAGCAGGCGCCAGCGACGGTGGCGATCGCGACAAGAGCACTGACACCTATCGCGGCTTTCCTCACCCTCATGATTCAGGTATCGCCCCGAGCCGACGCAGCGTGACAAGCCGGCCACAGCACTTGTCCCGACGACGGAACCATCACCTGGACCAGAGCTGCATCGATACCTCAGGCAAGACGCCAGTCGGCGCCCGTTCCGGAGCGGATCGGCTAAGGGAATAGCGACCAGGCTGAGGATTCCGACAAGTTTGTGACAATCAGGCACTGACACGATGAGGAGAATCCGCAGGTCCACGCGCTGCACTACTGACAAGTTCGGCGAGAACCTACACATCATTCGCGATTCCACTCAGCGGACTTCTACGCCGACAACAGGGTCCGATGCCCCACACTCCAATGAATGAACGACCCATGGGATCTGGCGGGGCGGTACTCGGTGGCGGTGGATAACCGCAACCCCGCCGCTCTAGCTGACTTGTTCACGGCGGACGCCGAGTTCGTCCAGTCCCCCGCAGTGACCCGAGGCGCGGGTAAGGTGATCACCGTCGGTCGTGACGCGATTGTGAGAATGGTGCTGGATGGCACCGCACACCTACACGCCACCCACCACGCTGTGCATCAGCGAGTAATCGACGTCACCGGTGATACCGCCACCGGATGGGTGTACTGCCTCGCACATCACCTGTACCAGAGCCGAGACGGAATGCGTGACAACGCGATCGCCATCCGCTATCAGGACACCTACCGGCATGTGGACGGTCGTTGGCAAATCGCACGCCGTGAACTGATCGTCGACCTCATCGACGACCACCCCGTCACCGTGCCTACCACCTGACCCGCGCCGCCTTACCATAAGCCGGCGCCGTTCGGACATTGCACCCGCGCGAAATATCTTGTCTGGAACGACATCCAGACGGGTACATACCGGAACGGGAACAGCAGAACACGATTCGAACCGAGCCAGTACGCCCCTGTCGACTCCGACTCGTCCATTGCCAGGGCGCGGCCTGTACGGTTGCTACTTCAAACGGGTCGTAGCCGACACCCGCCACCACGGACTACATCGCCGTCACCACGCCAGTCGAACCTCGCCCGCGAGCCAAAATTTTCTGGAATCTCTCACCGAGCCTCCAAGCGCATCCGCCGATAGCCGGACTGTGCCCGGCAACGCAGAACTGTTCCCACTATTCTGGACGAGCGCCGAAACGCGTACGCGCCCACGAATCGCGGTGGTCTCATCCTCGGGCACCGCGATACCGCGGACGAATTCGCCTTGTCTTTCGCGGACCGCGTCGCCCATGTCAGGCCCGCTCTCGAGTCCCGGTGCCGCCCCAGCCGGTACCACAATGAACGCGAAACGAGCACCACAGCGATGCGAACATCGACCGCGATCGATCAGCGGATTTCGCGTATCGATCCCGCTGCGTGCAAGAGGCTGCGCCGACTTCTCGTGCACGCCGATGTCGCAACCGAAGTGACCCAACCCTGAAACCGAACAAGCGTCGGCCAGCGAGAGAGATCCCTGATTCAGCGACTGGCAGCCATGACAACCTCGACGAGTTCTTCCACGGCACGAGCACAATCGTTGCGATCGTATCCGAGAAGCTGCACCTCTTCGGCCGGAGGCTCGTAGGACAGCCGGTTACCTCTGCCCTGCACGATCGCAGCGTCGGGCAGGAACGGGTGCGAATCGTCACGCTCGGTGATGACGCGATTGCCGCGGGCAGCATCAACCATGAGCTGAAAAAACTCCCTGTACAACAGGTTCTGATCACCGACGAGGTACGCCCTGCCGGATTCACCTCGGTGCAGAGCACCGTGGATCGCCTGGGCGAGGGAGTGCGCCGACATGTAGTTGGTGCCGCCGGCGGGAGCGAAGTCCGGGATGGCCGGTTCGTTACCGGCCGCCCAGGACACCATTCGCCGGTAGCGGCGCGCCGAAGCGCCTGGTATCGCCCCGATGATCGAGGGCGGGTTGAGGGTGCACACAGTGAACGAATCGTCGGCCAACGCTCGCGCGCCCTCGTCTGCGGCCTGGCGTGCTGCCACGTAAGGGTTGGTGTCGGCGAAAGCCGGCTGCAGGTGGTGATAGTAGCTGCCGATCTGCACGAAGCGACTCACTCCGGCCTGCTTGGCGAGGGCGGCGAATCGGGGCACACCAACGCTTTGCGTCGTCTCCCAGAACGATGCGTCCTTGCCTCCGTCCGTGCGATGTCGCGGGTCCTGTCCGGCCGCGAAGACGATGCCGTCGAAACCCGCGAGTTGTTCCGATGTGAACGTGGGCACGGTGTAATCGCCGACGAGAAGCGGAAACTGGGCGACCGGAGAATCATCGGCCAGTAGTCCACGAGCGGCGACTGTGACGTCATCGCCGTGCTCGCGGAGAAGCAGTGCTGCGTGAGTGCCGATCATGCCGGTACCACCGAGGAGCAGGATCTTCATGTATTGCATCTTTCATAGTTGTGGAACGAATCAGGGGTTGCGGGGGCGATTGGTCCAACCGCCGGACTGTCGCGGAACCCACCCCCCACTCGAATGGGTACCGCCATCGACGTGGATCGTGCCGCCGGTGACGAAACGCGACAGGTCCGAGGCCAGGAACAGAGCCACACCAGCGACGTCCTCGGGTCGGCCAGGACCACCGAGCGGTGACCAGGTGGGCCACAGTGCTCGATCCTCGTCCGGCACGAGCCGGTCGTATGGAACCTGTACGGAATCGATGAGGTCCGGGGCGATCGCGTTGACCCTGATGCCGCCTGGTCCGACCTCAGCGGCGAGTGATCGAGTGAACTGCGTCAGCGCCGCCTTGTACGCGGAGTAGACAGCGTGACCGGGAATTGCCCGATGCGCCTCGACCGTGGTGAGGTTGATGATCGAACCGTGCCGGCGCTCGGTCATGCCTGGAAGTAGTACGTGCGTCAGGCGCAGGACGTGAGCAAGATTCACTTCGTGCAACTCGCTCCACAGCGACGGGTCGTTGTCGGCAAAAGGGTGCGGCGGCTGTAGATAGTGGCCGACGTTGTTGACGAGCACATCCGGTCGATGGTCGATGATCTCGGGGGCGCACGCAGCCGAACGGACGTCCCATTTCACCATTCGGATGGAGCCACCTGCGGCCCTGTCGAAGTCGAAGTCGGCACTCGGGTCGACGTCGACGACCAGGACGTCGGCTCCGTGTGCGGCGAACATCGTCGCTATCGATGCCCCGATCCCGCCGGACCCTCCCGTCACCAGAGTGCGCCGCCCCTGCAGTAGAGGTCCGGGACGCGAGCATACGGGGTTGGCCATAGGTGAAGTACACAGGAACCGAGGCTGTCCTCGACAGGTGTTTTCCCGGTGTCCGGAAGTTTGCCCATCGGCACTCTGCCGGGGTGCTACGAAGACGGTGAGGACGACACAGGAGACCGGATGCACATCGATGACCCGCAGACTGTTCCGAGAGGAACGATGCAGCGCACCGCGCTCATTCTCTCCGCCCTGGAGAACGCGGAACGCCTTACTCTGTCCCGAATCGTGGCTGCTACCGGATTGTCGCGCACCTCTGTCCACCGCGCGCTCGAACAGCTCGTCGAGCTGCGATGGGTACACCGCGACGGTATGAACTACCGGCTGGGGCTGCGCATGATCGAGCTCGGCGCCGCCGCCGCGCAACAGAACATGTTGCGACGAGCCGCTCTGCCTACTCTGCACCGACTGCACCGCACCAGTGGTTGCATCGTGCACTTGGGCATCCTCGACGGTGACGAGGCGGTCTATCTCGAAGCAGTCGGCGGCGGCGGGTCGGCCGCATCGAACTCGCGGGTAGGTAAACGGCTTCCCGCTGCTTCGTCCACTATCGGCAGGGCACTGCTGGCTGCGCAGGGCATCGATTCCCCCGAGGCCGAACGTGTGCGGCAAACCCGTCTGGTCTACGACCAGGAACAGTGCATGAAAGGATTCGGTTGCGTTGCAGTGCCTATAGGCCAGGTCGAAAGTTCGCAGGCGGCCGCGCTCTCGGTCTTCGGACCGTCCGCTCGCGTCGGTGACAGGCGCCTGTTGTCGTCAGCCCAAAGTGCAGCAGCAGAAATCTGGCGACGCATCCAAGCACCTCCACCGACGTCGCGGAGGACAAGGACATGGCAACGCGGAAAGGACGCCGCCACCCAGCCGTCACTGCAGCGTCACCCCTCGACATGACGTCCTTCGGAACAGGGGCGATCGTGAGCACGAGTTAGGCAGCACTCCACGGTGGAATGGCGTTGAGCTCGCTGAGCACCACGAGTTGCTACCCCGCCTGAAACCTGAGGTCGCAATCCGTCGCGGGGACGTACGCCGGCGCGAGCCATCTGCCGCTCGGCGCGCGGTCATAGCTGCCTCGAGTCGACCAGCGTCCAGGTCGAACACTGCCCTTTGTACGCTCTTACCAGCAAATACAAGATAAAGTAGATTTGCTCATCTAAGTTTGTACGCATCGATGGGGTGAGCATGGCCGAGGCATTGCAGAGTCTCTCCGCCGCGGTCACTTTGTTCCGCCGCGCCGACATCCGCCTTGCCTCCGGTTCCCTCGACGCCTGGGACCCGACCCTGCCCGACGGCCGGGAGCTGCCCAGCCGGGAAGGGGCCCGCAACCGACCCCGGCCGCGGCGCACGCACCGACCTGCGCACACCACGCCGGCGCACCCCGACCACTGACAAGCCGGACATTGCCAGGTAGCAGCCCATCCGGGACATGCCATCACCCCGGTTCAATGGACCTTTCAGAAGCAAAGTACTCCCGCCCAACACCCGTCGACCGGGAACCAATGAAGCCGAACGTCTCGTTATCACGGCGTCTCTCCGAGGTATCGCGCCGCCGACTAATTCACCGAGTGAATCCTGTGGAAGACGTGGCCAGGACGTGTGCGAGCGCATCAATAGCACACGCCGCTTTTATGCATGCGCATTCTCAAGTATTCGCCGTTGCCCCCGCAGTCGGAAAGTCGATACTCCATGCGGTGATCACCCCTTCTGCCGTCCGGGCTACGACGATCGGCCGACAGTGCCGGGAGGAGATCTGCCATGTCGGCGGGGCCGACATGGCAGATCTCCTCAGGGGCAGTGGAACTTTCGGGAAGAACCCTCCGATCTTCCCGGTCGGCCCCGGTCAGACCACGGTGTCGATCAGGTCCGCGCTGCCGGTCGACAGGGTCTGCAGGACGACATTGAAGTTCTCGATGAAAGCACTCAGGATCTCGGTCATCGTTTTCTCCTCGTGTCGAATCGACCCGGCCCTATTCGTCCCGGGTCGCCCGGACTTTCTGGACTGATATCTGGCTACCCACCGAAACAGATGAATAACCGCCATCCCGAAGAAAATAAGTGACCTGCTTCACAAATCTCGTACGATCGATATTTTTCCGACGCACCGACGCCTCTCCTTCAATCCACCTTTCGGCAAATGTTCCACCCCCCGGGATCAGCTTGACCGCAGTGCTGGTGACGACCTCGAGCGTGGACTCGAGATCGGCGTGTTCGTCGCCCATGGTGCGGGCAAACCTTCGATCTCGGCGTGCAGGTAACGCTCGAACGAGGCAGCATGCGCGTGGTCGGCGCGGCTACGGTCGGGACTGCCATGACGTCATACTCGCACCGGTTCCGTAGGCCACCGCATGACGTGCCGAGCAGCGGAATCAGCGAGTGCATCAGGGGTGGACCGTCGACGCCTCGGATTATGGGACCGACGAACGGGTACCGCTGCCGACAGCCGCGCCCGGCCCTGTGGGTCGGCGGGCGGTGAGGCGCCGCTGGTTCAACAGCGCAGCCGGCGGTGCCGCCTTTTCTCGACTGCACCGGGTGAAATCACGGGTGAGTTTCCTACTGGCCGGTAACAAGAGGTCGACGCGGGTCGTTACCCACGATGTGAACTGGATCTTCTGGCTGATCATCGTGTGGCTCGGGCTGTCCGCCTTCGTTGCCTTCGTTTTCGGTCGTGTCATCCGGATTCGCGAGGAACACGAGAGCCCGCTGCCACTCCACGACGTGGAGAGTGCGAAAACGTATGACCCCACGAGCCGGACCGTTCGTGCACAAGGACGTGAGGGCAGCCACTGTCGCGCTACCCCAATGGCCGGCCCGAGCGAGCAAATCGACGAAATCCGGCAGTGACGTTGTGCGCGTGCACTGTTGCACAAGAGGTCCGCCGGCCTCCCGCGGTGCCACGCCCTGGTGCCGGTCTCGTCGACCTCGACATCCGGGGCTGCGGCTCGGGGTGCTCGAGATCGCCTGAAATGACCGGCCGAGACGAATGAACAGCCGGTAACAGCAGAGCAGAGCGCACTCCTCCGTCGGCGACGATCGTTGCGCCGTCACCGAATGCCTTCTGCCCCGGAACCGAGCAGTGGCACTATCAGACATCGACTCGGAGGAAATCGAGGAAGGGCGTCGTGTCTGGGGCCCGCGGCGTGGTCAAGTGGTTCGACTGTGAGAAGGGCTTCGGTTCCATCACTCCCGACGATGGCCGCGTCGCGTTGTTCGTCGAGCACACCGGCATCGAGTGCAGCAACGACCGCGCCTTTCGGGACGGCCAAGAGAGGTGGAACTCGACGCGGGGTTGAGCCCGAACGGGCACCACGCTGCCGGGCACGCCGGCTGTGATCGGCACTTCCGCGCCGGTTCCGCGACATCGCACGCTCCCCCGTCGACCGGACGCCCAGCCCGGACCGAGAACACCGGAACGTTTCTCTAGCGAACGACCGGGTATGTGGTCCTCGACAGGCCCGACGGTCCGGGCCGCAAGGAGGTACCCAATCATGGTCGACCCATCCGGCCGCCGCGCCGAATCCCCTGTGACGCTGCCCTCCGAGGTGCGCGGACGGTTGTCGCTGTTCGACCGTTTCGCCACCCGCGCCGACACCCTGGTCTCCCGCGCAGCGTTCTTCGCCTTCTGCGTGCTGCTGGTGCTGGTCTGGGCACCGTC
The DNA here is from genome assembly GCF_053345925.1 of Rhodococcus sp. C26F. Lineage (NCBI taxonomy): Bacteria > Bacillati > Actinomycetota > Actinomycetes > Mycobacteriales > Nocardiaceae > Rhodococcus > Rhodococcus sp. C26F. The sequence goes on from NZ_JBKFBA010000049.1 coordinate 25,724, forward strand.
GTTTCTGCTGCTCGACAACATCGACACCTGGCAGCTGATCATCAACACTCTCACCACCATCGTCACGTTCCTTCTCGTCGCTCTGTTACAGAACACTCAGAAACGCGCCGACGATGCGATCCAGCACAAGCTCAACGCCATCGCCGACGGCTTGGCCGATCTGATGGCGCAGCTCTCCCGCGAACACCCCGGACTGCAGATCGACTGCGAGGAACTGCGGGCCGCGGTCGGACTCGAACACCGCGAAGGCGCCTGACCGCTTCCGCCTGGTGTGCTCGGGCCCAGGAGAATCACCTCGGACCGGTGTACCGCCGCATCCACGACGAGCGAGGGTCGATCCGGTCGGATACATCGAGTACGTCGAGCACGGGATGTACTGGTCGTCGGCCCCACCGAGTGGCCTGCCCGGTCTCAGGGGCATGCGCAGTGGGGGCCGACAGGGGAGGTTCGGCACGAGGGGCCGTCCGATCCGCCTCGAGGCGCAGGTGCGATCATGGCGGGACATCTCAGCGGTCACAGTGAAGGACACAGTGATGGAGCAGCCTCTCATCCCCGACTGTGATCACGCGAGCCTGATGCTGCGCCGCGGCAAACAGCACGTCACCGTGGCGGCCACCAGTGATATCGCTGCGCGCATCGACGAGCTCGAACGGCGACTCGGGCAAGGCCCCTGTGTGGACGCCATCGACGAACACCTCCCCCAGATCGACGCCGACCTGCGGACCGGAGCGTCCTGGCCCCAGCTGGCGCAGGAGGTGCTCGACACCACCCCGGTGCGCGGGATGATGGCCTTCCGCTTGCTCATCGACCGCAGCAAGGTCGGGGCTTTGAATCTGTTCTCCACCACCGCCGGTGCGTTCACCGCCGAGGCCGCCGGGCAGGCCAGTGTGCTGGCGGCGTTCGCGTCGGTCGCTGCCACCGCGGTCCATCGGGAACAGGACATCGCCTCGTTACGCACCGGACTGGTGAACAATCGCGAGATCGGCACCGCGGTCGGGTTGTTGATGGGACTGCAGAATCTGTCCGCCGACGAGGCGTTCGATGTGCTGCGCCGCACCTCGCAGCAGATGAACCTCGAGGTCGCCGAGCTGGCCCGCACCGTCCTCGACCGCCATCAATCCCGCCCGAGCCCTGACCGGTGAAGAAATGAGCTGTGCGATGAACAACCTCGATGCACACTCTTTCATCGGCAATGAACCGGCGAAAACGGTAAGCAGGTCTCGGTACCTCCGCACCGCACCGTCCCTACCTCAGAAGGCTGTGTCGATGCCACGGACGAGCATGAGATGCCGGACAGAAGAAGCCGTGATGCTACGCGGCCGCAACCGGGGCTGCCGAGGACCAACAATGGGTGATCCGGCGCTCGAACCCCGCCAAAATACAGGTACTTGGTGAAACGCCGCGCCGAGATGCACGATCACCGAACACTCGCTCGGCGCCACCGAGCACGCACCGACTGTCGGCGGGTAGCCCGACGGGAGCGCCTATCCCGGTACACCCCGCAGCGGGGAACCCACCGTGAACTTCGCACCGAACGGATCGGTGACCTCCGCGGTCCGCCCGTACGGCATGTCCACCGGATCGTCCGCGGTACCCCCACCGACCCGGGCCGCGGCGACGACCACGTCGGCATCGACGACCTGGAAGAGCGTGCCCCAGGACGACGCCGAGGCGGACGCATCGCCCACGATGCCGCCGATCTCGTGCCCATCCGGTCTGCGCAGAAAGGTGAAGTCCACGCCGGGCAGGTCGTCATTCCCATCCAGGGTGAAGTCGAACACCGCCGCGTAGAACTCCCGCGCCGGTCCGGGATTCGGGGTCACCAAGTCGTTGCGTAACAACGTGTTCGGCTCGTTCACGAGCTCGCAGCCAACGTGTGCCCGTCCCTGCCACAGGCCGAACTGCGCACCGGACGGATCCCGCACCATCGCCATCCGACCCTGGTCGGCGATGTCCATCGCCTCCGTCAGCAACGTGCCGCCCGCGGCCACGGACCGAGCGACCGTCGCATCGACATCGTCAGTCGCCAGATAGACGTTCCACCAGAACTCGGTCGCGCTCTCATCGAGATTCGGCATCAGCGCGGCAACCTTCTTACCGCCGAGCAGACACATCGTGTACCTGCCGTACTCCTCGGGACCGACGTCGAACTCCCACCCCAAGACCGACCCGTAGAAGGCCATCGCCCGGTCGAGATCCGGGATGCCCAGGTCGATCCAGGTGGGGGTGCCGAGAGGTTGATTCGTCGTGACCGCGCTCATCGCTGCTCCTCCGCCCGGTGGATACCCACTCGACG
>NZ_JBKFBA010000005.1:0-33289 GCF_053345925.1 Rhodococcus sp. C26F
GCAGCGAGGTCGCCGCCGAGCTGGGCCGGTGGTGGTCCGATCGCGCCGAGACCTTCGCGGCCGTGGGCCTGTCCACCCCGGTCTTCGAGGCGCTCGACACCGCCTTCGGCACCGTCGGTCAGGACGATGCCCCGTCCCCGGCGGCGGTGTTCGCCGAGCACACCGGGCCCGTGCTCGACGACCTGCGGTTCCGGCGTCGCGTGTGCGGCTCGGAGATCGAATCGCTCGGCACCCGGATCGCCGAACTCGAGGCCGAACGCACCGCCGTCGCAGCCGAAAGCGACGACGCTCCCCCGACCTTCCCGGCCCGCACCGGCAGCCGCGACGATCTCGTCGGCGCGCCGCTGTGGCAGCTCGTCCGGTTCCGCGACGACGTCTCGGCGCAGGACGCCGCCGGTATCGAAGCGGCGTTGCAGGCCGCGAATCTGCTCGACGGGTGGATCACCGACGGCGACCTGCCGGACATCGAGTCGGAGCAATTGTTGGTGCCGCTGGCGCCCGAGCACCGGCCGAGCGGTCCCACGCTCGCGGATGTGCTCGTTCCCGAACCCGATACGACCGTCCCCGAGGAACGGGTCGCCGCGGTGCTGTCGTCGATCGCGTGGGCCACCGATCCCGGTCCGGACGCGCGGGTGTCGGTGGATACGCACGGCGGGTTCCGGCAGGGGGTGCAGCTCGGTCGCCATATCAAGGAGCAGGCCGAGTTCATCGGAGCCACCGCCCGCGCCCGGCGTCGGCAGCGTCGCATCGTCGAACTCGAGACCACCATCGCCGAGTGCCGAGCCGACGTGGAGTCGCTGCGCGAGCAGGATCGCGAGATCGGCGACCGGCTCACCGCACTCGACGAGGCCGTGAAGTCGTTGCCGCGCACCGGATCCGTGCTCGCGGCGCTGCGCAAGGTCACCGAATGCGCCGGCGCGCTGCGGACCGCGTCCGAATCCGCGGCCGCCGCCGACCGCGACCTGGACCAGACGATCGCCGCGGTCGCCACCATGGAACAGCACCTGCGGTCGACGGCCGGCCGGCACCGGGCGCCGCTCACCGCGACGGAACTCGACAGTCTCGACGCAGCCGTGCGGCACTTCCGCTCACAGGGTCAGGCCCTGCAGCGCGCTCTGCGCGAGCAGGTCACCTGCGATGATCGACTCCGCGACACCGATGTTCGGCTCGACGAGGCGCGGGTCTCCGCCGAGAACGCGGCCGAGCTCGCGGCGGAGAACGCCGAGACGCTGGCCAACGAGCAGCAGAAGCTCGAGACGCTCCGCGAGTCGATCGGGGCGAGCGCCGACCGGATCGATGCCCAGCTCGACGAGGCCCGGCGCCGGATCGAGGCGGCGAAGACCGCCGAGCGGACCGCGCGCAAGGCCCACGAGTCGGCGCTGGAACGGATCGGCAAGGCCGAGGCCGCCCACACGGGCGCCGAGCAGACGCTGCGGTCGGCGCTCACCGAGGCCCGCGCCGACGCCGATGCCCTGGTGCCCTTCGCCCGGCGCGACCTGCTGACCCTGCTCGGTGTGGAGAGCGAGCACGTGTGGCCGTCCAGCGCCGGCGCGTGGCTCGACGCCGATCAACTGGCCTACCGGATCCGGCAGTTCCCCGACGACACGGTCGACGTGCTGCCCACCGAGGTCCTCGCACTGTTCCAGGCACTCGACGCCGCCACCGAGTCGATCACAGCCTCCGAGTCCACCCGCAAGTCCACTGCCTCGGCACTGACCTCCGCGCTGCAGGAGTTCGACGCCGAACTCGCCCGAGGCCGCGACTACCGGCTGCACTGGGACGCCGCCGACGGCATCACCGTCGTGCAGGTGCAGGACGAACAGGGCTACACGTCCGTCGCGGCATTCGCGCAGCGCATCGCCCGGGCGCGGCAGGAACAGGAAACCCTGCTCACCGACTCCGAACGGCGCATCCTCGAGGACGCGCTGCTCACCGGTCTCGCGCAGCAGATCCACGAGCGCACCGTCGACGCCCGCGACCTCATCGCCCGGATGGGCACCGAGATGCGGCAACGGCACATGTCCTCGGGCAACACCATCGGGGTGCACTGGGTGCTCGCCGACCATCTCGACGAGCCGGCCCGCGCGGTGTGCAAGCTCCTCGACCGCGACGCGTCGATACTGGCGCCGGAGGATCTCGCGGGGATCCGCGCACATTTCGCGTCACGGATCCGCGCGGAGCGCGCCGCGCACCCGGAACGGTCGTACCCGGAGATCCTCGCCGCGACGCTGGACTACCGCCGGTGGCGAGTGTTCTCGTTCAGTCTCGTCGGCGCGGACGGCAGCGAGGACCGACTCACCCCGGCGCGGCACTCGGCGCTGTCCGGTGGCGAGCAGTCCGTCTCCCTGCACCTGCCGTTGTTCGCCGCGGCGCACGTGATGCTCGATTCCGCCGACCCGCATGCGCCGCGTCTGCTCGCCCTGGACGAGGCCTTCGCCGGTGTGGATGACACCGGTCGCAGCGAATTGCTCGGCCTGTCCGTGCAATTCGACCTCGATCTGTTCATGACCGGTTTCGACCTGTGGATCACCTATGCCGGCGTGCCGGGCTGTGCGCACTACGATCTGTCGCATTCGGTGGCCGAGCACACCGTCGCCACGACGCTGCTGGTGTGGTCGGGTGGCGAACTGCTCGCCGAGCACGACGGGTCGGATCTGGCGAGCGCGCTCGGATCCCCGCGCACCCGACGGGTCACACGCCCGGTGGAAGGAGCCCTCGAGTTCACCTGATCGTGACGACGGTCACTACGGCGTGTTACGCCTCGATCGGGGCTCTCACCTGCGCCGCGGTCCTACGATCCGAAAGATGACGAGGCTTCGGGTATCCAGACTCATCGTCGGCGCCGCAACCGTGGTCGGGCTGCTGCTGGGCACGAGCCCCGCGGCAGCGGCACCGGCGCCCGGCGCGCGGGTGACCGCGTCGCCGGACGGTTTCGCGCTCGACGGTCGGGCCTGGTGGCCCACCGGGTTCAACGCCTACCAGCTCGCCACCGACTGGTCGGTGAACTGGGGATGCGGAGCGATGGTCGACCTCGACGCCTATTTCGGCGCACTGCCCCCGAATTCGCTCACCCGCTTCAACCTCTTCCAGGCGCTGGCCGTCAACCGGTTCACCGGGCAACTCGACTTCGGACCGATGGACGCGGTCTTCGCGGCGGCCGAAGCGCACGATCAGATGCTGCTGCCGGTCCTGGCACCGCAGGACGGCGCATGCGAGGACGAGGTATTCAAGGGACGGCAATGGTACGTCGACGGGTGGACCGAATTCACCCCGGGACACGAACGAGTGGTGATGAGCTACCGGGACTGGATGCACACCGCCGTCGCCCGCTACCGGAACTCCCCATCCCTCGCAGCGTGGGAACTGGTCGGCGAGCCGGAGACAAGTTCGTGCACCGACGCCGCGTGCCACTGGTGGACCCGGTCGTGCGAACCCGGCGCCGCGCAGGTGCTGCGCGACTTCTTCGACACGGTTGGTGCAGAACTGCGCGCCGTCGACCCCCGCACCCTGATCACCGCGGGCTACACCGGGGGCGGTCAGTGCGGCACCCAGGGTGACGAATACCAGTTCGTCAGCGCCTCCCCCTATGTCGATGCCGTGCAGTACCACGACTACGGCGCCGACGGCGTGCCGTTGCCCGGCGATCAGTGGAACGGTCTCGCCCGGCGGGTCGCGCAGGCCGCAGCCGTCGGAAAGCCGTTGCTCGTGGCGGAGATCGGTGAGCTCGCCGGGTCCTGCGGGTCGCTCGGTGACCGCGCCGACCACATCACCACGAAGATCGAGGGCCAACGCGCCGCCGGCACCGCAGGTGCACTGTTGTGGGCGTTCGTGCCCGACCCGCGGGAAGCCGACTGTACCTACGACATCGGATTCGACGACCCGTTGTGGGATGTGGTCGAGGACCTCGGATCCGTCGAACCCTCCACCCTCCCGAACGCGCAGTTCTCTCCGTAAGAGCAGTCCTCACACATCGACGGTGAATCCGAGATCCACATCGCACGCGGCCTGCCCGGCGCGGATCCCCCAGTTCTCGGTCGGGATGTCGCGCACGATCACGGTCACGTGGTCGGCAGGAATCGCGAATGCGCCGAGCCGCTCGGTGATCTCGCGGTAGAGGCGCCGCTTGGCGTCCACGCTGCGCCCGGCGAAGCAGTCGACGATCACGAGGGTGTAGAGCTCGGGCGATGTCAGGGTCGGCGGCACCGCGAAGCGTTCGGGTTCGTGAACCACGAGCCGGATGTGCTTGTCGGCCTCCGGAATCCGGAAGGCGGCGACGAGCGCGTCGTGGACGGCGTCGATCATGCCGGTCTCGACCTCGCGGTCGTGGCGGGTGCGAACCTCGATGAGCGTGCTGGGCATCCGACACTTCTACCCGTCGGAGAACCCCTGTGCAATAGGTTCCGCTGCGGGAAGGTAGCGGAGCAGTACGACACCCGACCGGTCGAAGACCGTGGTCTCCGCCAGACGTAGTCGTCGGCTTCCCAGGGACGGAAGCGGGATTCCTTTCTCGAGGAGCACCGGGAAGATCATCAGGCGGTACTCGTCGATCACGTCGTGCGCCGCGAATGCGGCGATCGCGCCGGCTCCGGCGAACAGGGCCAGGTCGTTGCCGGTCCCCACCTTCAGCTGCGCGACCTCATGGGGCAGGTCGTCACCGATCCGCTGCGCTGGTCCCCAATCGGTCGCCATCGCCGATCGGGAGAGCACGTACTTCGGCAATGTGTTCATCAGCCGTGCCTGCCGCGCCTCGACCGCTCTGGTCGAGTGTTCCGCGGCGGGCCAGTGCTGGGCGAGCAGTTCGTAGGCCACGCGGCCGAAGAACATGCCGTCGATGCCGGCGAGGACGTCGGCCATGTGCTCGTCGAGGTCGTCGTCCTCGACATCGATCCAATCGAGTTCTCCGTTCGGTCCCGCAGTGAAGCCGTCGAGGGTCGTCATGACCGACAGGATGACCTTGCGCATGGTGGCAGCCTTTCGTCCGGGTCTCGACAAGGCGGACCCGGAACGAACGGCGAACTCATCGGTGTGCGGGCACAAATGTCGTCCGACGATCGACGACCCCAGCGGGCATGCCGGCGCTTCTCCGATGTCGCCGGAGGTTACCCACGCACACCCGGCCCACGAGCGCGGGATGCATCAGATGTCCGGGCGGATCCATCAGGCTGCTGACCCGAAGGAAACGGTCGACGACCACGGGATCGTTCTCGGCCGCGGCCAGGACCCGCGCCACGTACGCGTTGCCGAGTCGCGTCTGCACGCTGCGGGGTCCTTCGACTTCGGGCAGCGCGAGGTCGGAGCCGATCGCGAGCTGCCACGCAGCACCGATCGGTTTCTTCGCGGCCCGGAAGAACCTGTGGGACAGGTCGTCCTCGCCGCGCCGCAGGCAGTCCCGCAGCGACATCGCTTCGACGGCGGCGACCGTCATGCCCTGACCGTAGATCGGGTTGAAGCTGCAGATCGCGTCGCCGAAGACCAGCAGTCCGTCCGGGAAGCGGCGCATCCGCTCGTAGTGCCGCCACTGGCTGGACGGGAACTTGTGCTGTGCCACCTCGCCGAGGGGTTCGGCGGTCCGGAGCGCGGCCACGACGTGGTCGGGTGCGTACGCCTCCACGGCGGAGATCATGCCGTCCAGGCTCGGTGGCGGTTCGCGACCGGCCATCGCAGCGACCGTGAACAGCCATGTGTCGTTCTCGTAGCCGAACAGCGCCATGCCCGAGGGGCGTCCCGGTACGGCACCGATCAGCACCATCTTCTCCATCGGTGTGCCGGGCGCGAGTCGTAGCAGCTGGCTGCGGTACACGACGTGGACGACGACGTGCTCTTCGACCGGTCGTCCGTAGCCGAGTTTCTCGAGACCCGCCGGGGTGCGGGCGCCCCGTCCCATCGCGTCGACCACCAGATCCGCCGTCATGATCCGAACACCCTCACGGCTGCCCACCTGCACCCCGGTGACCCGGCGGCGGTCGGGTGTCGTCGTCAGGTCGCCGGCGTTGTGTCCGTCGAGGAGGGTGATGTTCGGGATGGCGCGGACGCGTCGCCGGACATGGTGTTCGAGCAGCGGACGGCTCGGCACGTAGGTGGCTCGACGGTCGCGGAAGCGACCCGAGGATGCCAACCGGTGCCCACCGAGGACGAAGTGCATCTCCGACAGGTCGCCGTCGGCGATCACCGGTGCGCCGTCGGCGATCAGTTCGTCGAGGATCCCGGGGAACAACTCGTCCATGGTGCGGGCGCCGCGGGCGAGAAGCCCGTGGCCGTGCCGCCCCTGCGGTACCCCGTGACGGTTCTCCGCACCGGACGGGAGGACGTCGCGTTCGACGACCGTCACCGCGTTGTAGGACTCGGCCAGCGCGCGGGCCGCGAGCAGACCACCGACGCTCGCGCCCAGAACGATTGCATGGTCACCGATCTTGTCCATCTCGTCATCTCCGTCGTCCGATCGACTGTCGCACTCCGTGCCTGTACACGAAGTCTGTGGTGGCGATCGTCGACGGTCGCGAGTAGCGCACTACTCGATTCGGAATCCGGTTGCCCGGCCGCGGCGGCACTGCTTCGATCGGTGCCATGAGCGACCGCACGCGCCTGACCCGCAAACCCGAACGCGGCACCGACGATCCGGCGGTGCTGCACCGGCTTCTCGACGAGGCCCGCATCGCGCATGTGGGTTTCGTCCGCGACGGATCGCCTGTGGTGCTGCCGATGGCGATGGGCCGCGACGGGGACCGGTTGCTGCTGCACGGCTCGACCGGCGCGGGGATGTTCCTCGCTGCGCGGTCCGGGATCGAGGTGTCGGTCGCGGTGACGCATCTCGACGGGCTCGTCTTCGCCCGGTCGGCCTTCGACCACAGCATGAACTACCGCAGTGCCGTGCTGTTCGGCGTGGCCACACCGGTCGCGCCGGGCGAGAAGGAACACGCATTGAAGGTGGTGACGGAGCATCTGATTCCCGGTCGGTGGGACGAGGTCCGGTCGCCGACACCGAAGGAACTGGCCGCCACCACGGTCCTGGAAGTGCCGCTCACCGAGGTGAGCGTGAAGGTCCGGGCGGCCGGACCGGGAGAGGACCCCGGGGACGGTGAAGACCACTCCGTGTGGGCGGGAGTGGTGCCGTTGCGGACCGTCGCCGACGATCCGATCCCGTCACCGATCACCGGGTCCTCGACCGCGCTGCCACGCTCCGTGCGCGCACTTCTGTGACATCGAACGGGCTGTCCGTTGTGACATCGAAGGGACTTTCCGTCGTGTCCGTCCCCGAATCCGACATCGGTGATGAAAGGATGCCCGCGTCGAGGGAACAGATCGGAGTCGCCGCGAGTGCCATCAACGTCCGTGTCCGTGAAAGCCGCACGCAAGCGGCTCGGTGAGCTGGTCCGTGAGGTCAACGACGACACCGTCGCCGTCGAGATCGTCGGCAAACGCGGCACGGGCGTCCTGATCTCCCAGGACCGCTATGCGGCGCTGCAGGAGGCAACCTTCCTGCTCCGCTCACCCGAACTAATGGACAGCCTGCGCCGGGAGATGCAACGTTCGCTCGAGGCCGCCGCGTCGACGGGCCGACGGCAGCCGCCGTCTGCTCGCCGGCGCGCGAAGAACAAGAAGAAGCGCAAGAAACGGCATCGCGCCCGTTGACCGTCTCCATCCCGTACATCTGCACACCGTCGCCGAGCACTGCGGCCGGGCGGTGCAGATGCCGGAAGTCTGGCCGCGAGGCGGTGAAAGCGGTCGTCCAGCTCGTCGATCCCGAGGCCGCCTCCGACGCGATCGTGGCCGAGTTGCTCATACACCGCCGACGCGAACTCGCCACCTACAAGTGCCCGACCGGAGTCGAGTTCGTGCGTAACCTGCCGCGCGACCGAACGGCACACTCTACGAACGCCACATCCGCGACCAGTATCGGGACGACCGCGGTCCGACCCACACCCGACTGGTCCAGAATTGACCGAGACCGGTGTTGTTCGCGAAATCCGTTGGGAATTCGCGAACAACACCGGTCTCGATTCGTCAGTATCGGGGGGTCAGGTGCCGCAGAAGGTCCGGAAGGACTCGGCGAACGAACGCGGTGCGGGCGAGACATATTCGTCCCACTCGGCACGCGCCTCGAAGGGATGTGTGACGACCTCGAGCAGCTTCGCGAACGGTTCGAGGTCGCCGCCGGTCGCTGCCTTGAGCGCGGCGTCGACCTGATGATTGCGCGGGATGTACAGCGGGTTGACGCGGTCCATCGCCTCCGCCCTCTCCCCCGCTGCCCGGTCGTCCCGCTCGGCCGCGGCGTGCCAGCGTTCGAGCCACGGCGCCGAGCGCTCACGCGGCACGAGTCCGTCGAGGGGTGCCGGATTGCCGCGCAGTTCGTCGGCGAGGGCACGGAAGGTCGCCGTCCAGTCGGCGCGGTGCTCTTCCAGCAGCGTCAGCAGATCGTCGACCAGTTCCTGATCGAGAGAGTCTTCCGGGAGACCGAGTTTGGCGGCCAGACCGGACCGGTAGTGGCGCTCGTAGCGGGTGTCGAAGCTGTCCAGAACGGCGGTGACCGCGGCGATCGCCGCATCCGGAGTCGAGTCGACGAGTCTGAGCAGGGTTTCGGCGAAGCGCGCCAGATTCCATTTCAGGACGGCGGGCTGGTTGCCGAACGCATAGCGCCCGCTGTGGTCGATGGAACTGAAGACCGCCGCCGGATCGAAGGCGTCGACGAAGGCGCACGGACCGTAGTCGATGGTCTGCCCCGAGATGGTGGTGTTGTCGGTGTTCATCACCCCGTGGACGAAACCGACGAGCATCCACTGCGCCACCAGCGACGCCTGTGCCTCGACCACGGCGGTGAACAGGCCCAGGTAGCGGTTGTTCTCACCGGTCTCCGGCAGGTCGAGCAGATCCGGATAGTGCCTGGCGATCGCGTGGTCGGCGAGCGCGCACACGACCTCGCCCTGCCGCGCCGCGAACTCGAAGGTCCCCACCCGCAGGTGGCTGGTCGCGACACGGGCCAGCACCGCGCCGGGCTCGGCGCCCTCGCGGTGGACCGGCCGACCGGTCGCCACCACCGACAACGAACGGGTGGTCGGAATGCCGAGCGCGTGCATGGCCTCGCTCACCAGATACTCGCGCAGCATCGGCCCGACGACCGCGAAGCCGTCCCCACCCCGGGAGAAGGGAGTGGGCCCCGAACCCTTGAGATGCAGATCGACGCGGCCACCGTCCGCGTCGACGAGTTCACCGAGCAACAACGCCCGACCGTCGCCGAGCAGCGGAGCGTATCCGCCGAACTGATGTCCGGCATAGGCCATCGCGACGGGCTTGGCACCCGCCGGCACCTCCGCGCCGGCCAGGACGGCAACCCCGTCGGCGCTGCGCAGCGACGCCACGTTCAGTCCCAGCGACACCGCGAGGTCCTCGTTGAGCGCGAGCAGTTCCGGGTCGGGAGCCTCGGCGCCCTGCCACGGCACCGACAATCCGCTCAATTCGTCGGCGAAGGAACTGCCGAGACCGGATATCGTGGTGTTCGTGCCGACGGGGAAATCCGGAATCGCAGTCATCCTTCGAGGGTAACCGTGTGAGACCGACGCATGTCGCGGGCGAGGAGCACGCCGGTGGAGCCCGGTCACCGGCGGCGCATCATTCCGCCCCGGACCGGGTATCCGCCCCCGTGCACACCGACCCGGACGATCCTCGCCGTCCCATCCGGCGGATCCAGGTCCGCGACGTCGCCGAGCACCTCCACGATGTCCTGCGATCCGGACCGCAGGGCGGACACGACCGCGTGATCACCGGCATCAGCGACGATTCCCGCACGGTGCGGCCGGGCGATCTGTACGTAGCGCTACCCGGACACCACGCTCACGGCCTGGAGTTCGAAGCCGAAGCCGCCACCCACGGCGCGGTCGCGGTGCTCAGCGACCGGCCGTCGCACCTGCTGCCCGCCTTCGTCGTCGATCGTCCGCGCGAGGTGGTCGGCCCGTTGGCCTCGTGGATACTCGGGCATCCCTCCCACGACCTGCAGGTCCACGGCATCACCGGCACCAACGGCAAGACGAGCGCGACCTATCTCCTCGACACCGCACTCGCGGCCACCGGCGTGGTGACCGGCATGATCGGCGGGGTCGTCGTGCGCGGTCCGGCCGGCACACGACCCGCGACCCGCACCACCCCCGAGGCCGCGGTCGTGCACCGCACCCTTGCCGAGTTCCGTGACCAGGGCGTGCAGGCGGTGACGCTCGAGGTGTCCTCGCACGGCATCAGTCAGGGCCGCGTCGACGGTGTGCGGTTCCGTACCGTCGCCTTCACCAATCTCGGGCCCGACCACCTCGACTTCCACCACACGATGGAGCAGTATTTCGCCGCCAAGGCGGCACTGTTCACCGCCGACCGCACGCAGACGGCAGTGGTGAACGTCGACGACGAGTACGGCCGGCGTCTGGCTGCCTCCGTCGATGTGCCGCTGTGGACGCATTCGACCCGCGATGCCCGCGCCGACGTGTACGCGGACGCGATCCGGTGCGATCTCCACGGCACCACCTTCACGGTGCACACGCCGGCCGGGAGTGTGCCGGTGAGACTGTCGCTGCTCGGGCCCCACCAGGTGGCCAATGCGCTGACGGCGCTCACCTCGGTGGCCGCCGTCGACGGCGACGTCCTGCAGGCCGCGGCGGGTCTGGAAACCCTAGCGGGTGTGCCCGGCCGGCTCGAACGTGTCGACACCGGCGAAGGCGTTCTCGCGCTCGTGGACTACATGCACAACACGTCCGGGCAACGCGAACTGTTGCCCTTCCTCCGGTCGCTCGCCCCCGAGCGGCGACTGGTCCTCGTGATCAGCGCGACCGGAGAACGCGATCCCGGCAAGCGATTTCCGCTCGGGCACACCGCCGCGACCTACGCCGACGTGGTGGTCGTGACCGACGACAGTCCCCTCTCGGAGGACCCGCGTGTGCTCAGGGATGCGGTCGCCGAAGGTGCCTTCGCGGCGTGCAGTGCCCGCGTCGTCGTCGAAGCCGACCGACGTCGCGCGTTCGACATCGCAGTCGCCCACACCGGTCCCGGAGACGTCGTCGTCGTGGCCGGACGCGGATGCGAGCCACGCCTGGTATCCGGGGACACGGTGCAGGTGTTCGACGACCGGGACGAACTGCGGCGCGCACTGCACCGCGCACAACACAGGCCCGTCTCGCGCGTCCCCCGCCCCTGAGTCATCCGCCCGGTGGCTACGGCTGCAGCCACATGTAGCCGCTGGTGCCCCAGCTCGGAGCACCCATGGCGCCGGTGTTCGGGACGGAGACGAGCAGGCTCACACCCGCACCGGGATTGATGATCGTGCTGGTGCGGCCACCGGCAACGGTCACCGAGTACCGACCGTCCAGAATGTTACGAACGCGGCTGCAGACCCGGCTGTCCGGACACGATGGCGAACGACGCCGCCGTCGACACCGGCGCGTCCGGTTCGGTGACCGAGTCGAGCACCCGGAAGTCGGCGTGCACGGCCTCCGGGGTGATCGTGGTACGCACGTAGCCGCGCCGGTCGTTGTGGAACTTCAGGTGCGGGTTCGCCGGCATGTGGTCGACCTGCGTCGCGCCGGTGCCGTTGCCGTTCGACGTGATCGACGTGCACACCAGTTCCGAACCCACCACCGGGGCGTCGGGATCTGCAAAGTCGACCTTGATGTCGTTGGCCCAGTGCCGATGAACGTCTCCGGTGAGCACGACGGCGTTGCGTACCGGCGAATCCACCCAGCCCTGCGTGATCCGCCGTCGCGACGCGGCATACCCGTCCCAGCCGTCCATGCTCACCTCGTCGGTGTCGGGACTCGGGTCCTTGTCCTGTTCGGCGAAGAACACCTGCTGGCCGAGGAAGTCCCACTGTGCGGTGGAGGTGCGGAAACCGTCGAGCAGCCACTGTTCCTGTTCGGTCCCGGTGAGTGTTCGTGCCTCGTCGTGACGTTCGGCGACGTTCTTCTTCCACCCGTCGCCGGCGGCCTGGTCGTCGCGATACTGACGGGTGTCGAGCATGTGGAAGTTGGCGAGATTCCCCCATCGGATCCGCCGGAAGATCTTCATGTCGTGCCCCCGCGGTGTCGACGAGGGTCGCAGCGGCATGTTCTCGTAGTAGGCCTGGAAGGCGGCGGCGCGGCGGGCGAGGAAGTTCTCGGTGGTCTCGTTGCTCTGAGCGGCGTCGGTGTTCTCCGGAATCGTTCCGGCCCAGTTGTTGTCGACCTCGTGGTCGTCCCACACCACCAGCCACGGCGCGATCGCGTGCGCGGCCTGCAGATCGGTGTCGGCCTTGTACTGGGCGTGACGTTGCCGGTAATTCGCCAGGGTGACGGTCTCGGGCCCGTCGAGCGAGCGGACGAGACCGGTGTCGCTGGTGTAACCGCCGCTGGTGTATTCGTACTGGTAATCCCCCAGGTGCAGAACGAGATCAGGGTTGTCCTCCGCCATGCGCCGGTAGGCGGTGAACCAGCCGTGTTCGTACTGCGCGCAGCTCGCGAACGCCATCGTCAGAGCCGCCGCGGTCTCGGTGGCCGACGGTGTCGTCAGCGCCCGCCCCACCGCACTCATGTGGTCGCCGGTACGGAACCGGTAGAAGTACTCCCGGCCCGGACGCAGCCCGAACAGTTCGACGTGCACGGAGTGGGCGCTGTCGGGGACGGCTCGTTCCTCACCGCGTGCGACGACGCGGGTCATCTTCTCGTCCTCCGCGACCTCCCACTGCACGGTGACGGGACGGTTCGGCATGCCGCCGAATCCGTCCTCGGCGAGCGGGTCGAGCGCGAGGCGGGTCCAGATCACGAATCCGTCCGGCGCCGGGTCGCCCGAGGCGACACCCAGGAGGAAGGGGTCGCCCTTCACTCCCGGTGCACTGGCGCGCCCGTAGCCGGTGACACCGACGGAGGTGGCTGCGGTGACGATGCTGATTCCGAGTCCGGCCGAAAGGAACGATCTACGTGACAAAGGCATGGCCACGGAAGGTAGTGGCCGAATCTCCTTCGCACGGAATACGTTACCGAACGTAGGAAGAACACTCGGAAACATTTGGGGATACGCCGACAGGGGTCGGCAGCACCGCATCGAGGTCTACGATGAGGAGGGGCCTCGAACGGAGGAGACTGTCATGGTTTTTCCCGCACTCACCCACGTCGCCGTCACCGTCTCGGATCTGGCTGCAAGCACGGCCTGGTACTCGAACCTCTTCGACGCCACACCCGTCCTCGACGAGGACGACGAATCGGGCACCTTCCACCACGCGGTCTTCGCACTCGACGGCGGCACCCTGTTCGGCCTGCACACCCACCCCGGTTCGCCGGCGCAGACGTCCTTCGACGAACGGAACACCGGGCTCGACCACATTGCGTTCGGTTGCACCGCCGACGAGCTCGACAAGTGGCGCGACCGGCTCGACAGGCTGGGTATCCCACACGGGGACATCAAGAACGCCTCGTACGGTTCCGGGCTGTCCTTCCGCGATCCCGACAACATCGCGCTCGAATTCTTCGCGCCGCCGAGCTGATCCACCCTGCACGCCTGGTGGAGAGTCAGCGCAAACACGTGCCGTGCAACATCATCTCCACGGACGGTAGATCGACGTCGCCCACCGAATGGCGTCCTTCAGTTGCCGCTCGCTCATCTCGAACACTTCGTCGACCTCCGGCTCCACCGGCTCGCACGGGCAGTAACCGTTGGCAGGGCCGGCGTAGGTGGAAACGACTGCCCCATTGTCGACCACGAACACCTCGGGGTAGATCTCGCATGCGAGTCGCCGGTTCGCCAGGACCCGGTGGGTGACCTCGACTTCGTACACCTTCGTTACCTCCTCGGAAGCCAGAGTGTTCGCTTCCAGAACCGGCAGGACAACGCCAGAGTAGTCGGAATGACTGATCCGGCCCACGCGATGGGAGCGACCTGGGCCGAGCAGTGGCTCGCATCGGTACCGGAGGATCCGCTGAATCCGCTCGTAGAATCGATCTGATCGCTGACACCGCTTCAACGCAGCGCGCTGCGCCTGGGTAAATTCCGCGGGCCCAACCCTCCGACAACCACGCGGCCTCGATGGCCTCCCACCCGAGAGCACCGGCGAGCACCCAACGTCTCCTCCCTCATGGCTTCGTTCCGGTGCCCTTCAGATCGCAGGTGTGCCGATCTCCACCACACGCGCCCATTCCGGCGGCCTGTCCGGAACGAAGTCGGGGTTCGATTCGCTGCGGGTCGCAATGCGGGGGAACAGGCCGACGATCGTCCGGCACCCCGGACGGCTGCTGGGCCAGGGGGTTTCCCCGTCGGTGAGCACCACCACTACATCCGGCCGGGGCCGAAGACGCAGCATCCGGGCGAATCCGGCGCGCAGATCCGTGCCACCGCCTCCGACCAGCGGAATGTTCTCGGCCTGACACAGCGGGTGCACGATCCGCGCGGCCGCGTCACAGGACAGCACCGTGACCAGGTCACGACGCCCTCCCACGGCCCGCGCGATAGCGGCGACCTCGAGCAGAGCACTGCCCAGATCCGCGTCGCTCACCGACCCGGAGGTGTCGACGATGACACCGACCCGCGGCGGGGTTCGCCGCAGGCTCGGCAGCACCGCTCCGGGCACGGCAGCAGAGCGCCGCGCCGGCCGACGGTAGGTGTAGTCGTCACCGGCGCCGGACGCGGAGGTGGCCGAGCGGATCGCCGCCCCCAACAGAGTTCGCCACGGCTGCGGCGGGTGCAGAGCCTCCTCCGCCCACCGCTGCCACCCGCGGGGCGCACTGCCCGGCTGCCCGATGATGCTGTGCGCCACCCGGAAGCGCACAGCGTCCCGTTGCTCGTCACTGAGCGCGTTCGCCCCTTCCGGCCCCCACTCCCACGCTCGGCTCAGTCCGTCGGCACCGCTGCCGCAGTCGAGCCAGGCCAGCCTGTCGGTGCACGGACCGAGGCCGAACTGCTGCAGATATTCCTCCATGAGCTGACCGGCAGGCAACTGCAGGGTCGACGGCAGAACGGCGTCGTCGGGTAGTGGCAATCCGTCACCGAACACATCGTCGTTGATCTCCGCGTCGGCGGCGATGTTCATGCGAAGACGATCGGCGCGACCGTCCAAGTTGTGTGCGCGGGCGTAGCGGTCGCTGCGGCCGTGGTGGTCGCGCAGCAGATGCGAGACCTCGTGAACAAGGACCGACGCCAGCTCCTCGATCGGCCGCTGAGCGACGAAGACGGGTGAGATGTAGCAGCGCCAGTGCCGGTCCACACCGATCGTCGGTACGCGAGGCGATGCAACGATGTGCAGCGCGTGCAAGGCGGTCGCGAGATACGGCCGGGCGCGAACGGCATACAACCGTGCGGCGTAGATCCTGTTCGCGTCGAATGCCGGTGACGTCGTCATCGACCGACCTGCGCGGCAGCGTCGTCCGCTGATCGCGCGACCGAGACGACACCGGCAAGCTCGTCGATCGATGCCGGCACCTCCCAGTAGTCGCGGCGCAAGGTGGCCAGTGTGGTCGCCGGCACGACCACGAGATCGGGCGGCCCGGATTCCACCGCAGTGGCCAGCAGTGCCCACGCCGCGTCCCAGCGGGATTTGTCCGGCCGTCGGCGGACCGCGGCGACCACCGCGTCGAGCACGGCCTGGCGCAGATCGCCGCGCTCGGGAAGATCGGCAGCCGCCGGATCGGCGAGCAGCGCCTCCGGATCCGGAAGGTCCATACGCTCGATGGCGGCCAGTAGCTCGAAACCGGGTCCGTCACCGACACTCCCCCGAACCAGGAGGGACAGCACGTCCTTCGACGACGAGGTGGCGGTGGCGAACGCGATCAGCCGCACGGTCATGTCCCAGCTCCGCGGCGACGGCCAGGCACTGCCACGACGGGTCTGGCTGCTGGGGAGTTGATGTACGAGGGCGGGCCGGGCGGCGAGGAGTTCACAGACCGCGCGGCGGGCGAACGTCACGGCGTCGGAGAACTTCTCCGGATCGAGGCGCGGCAGCGTCGCGCGTGGCCAGGTTCCGCCGAGACCTCGGACGACCACGTCGTGGTCGTAGGTCCAGTTCAGGTGCACGAATCGGTTCGCCAACGGTGGACTCAGCTCCCAGCCGTCCGCTGCCGAGGACGGTGGGTTGGCGGCGGCGACGATGCGGATACCGGGCGGGAGTTGCAGTGCCCCGATTCGTCTTTCGAGGACGAGGCGGAGCAGGGCCGCCTGCACGGCGGGTGGTGCCGTCGACAATTCGTCCAGGAACAACAGTCCCCGCCCGGCCTGCACGAGCCGGACCGCCCAGTCCGGGGGTGCCATGGCGACTCCGTGAGTGGCGGGCTCGTCGCCGAGAACGGGCAGACCCGAGAAGTCCGACGGCTCGTGCACACTCGCGATGACAGTGGTCAGCGGCAGGTCGACGGTCTCGGCGAGCTGGGTCAGGGCGGCGGTCTTGCCGATTCCCGGTTCACCCCACAGCAGTACCGGTAGATCCGCGGCGACCGCCACGGCGAGGGCTTCGAGTTGGTCGTTGGGGCGAGGCTCGGTGGTGACCGCGTCGAGCATCGCCGACAACGTTGCAGCACTGTCGAGTTCGTTGTTCGGGGACCGGGCAGGAAGGAGTGTGGAAGACATGTGTACCACCTGTGATGTCGGAAGGAACAGCAGGACGCGAACGGTAGGGCGCACTGCAGAACAGTGTGTTTCGGGAAGGGAGGATGTTCAGCGGGAGCGGGTGCGGCGCGACCGTCCGAGTCTGCGGGGTCGCGATGCGGGCGGTGGTTCCACCGGCTCGGAGACGTACCGGTCGTAGATGTTGCGGCGGTCCGCGGAGGTCCGGAGTTCGTCCAGCAGAGGTCCGTCACGGAGGACCGCGTCGGGACCGAGCAGCCCTTCGACGATTGCCAGCGCCCCGGCGGCATCTCCGTGATCCAGGCGTTCACGAACGCCCGGCAGGCAGTCCGGACGGCGATGCGCCTGGTCGATGGCGTGAAGACACGGCAACGGGGTGCCGCCCAGTCGGGCGAGCAGTTCTTCGCGCCGGATCTCGGCGGGATCATGGTCGAGCGCGGTCAGTACGCCCTCGACCAGCCCGAGCCGGTGCCGTTCACCACGGCAATCGATCAGGTGAGTCCGATTCCCCCGCTTCGGTATCCGGGGCGCTTGCGGCGGTGGCCGACCCGGATCCAGCGCTGCGGCGACCAGCGGGTGCAGACGGTCGGCGGTGATTGCTCCCGACCGGAGCAACGTCAGGTCGGGCGGCACCCAGGTCGCGGCCTCGGGCAGCACCGGCAGCGCAGCGAGCCGGCCGCGCGGGTAGTCGTCCACAACACGCAATGCCACGGGATCCGTACCGCCGACCGGTTCCACCACCACGTCGAGTCGACCCCCGCATCGCACCCGCACGGGACCGTCACGGTGCCCGTCCGCGCGGAGCAGGATGCCGGATTCTGCAGCCCAGCGGTCGACGGCGCAGTTCTCCGGGATCATCGCGGCCAGGCCGGGGGCGAACGCGGTGGTGGCCGGCACCTGCCCTGTGCCACCGCGTAGTCGCAGGTCAGCGGACCTGCGGACATCCCACAGGTGCCGGTGGAGGTCGAGGCGGAACCGTCTGTTGGGGCGTGGATGGGGATGGTTCGTCAAATCCGAGCCGTCCCACAACGTCAGCGCGATCCGCTGCCCCGCATCCGCCCAGGCCGGAGCGGTCCGAACGATCAGATGCATGGAACTGTTCGCACCGCAGCGTTTTCTGTGCTCGTGCGGCCCGTACCGGGCCAGCGAGATGGTCAGCCCCGGGCGCAGTAGTCCGTCGGGAGCTACGCGCGGTAGGTGCCAGCGCAGCAGGTCGGGGGCCAGGGGTCGTAGATCGTCGAGGACCTGCGACGCAACCTCGACGCCGTGCGTGTTGCGCAGTACGCGTAGGTCGAGGTCGAGGTCGAATCCCGCTGCGGCACAAGCGCCACGCCAGTCACCTGCACGACGCCGGTCGGTCGCGGCCTCGATCATGGACGGCGGCACGGCGAACTCGCGCACGCGCAGCCAGAAGGACAGTCGGGGATCGGTCCCGTTCGCGGTCGGAGGGTGCATCAGCACTCACCGTGTGCGAACTGGGCCCCCAATCTTTGATCAGAGAAGGTTGTCATCGGCGCAATCGTAGCGTGTCGTGGCACTTGCGGCCAGTAGGCGCGGCCGGTTACCGCCTCGGGCGTGCTTCCGGTTGCGCTGGCGGTCGTATTCGCGCACGAGGTGCAGGACATAGACTGCTCACCCATGTCCGGGAATCCCGCCTTCGACCACCTCATCCGGTCCTTGATCGCCGCGGTCGGCGGGCCCACCTTCGACCGCGGCAGACGTTACGCCGAGCGGGGCGCGGTCGTCGATTGCGGATTCGACGAGGACGATCTCGTCGGTTTTGGAAGGATTGCCGGTACGCGGCTGTATCAGGCCGTCGTTCAGCTGCACCCCGGGCCACGGGGACTCGAATACGAGTACGGCGAATGCTCGTGCCCGGTCGGCTACGACTGCAAGCACACCGTGGCGCTTCTGCTCACATTGCTTGCCCCGCAGGAGGATACGACCCCGAAGACGCCCTCGTGGGAGGCACCGTTCGAAGCGATGTTCGAGGACCACGAGACCGGTAACGGCGTGCCCCTCGCCCTGCAACTGGCGTTGACACAGCGAACGCACGCTCCGGCGCCGATGCTCACCGCGCGGGTGCTGCGGCCCGGCCGCACGGGATGGGTGTCCGGCAACATCTCGTGGCAGAACCTGGCCTACACCTACGACGTGAACAAGCAGCATCAGCAGTTGCTGCTCGAATTCGCAGCGCTGGTACAGGCATCGACACGCAGTTACTACAGTTCCGCCTCGAGCACCGTCGACCTGTCCGCGGTGTCGCCGCGCCTGTGGTCGCTGCTGGGCGATGCCCACCGCCTCGGTATCGAAGTGCGCTACGCGAAGAAGAAGCATGGCGCGGTGCCGCCGCCGGGCACCGCAGAGGTGCACGTCGACGTCGCCGATTCCGGTGACGGTCTGACGGTGACCCCAGCCCTGCACATCAGCGACAATTCGCCCGGGCGCGCGGTCGCGTTCATCGGCGCCCCCGCCCACGGCGTGATCTACCTGCCGTCCGGGGACCTCGGCGGCGCGCCGGCAGATCTGCCCTTCCGTCTCGCGCAGCTCCGCAACCCCCTCACGGCAGGCATGCAGCAACTGCTGCAGAGCGGCGGTGCATTCACCGTGCCGGCAGATCAGGTACCGCGTTTCGCGACCACCTACTACCCGCGACTGCAACGAGCAGTGACCGTCACCTCCACCGACGGCTCGTTCACGGCACCGACCGTCAGCGGGCCCACGCTGCTACTGCACGTCGCGTTCCGCGCTCGGCATCGCACCGATCTGCACTGGCAGTTCGTCTACACCGTCGGCGACGGCGAGTACACCGCCGAGTTGTACGAACGTCTCGGCGACACCGTCCGCGACCGCGACGCCGAGGACACACTGCTCACCGAGATCCGGCCGGTGGTCGCTCCGTTCGGCTTGGACAACTCCGTCGATCGGCGGTTGTTCCCTCGTGTCACCATCACCGACCTCGACACCGCACGTCTGGTGTCCGAACTGCTGCCACTGCTGACCGACCGGGACGACGTGCAGGTGCGCGTCGACGGCACTCCTGCCGATTACCGCGACGTCGGCGACAGCCTGCGCATCGGACTGTCCACCGAGGCTACCGCCGACTCCGACTGGTTCGACCTGAACATCACCATCGAACTCGACGGCGCGACCATCCCTTTCCGGGAGGTGTTCACAGCCCTCAGCGAGGGCGCGGCAACTTTGATGCTGCCCGACGGGGCCTACCTGCCGTTGGACAAACCCGCACTGCAACAACTGCGCCGACTCGTCGACGAAGCCCGCGCACTGCACGAAAACAACGATCCGGATCGATTGCAGCTGAGCCGATTCCAAGCCGGCATCTGGGAGGAACTGGCGGCGCTCGGTGTCGTCGACAAGCAGGCCGCAGCCTGGAAGAAACAGGTACAAGGCCTTCTCGACATGAAGGCGACAGCGAAGACCCGGGTGCCGAAGGCAGTACAGGCGACGCTGCGGCCGTACCAGCTCGACGGATTCCGGTGGTTGACGTTCCTGTGGACGCACGGACTCGGCGGAATCCTCGCCGACGACATGGGCCTCGGCAAGACCCTGCAGTCGCTTGCACTGATCTGCCACGCTCGCGCGAAGCGACCCGCGGATGCTCCGGTACTCATCGTCGCGCCGACATCGGTGGTTCCGAACTGGGCCACCGAGGCCCGGCGATTCGCACCGGACCTGAACGTCGTGGCGATCACCGAGACATCCGCCAAACGCGGTGTGTCGCTGGGTGATCTGCTCGACGGGATCGACGTCGTCGTCACGTCGTACACGCTGCTGCGCCTGGATATCGAAGAGTATCTCGAACGGGCTTGGTCGATGCTGCTGCTCGACGAGGCACAGTTCGTCAAGAACCACCGGGCGAAGGCATATCAGTGCGTGCGGCAGATCGAGGCACCACTGAAGGTCGCGATCACCGGAACTCCGATGGAAAACAATCTGATGGAGTTGTGGTCGCTGCTGTCGATCACCGCACCCGGCCTGTTCCCCCATCCGACGAAGTTCCAGGACTACTACCGCAAACCCATCGAAAGCGGCAGCCACCCCGAACTGCTGGTGCAGCTGCGGCAGCGCATCAAACCGCTGATGTTGCGTCGCACGAAGGAACAGGTCGCCACCGACCTGCCGGAGAAACAGGAGCAGGTACTCGAGGTGGAACTCGCACCGAAACACCGTGCCCTCTACGACCGGCAGTTGCAGCGCGAGAGGCAGAAAATTCTCGGGCTCGTCGACGACCTCGACAACAACCGCTTCACGATCCTGCGGTCGCTGACCCTGCTGCGGCAGATGAGCCTCGATCCGGCCCTCGTCGACGACGCGCATAACAAGGTCGGCTCCGCAAAGATCGATGCGCTGCTCGAACAGCTCGACGACGTGATCGCCGGCGGGCACCGAGCATTGGTGTTCAGCCAGTTCACCGGGTTCCTCGACCGCGTCCGGGCACGGCTCGACGCCGCCGAAATCGACTACCTGTATCTGGACGGCGAGACCCGCAAACGCGGAAAAGTACTCGAGGAATTCAAGTCCGGAGCGGCACCGGTGTTTCTCATCAGCCTCAAGGCCGGCGGATTCGGCCTGAATCTGGTGGAAGCGGACTACTGTTTCCTGCTCGACCCATGGTGGAATCCCGCGACGGAGGCACAGGCCGTCGACCGTACCCACCGCATCGGGCAGACCCGCAACGTCATGGTGTACCGGCTGATCGCCCGCGACACCATCGAAGCGAAGGTGCGGGCGCTGCAATTACGCAAGGCGGAGCTGTTCTCGTCGGTCGTCGACGACGGAGAGATGTTCTCGTCGGCATTGACCGCCGACGACATCCGCGCCCTGCTGGCGTAGCTACGGTGCGTGGTCCTGGTAATGCCTGCTACCCACACCACGCACCGACGCGTCAGCGCAGGTTCACACCGAGCAGCGCGTCGACGGCGTCGGCGAACAGGCCCGGTGCGGCAGCGTCGTCGCCGCCGCGCTCGACGGCGAAGGTCGCCCACCCGTCGAGGGCGTCGAGGGCCTTCGGGGTGTCGAGGTCGTCGGCGAGGTGCTGGCGCAGGCGCGCGACCGTGTCCTCGGCGGAGGCGGCCGACGGCAGCGCCGCCGCCTGCTTCCACAACGCCAGTCGCGCCTCGGCGGCGGCGAGGACCTCGGACGTCCACGGACGGTCGACGCGGTAGTGACCCGACAACAGCCCGAGCCGGATGGCGGCGGGGTCGACACCCTCACCTCGCAACTTGGAGACGAACACCAGATTGCCGCGCGACTTCGACATCTTCTCGCCGTCGAGGCCGATCATGCCGGTGTGCACGTAGTGCCGGGCGAAACGCCGGTCGCCGGTGACGGCTTCAGCGTGCGCGGCGGAGTACTCGTGGTGCGGGAAGATCAGGTCGCTGCCGCCGCCCTGCACGTCGAAGCCGGAGCCGATGCGGTTGAGGGCGATGGCCGCGCACTCGATGTGCCAGCCGGGACGTCCGTCACCGAAGGGCGACGGCCAGGCCGGTTCGCCCGGACGCTGCGCGCGCCACAGCAGGGCATCGAGCGGGTCGCGCTTGCCGGGGCGCTCCGGGTCGCCGCCGCGCTCGGCGAAGAACCGCATCATCGTGTCGTGGTCGTAGCCGGACTCGTAGCCGAACTGCTCGGTGGCGTCGGTCCGGAAGTAGACATCCGGGTACTCGGCGTCGTCGACGATGTAGGCGGCACCGGAGGCGACGAGCTTCTCGACGAGTTCGACGACCTCGTTCACCGATTCGACGGCACCGATGTAGTCGCGCGGCGGCAGCACGCGCAGCGCCTCCATGTCCTCGCGGAACAGGGCCGTCTCGCGCATACCGAGGACAACCCAGTCCTCACCGTCGCGCTCGGCGCGTTCGAACAGCGGGTCGTCGACGTCGGTGACGTTCTGCACGTAGTGGACGTCGTGGCCGGCGTCGCGCCAGATGCGGTTGACCAGATCGAAGGTCAGGTAGGTGGCGGCGTGGCCGAGGTGCGTGGCGTCGTAGGGGGTGATCCCGCACACGTACATCGTCGCGGTGTCGCCCGGGGTGACCGGACGCACCGCTCGGTCCGCGGTGTCGAACAACCGCAGCGGAGGCCCCTGACCGGGGACGGACGGGATCGCGACGTCGGACCAAGATTGCATGACTACGAGCCTAATGGAGTCGCGGGAGTGCTCCGCGCGGGCACCCGGGCGTGCGGCAGGCGAACGGCCGCGGACTCAGAAGGCGGGCCAGGGAATGCGCCGGTCGCCGCGCGGATGCGGCATCACGGGATGTTCGAGCAAGCGGGTGATCCTGCGTTGCAGGGCACGCACCTCGATGGCGGTGATGTGCTCGCACAGCTCCTCGGCGAAGCCGCCGTCGAACCGGCGCAGCAGCTTGTCGAGGTCGGCGAGGAGGACCGGGTCGACCGGGTCGCCGCTCCACCCCCACAGCACGGTGCGCAGCTTGTCGTCCTGGTGCAGGCAGATGCCGTGATCGACGCCGTAGACGTGTCCGTCGAGACCTTCGAGGACGTGGCCTCCCTTGCGGTCGGCGTTGTTGAGGACGACGTCGAGCACCGCCATGCGCTGCAGGCGCGGATCGTCGGCGTGGACGAGCACCACCTCGGCGCCGTCCAGATCGCGGGCACGCAGGATCGGCAGCCACCCCTGCGCGACCGCACCGGCCGGGCACAGGTCCACCAGATCCAGGCGTTCCGTTCCGCCCTGCGCGGTGTCGACCGTGTCGATCCAGCGCTGCACCATGCCGGGACCGTACGGGCCGTCGCGCAGCACGGTGAGCGGGATGACGTCCCAGCCGAGTGCCTCGGAGATCAGGTACGAGGCGACCTCGCGTCCGGCGAGGGTGCCGTCGGGGAAGTCCCACAACGGCCGCTCCCCGCGGACGGGTTTGTAGACGCACCGCACCTCGGTGTCGCCGAGCTGCGCGTCGCACACGAGGGTCGCGTTGCTCGCGTGCGCGATCTGCCCGACGACGTCGAGGTCGCCGTCGGTCAGCACGCTCCGCACGTCCGGCGCCGTCACGCGGTCAGCTTTCTTCCTCGCCGAACCACGCGGCCGGATCGAATCCGGGGGTACGCAGGTAACCGTTGGTGCGGACGCAGATGTGTCCGTCGGCGCCGATCGGTTCGCCGCACAGCGGGCAGGGCGCGCGCCCGGCCGAGACGACGAGTTCGGAGCGGGCCGCGAATTCGCGGGCCTGCACCGGGGTGAGGAATACCCGCACCGCGTCGGGACCTTCCTCGGTGTCGTCGAGCACCACCGATTCGTCGAGTTCGGTGTCGGTGACCGCGAGCAACTCCACCACCACCGATCCGGCGTCGGCGTCCCAGCCCAGACCCATGGTGCCGACCCGGAACTCGGCCTCGATCGGTGTCACCAACGGGCTGACGTCGACCTCGGGGTCGTCGGGGATCACGGTGCCGAAGCGGCGCTGCACCTCTTCGAGCAACAGCCCCATCCGGTCGGCCAGGATCTGCACCTGCTGCTTCTCCAGAAGCACGCTCACCACACGGGACTCGTGCACGGCCTGCAGGTAGAACACCCGGTCGCCCGGTTCACCGACAGTGCCGGCGATGAACCGATCAGGTGTTCGAAACACGTGTATCGCGCGGGCCATCACACCTCCTCGAGTCCCCACACTCTGCCATGACGGACACTGCCATTATCCGCGTGCCGTCTCCTGTCGGTGCCCCTGCGGTGGGTCGCCGGGTTCCTCGACCGCGCCGGGCACTTCGCCGCCGGGCACGGACTTGGGTTCGGACGGCCCGGCAAGCCCGGACAGGTCCGAACCGGTGTCGTTCACGCGCAGCACGAACGGCCGGGTGTCGGTGTAGCGGACGACGCTGATCGACGCCGGCTCGGCGACGATCCGCTGGAAACTGTCCAGATGCGTCGCGAGCGCGTCGGCGAGGATCGACTTGATGACGTCGCCGTGGCTGCACGCGATCCACACGACGTCCTTGCCGTGCGCCTCGCGCAGGCGCCGGTCGTGTTCGCGGATCGCAGCGACCGCGCGGGACTGCACCTGCGCGAGCCCTTCACCGTCCGGGAAGACCGCTGCGGAGGCGTGCTGCTGCACGACCGCCCACAGCGGTTCCTTGACCAGTTCCTTCAGTTCGCGTCCGGTCCACTGCCCGTAGTCGACCTCGGCGAGTCGCTCGTCGACGACCGGTTCGAGTCCACGATCGGTCGCCAGCGGCTGCACCGTCTGCCGGCACCGCAGCAGCGGCGACCGCACGATCTCGGTGATCTCGAGCCCGGCGAACCGGGTGACGAGATTCTTCGCCTGGACGTGGCCGACCTCGTCGAGTTCGACACCGGGGGAACGACCGGCCAACACGTGCGAGGTGTTCGCCGTCGACCGTCCGTGCCGCAGCAGGATGACCGTCATGCGCCCAGCCTAGAGGTACCGCCTGTCGGCAGCCTCTCAGGTGGCGGAGACCACGCCGGTGGCGAGCAGTCCCAGCACGATCACGCCGAGGATCACGCGGTAGCCGACGAACCAGTACATCGAGTGGTTGACGACGAAGCGCAGCAACCAGGCGATCGCGGCGTAACCGACCGCGAAGGCGATCACGGTCGCGACGAGCAACTGCGCTCCCGAGGCATTGAGCCCCTCACCGGCCGGTTCGAAGGCGTCCGGCAGGCTGAACAGACCGGAGGCGACGACGGCGGGAATCGCGAGCAGGAACGAGTATCGGGCGGCGGCCTCGCGGGTGAGCCCGAGGAACAGACCGGCGGAGATGGTGCCGCCGGAGCGGGACACACCGGGGATCAGGGCCAGCGCCTGCGCCGAACCCATGATCAGACCGTCCTTGAGGGTGAGCTGACTCACGTCGCGCCGCTGTTTGCCGAAGTACTCGGCAGCGGCGATGACGATCGAGAACACGATGAGCATCGTGGCGACGAGCCACAGATTGCGGGCGACGGTGCGGATGTCGTCCTTGAACAGCACGCCGAGGATGCCGATCGGGATGGTGCCGAGGATGACGTACCAGCCCATCTTGTAATCGTGATCGGCGCGGTGCTCCTTGTGGAACAGGCCGCGGAACCAGGCCCGCAGGATCCGCCAGATGTCGCCGGCGAAGAACACCAGAACGGCGGCCTCGGTGCCCAGCTGGGTGACTGCCGTGAAGGACGCGCCGGCGTCCTCTCCGAAGAAGATCTCCGAGACGATCCGCAGGTGGCCGGACGAGGAGATCGGCAGGAACTCCGTGAGGCCCTGCACGATGCCGAGGACGATCGTCTGCAGCCAGGTCATCGATTCGCCGATCATGCGGCGACCCCCGGCACGAAGGCTGCGGTGGGGACGGATCGGTGGTCGCGGATGCAGGGAGCAGTTCTCACTCGGCGAAGGGTACGTGGAACCCGACCGGTCGGCGCGCCGGACGCTGCCGCGCGCCTGTCGCGCATTAGGGTGCAGTACCGGGGTCGTGGCCGAGCGCGGCGACGTCCCGTCGTGTCGGGAGGAAACGCGGACGGTTATGGAATACAGGACAGTCGGTGCGAGCGGCCTGCGGGTTTCACGGCTCGGCCTGGGCACCTTGACGTGGGGTCGGGGAACGGACGGCGACGAGGCCGCGGCCCAGTTGTCGGCCTTCGTGGATGTGGGCGGCACGCTCGTCGACACCTCCCCCGCCTACGGGGACGGGGTCTCGCAACGGATCCTCGCCGAACTGCTCGACGACGTGGTGCCCCGCGACCAGCTGGTGCTGTCGGGCAGCTCCGGCATCGACACCACCACACTCGGTTCCGGCCGGGTGGACTGCTCCCGCTCGGGCCTGCTCAACCAGCTCGACGCGACCCTGCGTGAACTCGGCACCGACCACCTCGACGTGTGGCAGGTCGCGACGTGGGATCCGCACACCCCGGTCGACGAGGTGATGGACGCCCTCGAATTCGCCGTGACCAGCGGGCGCGTGCGCTACGTCGGGGTGCGCGGTTATCTCGGCTGGCAGCTCGCGACCGCCGCGGCAGCGGCCCGGCGTCCGGCTCCGCTGATCAGCACGCAGGTCGAGTACTCCCTGCTCGCCCGCGGCGTCGAGGAGGAGTTGATCCCCGCCGCGGCCCACCACGGCGTGGGTGTGTTCGCGGCCGTGCCGCTCGCCGGCGGTGTGCTCACCGGTAAGTACCGGTCGGGGGTGCCGGCGGATTCGCGCGGCGCCGACGACGTGCACACCGAGGAAGTGCGCCGTTATCTCACCGAATCCGCGGTGCGCGTGGTCGACGCGGTCGCCACGGCCGCCGACGGGCTCGGCACCTCCCCGCTGGCCGTCGCGCTGGCGTGGGTGCGCGACCGGCCGCACGTGGCCTCGACACTCGTGGGTGCCCGGGATCTCGCGCAACTGACCGGAGTGCTGGTCGCGGAGGAGTTGGCGTTGCCGCCGGCGATCGCCGCGGCGCTCGACGACGTGAGCGCGTGATCTCGGCGACACCGCCCGCACCCTGCCCTTTTCCGGAAGGTTAGGCTAGCCTGCCGAGTACATTCGGTACAGGCAATGTGAGGGGAGGTCGGTCGATGGCCACGACCGAAGTCGTCGGATTCGCCGAGCGCATCCGGCTCGAGACCCAGCAGGCGCACAGCGACACCGAGAACTCGGTGTTCGTCTCGGAACTGCTCGGCGGCAAGCTGTCGACCGAAGCCCACGCCGGGCTCATCGCGCAGACCTGGTTCGTCTACGACAGCCTCGAGCGGATCGGTCGCGGCTACGCAGACGACCCGATCGCCGGCCCCTTCCTCAGCGACGAACTGCTCCGCACCGCCGCGCTCGAAGCCGACCTCGACTTCCTCGTCGGCTCCGACTGGCGCGACCGCATCGCGCCGCTGCCTGCGACCGTCGCCTACGTCGACCGGCTCGAGCAGGTCGCGGCGGTGTCCCCGGAAGCCTTCCTCGCGCACCACTATCTGCGTTATCTCGGCGACCTGTCCGGCGGCCAGATCATCCGCCGCATGCTCGAACGTGCCTACGGCTACGAGCGCGACGGGTTGCGCTTCTACATCTTCGACGGGATCCCGAAGACCAAGCCGTTCAAGGACGCCTACCGCGCGAAGCTCGACGCCGCACCGCTCGACGGCGACCAGCAACAGACCGTCATCGACGAGGCGAACCTGGTGTACGGGCTCAACGGTGCCTTGTTCGCCGACCTCGCGCGCGACATCGACCGTTACCGGGTGCGTGCCTGACCGATGTTCCGTTCCCTCCTCCGCCTTCCGGTCGCGCTGATCGCGGCGCTCGGTGTCCTCGTCGTCGCCGCGTGCAGTGCCCCCACCACCGACGGCACGACCGCCACCGACGTCGCGACCGGTCCGCGCACCGCCGTCGTCGACTCCGAACCCGAGCCGATCACCACCGACACCGCACCCGTGCTGCCGGTGACGGTGCGCGGCGTGGACGGGGTCGAGACCACGATCACCGACATCTCCCGGATCGTGGTGGCCGACCGCTCCGGCACCCTCGCGCAGACCGTGTACTCTCTCGGCCTCGGCGACAAGCTCGTCGGCCGCTCCACCGCGTCCTTCCCCGCGATCGAGGACATCCCCAACGTCACGCCCGGCGGGCACGGTCTCAACGCCGAGGCGATCCTCGCGCTGAATCCGACCGTCGTGCTCACTGACACCTCCATCGGTCCGCTGGCGGTGCAGGAACAGATCCGCGCGACCGGCGTGCCGGTGGTGTTCGTCGACCCGGAACGCTCCCTCGACACCGTCGCCGACGACATCGATGCGGTCGCGGCCGCGCTCGGTGTCCCCGAGGCCGGTGCCGCGCTCGCGCAGCGCACGCTCGACGAGATCGCCGCGGCGAAGGACTCGATCCCCGCCGATCATCCCGAACCCACCGTCGCCTTCCTCTATCTGCGCGGTTCGGCGATCAAGATGCTCGGCGGCCCCGGCTCGGGGGCCGATGCGCTCGTCGCCGCCGCCGGTGGTCGCGACGCCGGCATCCTCGCCGGCCTGGACTCGCAGTTCGTGCCCATCACCAGTGAGGCGATGATCGCCTCGGCGCCCGACATCATCCTGGTGATGACGCACAGTCTCGACTCGGTGGGCGGACCGGACGGGCTCGCGCAGCTCCCGGGCGTCGCGCAGACCCCGGCCGGGAAGACGGGCACCATCGTGGACATGGACGATTCGACCCTGCTCAGCTTCGGCCCGCAGACCGGCAAGGTCCTGGCCGCTCTGGTGGAGGCGTTCTACCCGCCGGACCGGTCGTGATCGCCGGATGTCCGTGAGCGAAGAAGTCACCGAGGCCACCGGTCTGCCCGACCGGGCACTGCGGAAGGCCGGACGGGGACGCACCACCGTCGTCCTCGTCGGTCTCGTCGTCGCCCTGTTCGCCCTGGCCGTCGCGTCGGCGTGCCTCGGTCAGGTGCCCACGAGTCCCGCCGAGGTGGTCGGCAGTCTGCTGCACCGCATGGGGCTGGATCTCGGGCCGGTGCCCGCGCATCCCGCCGGGGAAGTGACTCTGTGGGAGGTGCGCTTCCCGCGCGTGGTGCTGGCGATGCTCGTGGGTGCCGCCCTCGGCTGTTCCGGGGCGCTGTTGCAGGGCATCTTCGCCAATCCTCTCGCTGAACCCGGCGTGATCGGTGTGTCCTCCGGCGCCGCTGTCGGCGCGTCCGCGGTGATCGTGCTCGGCGGGGCATTCACCGCCGGTTGGGCGCTGGCCGGTGCCGCACTCGTCTCCGGTCTGATCACCACCGTGCTGGTCTACGTGCTGTCCCGATCGAACGGACGCACGGAGGTCGTCACGGTGATCCTCACCGGCGTAGCCGTCAACGCCGTCGCCGGCGGGCTCATCGCGTTCTTCACCTTCGTCGCCAGCCCGGCCGCCCGCGACCAGATCGTGTTCTGGCAGCTCGGCAGTCTCGGCGGAGCCACCTGGGACATCGTCGCGGTGGTCGCGCCGCTGACCCTGGCCGGTGTGCTCGTCGCGGTCCTGCTCGCCCCGAAACTCGACCTGCTGGCGCTCGGCGAGAGCGTCGCCCGGCATCTGGGTGTGGACGTCGAACGCGTCCGGCAGCTGTCGATCCTGGCGGTCGCGGTGCTGGTCAGCGGCGCCACCGCCTTCACCGGAATCATCATGTTCGTCGGCCTGGTCGTGCCGCACCTGATGCGCCTGGCGCTCGGCCCCGCCCACCGGGTGCTCGTCGTGGCGAGTGTGCTCGCCGGCGCGGTCGTCCTGCTCGCCGCCGACCTCGGGGCGCGCACCCTGGTCGAGAACGCCGACCTGCCGCTCGGCATGATCACCGCACTCATCGGTGGCCCGGTCTTCTTCCTGATGCTGCGCCGCACCCGCGCGAAGCAGGGCGGATGGGCATGAGGCTGCTCCCCCGCTCCCTCGGAGCCCCGGCGACCACCATCCCGGCCCGCTCGGCGCCCGGCACCGCGACGATGCGCGCGGTGGGTGTGCGGCTGCGGCGCGGCGAGCGGGAGATCCTGCACGGCGTCGACTTCGAAGTGCGCACCGGTGAGGTCGTCGCGCTCGTCGGCCCCAATGGCGCCGGCAAGTCCACTCTGCTCGCGGCGTTGTCCGGCGACCATCCGATCAGCGGTGGCACCATCGAGGTCGAGGGCCGTCCCCTCGAGCGGTGGTCGTCGATCGCGCTGGCGCGCCGCCGCGCCGTGCTGCCGCAGCAGCACACCGTCGGTTTCCCGTTCACCGCCCGGCAGGTCGTGCGGATGGGACGGGCGGCGTGGGCGCGCACCCCGCGGCAGGACGACGACGACCGTATCGTCGCCGAGGCGTTCGCGACCTGCGACGTCGCCCATCTGGCCGATCGGCCGTTCCCCGCGCTGTCCGGCGGCGAACGGGCCCGGGTGGCGCTCGCGCGGGTGCTGGCCCAGGACACCGAGACGCTGCTGCTCGACGAACCCACCGCGGCGCTGGACCTCGGCCACCAGGAGGCGGTCATGCAGGTCGTGCGGGCCCGCGCCGACGACGGGCACGCCGTGGTAGTCGTGCTGCACGATCTCGGGCTCGCCGCCGCCTACGCCGACCGCGTCTGTGTGCTCGAACAGGGACGCATCGTCGCCGACGGCGCACCCGACGACGTCCTCACCGAAGAGTTGCTCGGCCGCGTGTACCAGTACCCGGTGGCGATCGGCCGCCATCCCGAGACCGGCACCCCGTTGGTGTTGCCGCGACGTCCGAGCCGCGACCGGTCCGCCTCGGCGCAGACCTGAGCAGCAGATCACATCCGGCCCGGCGGACGACCCACTGATTTCTTCCCCGCGACCGGCATCAGGAACACTGAAGGTCGGCGTGCCGGGCGCCGGGACGCGTCCGGCAGGTGCGAATCGAATCCGAGGACGAGGAGCAACGATGGGCAGAGCGGGGATCCGAGCGGTCACGATGGTGGGCGCGATCGCGATGGTCGTGCTGGCCGGCTGCTCGTCGGAGAGCACCCCGGACGTGCTGCAGACCATCGAACCCGCCACTCCTGCGGCCGCCCCTGAGGTCGGCCCGTCCCCTGCCGGCGACGTCCGTCCGCTCGACCTGCAGGTCGATGCGCTGGTCGTCGAACCGTCCACGGGTACCTTCGCCGCGCTCGTCGACGACGGAGCACGGGTCGCGTTGTTCGACGACACGGCGTTCGACGGTCCCGGGACGGAACCGCGCCTGGTGGACCTGCCGTCGTCCGCCGCGACCGTCGTGACCGGCCCCGAGGGCAGTGTGCTCGCCCCCGTGTCCGGGGCCGTGCTGCGCATCGACGTCGCCGACGGCGCCATCACCGAGGTCCCGGTCGACGGCAATGCCGCGTCGGCCGCCGTGCTGTCCGACGGCCGCTGGGCCGTGGGCACCGACAACGGCCGCGTGCTCGTCGTCGACCCCGAATCCGGCGAGGTGGCCACCACCGTCGGTGGCCTCGCCTCCGTCGACGCCCTCGCCGTCACCGGTGACGCCGTCGCGGCGCTCGACCGCCGGCAGACCTCCCTCACCGAGCTCGACCTCGCCGACGCCCATCTCGGGCCCGCGCTGCGTGCCGGCGAAGGTGCGACGCAGCTGACCACCGACCCCTTCGGACGCGTCGTGGTCACCGACACCACCGGCGACGAACTGCTCGTCTACACCCTCGACGCGATCGTCCTGCGGCAACGTTATCCCGTCGGCCCCGCCCCGTACGCTGTGACCTACGACGAGACGCGGGACCTGATCTGGGTGACTCTGACCGGCAGCAACGAGGTCGTGGGCTACGATCTTTCGACCGGGATCCCGCGAGAACGCCACCGCTTCGCAACGGTGCGGCAACCGAATTCGATCGCCGTCGATCCGGCCGATGCGGCACTGGTGATCGCGTCGGCAACCGGTGACGGACTGCAACGGATCCCGATCGAAGGACAGTGATGGCGAACGAGCGACTCGGCCGGTTGACCCGGATGCCTGTCGGTTGGGACACCAGCAACGACGAATACGAATACGTGCCGCTCAAGCTGCCCCGGGACGTGTCCCGGGTGAGCGCGTCGATGCGTCTGGCGATCTCCGCCGAATTCCACGGCTGGGAACTCACCCGGGTGCGTCTGTATCCGGACGGGAGCCGGCGGGTGCTGCTGCGCCGCCGCAAAACCGCCCATCACGTCCCCGAACCCACCGTTGGTTGATAACAGATCCCGGACCGTCGTGGACCGGGCTTGCAGGGAGTAGTTCGTGTACCGCTATCTTCTTCGGCTCATGTTCCTGTTGCCGCCGGAACGAGCCCACCACCTCGCCTTTCTCGCGATGCGCTGGTCGACTCGCTTCGGGCCGCTGCGCACCCTGGTGGCGAAGGTGCTCGTCACCGACGACCCCATCCTCCGCAACACCGTCTTCGGCGTGCAGTTCCCCACGCCGGTGGGTCTGGCGGCCGGTTTCGACAAGGACGCGACCGGTGTCGATGTGTGGGGTCCGCTCGGATTCGGGTTCGCCGAGATCGGCACCGTCACCGCCCAGGCACAGCCGGGCAATCCGCAGCCGCGACTGTTCCGCCTCCCCGAGGACCGGGCGATCGTGAACCGGATGGGATTCAACAACCACGGTGCCGGGGAGGCTGCCAATCGGCTCCGGCAACGCCGCCGCACCGTTCCCATCGGCGCGAACATCGGCAAGACGAAGGTCGTGCCGGCCGAGCAGGCCGCCGAGGACTACACCGAGAGCGCACGACTCCTCGGCCCGCTCGCCGACTTCGTGGTCGTCAACGTCTCCTCCCCCAACACCCCGGGCCTGCGGGACCTACAGGCCGTCGAGTCGCTGCGCCCGATCCTCGCCGCGGTGCTGGACACCGTCACCGTGCCGGT
This sequence comes from Rhodococcus sp. C26F, assembly GCF_053345925.1. Lineage (NCBI taxonomy): Bacteria > Bacillati > Actinomycetota > Actinomycetes > Mycobacteriales > Nocardiaceae > Rhodococcus > Rhodococcus sp. C26F. The sequence continues at coordinate 32,829 of NZ_JBKFBA010000005.1, forward strand.
GCTCGTGAAGATCGCCCCCGACCTGTCCGACGAGGACGTCGACGTGGTGGCCGACCTGGCACTCGAACTCGGGCTCGCCGGCATCGTCGCCACCAACACCACCATCCGCCGAGACGGGTTGAACACCCCGCAGAGCCGCATCGAGGAGATCGGCGCGGGCGGCCTGTCGGGCGCCCCGGTCGCCGAGCGGTCCCTCGAGGTGCTGCGCCGGCTGCACACACGGGTCGGCGATCGCCTCACCCTGGTCTCGGTGGGCGGCATCGAGACCCCGGAGCAGGCGTTCGAGCGCATCCTCGCCGGCGCGGCGCTGGTCCAGGGCTACACCGGTTTCATCTACGGCGGTCCGTTCTGGGCGCGACGTATCAACCGCGGCATCGCCCGCAAGCTGCGCGCGCACGGCTACCGCTCCATCGCCGACGCGGTGGGCGCCACCGCACGGGTCTGACCTGCAACGGACGGGG
>NZ_JBKFBA010000005.1:33299-143787 GCF_053345925.1 Rhodococcus sp. C26F
CCCGGGCCCCGTCCGTCATGACCTGTCAGCGCACCTCGTAGGTGCCGGTCAGCAGACCGCGGGCGATGGCGTGCCCGAAGACGTTGAAGCCGAGGAAGGCCGGGCTCGACTCGGGCGTGACACCCTCGAGCACCTCGACGTCGAGTGCGTGCACCGCGACGATGTAGCGGTGGTGGCCGTGTCCGGCCGGCGGAGCGGCACCGATGAACCCGTGGGCTCCGCCGTCGTGGCGCAGGGTCACGGCCTGCTCCGGAAGAGCATTCGAGTCGGCGCTACCCGCACCCGTCGGCAGTTCCGTGACCGAGGTGGGGATGTTCGCGACGGCCCAGTGCCAGAAACCCGACGCCGTGGGGGCGTCCGGATCGAACACCGTGACGACGAAGCTCTTCGTCTCGGCGGGGAAACCCGACCAGGACAGCTGGGGGGAGACGTCGCCGCCCCCGGGGATTCCGAACGCACCGCTGGCCTGCGGGAGTTTCCATTCCTCGCCCTCGGCGAAGTCCGCGCTGGTCACCTCGAAGGTGGGCAGCTCGGGCAGGAACTTGTACGGGTCGTAATCGAAAGCCATTCCGGTCCTTTCGTGACGTTTCGAGTGTTCTAGGCGTGCATGAGGAAGTGTTCCATGACCCGGGTGCCGAAGCGCAGTGCGTCGACAGGGACACGCTCGTCGACACCGTGGAACAGCGCGGCAAAGTCCAGGTCGGGCGGCAACTGCAGCGGCGCGAAACCGAAGCAGCGGATGCCGAGCTTGGCGAACGCCTTGGCGTCGGTGCCGGCGGAGAGCATGTACGGCACCGTCCGGCCGATCGGGTCGTGCGCGAGGATCGCGGCGTTCATCGCGTCGACGAGGTCGCCGTCGAAGGTGGTCTCGTACGGCTCGAGGCCGGTGATCCACTCCCGGGTGACGTTGGGGCCGATCAGCTCGTCGACGGTGCGTTCGAATTCGGCGAGCCGGCCCGGCAGGATGCGGCAGTCGACGACGGCGTGCGCGGTGCGCGGGATGACGTTGGCCTTGTATCCGGCGTCGAGCATCGTGGGGTTCGCGGTGTCGCGCAGGGTCGCGCCCACGATGCGGGCGATCGACCCGAGCTTGGCGAGGGCACCTTCGAGATCGGGCGAGGCCGGGTCGAAGTCCAGCCCGGTCTCCTCGCTCACGACGGAGAGGAATTCGGCGACGGAATCGTTGACGACCAGCGGGAAGGTGTGGGATCCGAGCCGTGCCACCGCGCGGGAGAGGACGGTGACGGCGTTGTCCTCGTGCAGGAACGAGCCGTGCCCGGCGACACCCGTGGCGGTCAGGCGCATCCAGCGCATGCCCTTCTCGGCCGTCTCGACCATGTACAGGCGACGTTCGGTGCCGTCGGGACGCGGCACGGTCAGGGAGAACCCGCCGACCTCCCCCACGGCCTCGGTGACGCCCTCGAACAGCTCGGGCCGGTGCTCGACCAGCCACTGCGAACCGAACTTGCCTCCGGCCTCCTCGTCGGCGACGAACGCGAACACCAGATCGCGCGGGGGCACGATGTTCTCGACCTTGAAGTAGCGGGCGACGGCGATCATCATGCCGACCATGTCCTTCATGTCGACCGCGCCGCGTCCCCACACGTAACCGTTCTCGACGGCCCCGGAGAACGGGTGCACGCTCCAGTCCGCGGCCTCGGCCGGCACAACGTCGAGGTGGCCGTGGAGCATGAGGGCACCGCGGCTCGGGTCGGAGCCGGGCAGCCGCGCGAAGACGTTGCCGCGGCCCGGCGCTCCGGATTCGACGTAGGTCGTCTCGTAGCCGACCTCCTCGAGCACGGAGGCCACCCACTCGGCGCATTCGCGTTCGCCGCGGGTAGTGGTGGGTTCGCCGGTGTTCGAGGTGTCGAACCGGATGAGGCGGGAGACGAGGTCGACGACCTCCTCCTCCGCCCGGGACGGCTGGTGGGCGCTCGTGTCAATGGCCATGGCCGTATGTCTACCACCGCCCGTCCACCATCTCGACAGTTCGGATCACCGCAGGTGGAGGTGGCGATTTGGGACCGTGGGCGTGGTGGGTTACTCTTTCACAGCGCCCACGACGAGTGGGCGCGAGCATCAGGTCCGAGTGGCGGAATGGCAGACGCGCTAGCTTGAGGTGCTAGTGTCCTATTAACGGACGTGGGGGTTCAAGTCCCCCCTCGGACACTCTGAGTCGAGACAGACGACGAAGGNCCTTCGTCGTTGCCGGGAGAAGATCGCACGGGCGACAACCGCTACCGCATTCGTCATCCGCTGCGGCAATGTGCTGTAGCGGATGACGAACAAGCGAGCGGATCCACGCGAGGCGCGGCACGTCGAGTACCGCGAGCGCGCCTGAAGTGCCGTTTTGGGGATCGGGCGCCCCATGCGCTACTGTTTCTTCAGCGCCCGCGGGAGCGGGTTCTACCGACATGCCCCGTGTGGGGGTCGGTCCGAGTGGCGGAATGGCAGACGCGCTAGCTTGAGGTGCTAGTGTCCTATTAACGGACGTGGGGGTTCAAGTCCCCCCTCGGACACTCCGAAACCCGAAGGCCCNGGGGCCTTCGGTTCGTCCGGGGTCCGCTCAGTCCCGGCGGCCCTTGCGGAAGTACCGGATCGGGCCGAAGAAGTTCACCGCGATGGTCAGCGCCCAGCGCAGCTTGCTGCCGTTGATCTTGTCGGCCGGTCGCCTCGCCAGATCGGCCCAGGCCGCGACGGCGAGCGACAACTGCACCACCGCGAGCAGGACCACCAGCACCTGCTGGGGGCGGCTCAGTTCGGCGAACTTCTTCTTGGACAAGGGGGAGCTCGGGCTCATCGTTCCTCCGGTACCTGCACGGGACTTCGGACACGATCATCCTGCCCGATACGATCGGGCATACAGCAGCACACGGAAAAAGGCAGATGAACCCCCACAGCGACACCACCGCCGAACCCGCCACCGACGGCTTCACCCGCATCGACCCCGACGATCTGGCCACCTGTCTGCGGGTGCTCGACCAGGCGGCGGGTCTCGACGCCGAACATCCCGACGCGATCGCCGTGCAGCGGGCCGTGGGGCACATGTTCAAGAAGTTCAAGCGGTTGCGCCGCAACGAGGCCCGCAAGCAGCGCGTCGACGCCGACCGTCAGGTGCTGTCCGCGACCGCCACCGCCTCCCCCACCCGCATCGACGACGAGACCGCCGGACTCCCGCTGGCGTCGTCGACTCGCGGTGCAAGCGCGGGAACGCTGCTGCGTCCGCGGCACTGCTACATCTGCAAGGACAAGTACACCCGCGTCGACGCCTTCTATCACCAGTTGTGCCCGACGTGCGCCGAGGAGAACCACGCAAAACGCGACGCGCGCACCGATCTGCGGGGCCGTCGCGCCCTGCTCACCGGCGGTCGCGCCAAGATCGGCATGTACATCGCGTTGCGGTTGCTGCGCGACGGCGCGCACACCACCGTCACCACGCGGTTCCCCAACGACGCGATCCGCCGCTTCACCGCGATGGAGGACAGCGGCGACTGGCTGCACCGGCTGCGCATCGTCGGCATCGACCTGCGCGATCCCGCCCAGGTGGTCGCCCTCGCCGACGATGTGGCCGCGCAGGGTCCGCTGGACATCCTCATCAACAACGCCGCGCAGACGGTGCGCCGCTCCCCCGGTGCCTACTCGGCGCTGGCCGAGGCGGAGGCCGATCCGCTGCCCGCCGGTCCACGCCCCGAGGTCCTGACCTTCGGCAAGCCCTCGGACGCTCATCCGGCCGCTCTGGCCGGGTCGCTGCCGGCCGAGTTGTCGGCGCACTCGTTGACCGCGCTGGCACTGGTGGCCGGCTCGGCGACACCCGAGCGGGTCGCGGCCGGCGNTCGACGCCGGTGGCCTGCTGCCGGATCTCGTGCACACCAACAGCTGGGTCCAGACCGTCGGCGAGGTCGAGCCGCTGGAACTGCTCGAGGTGCAGCTGTGCAACTCGGTGGCGCCGTTCATCCTCGTCAACCGTCTGCGTCCGGCGCTCGCCGCGTCCCCGGCCCGCCGCAAGTACGTCGTGAACGTCTCCGCGATGGAAGGGCAGTTCGGGGGTCGCCGCTACAAGGGCGCCGGGCATCCGCACACCAACATGGCCAAGGCCGCGCTGAACATGCTCACCCGCACCAGCGCCGAAGAGATGCTCACCGACGGCATCCTCATGACCGCCGTCGACACCGGGTGGATCACCGACGAACGGCCGCACCACACCAAGATGCGGCTGGCCGAGGAGGGATTCCACGCCCCGCTCGATCTCGTCGACGGCGCGGCCCGCGTCTACGACCCGATCGTCCAGGGCGAGGCGGGCACGGACCTGTACGGATGCTTCCTCAAGGACTTCCGCCCGGCATCCTGGTGATCCGCACCCCGCCATCCGGGGAGACCGGTTCCACACCGTCGATCGTGGCCCGGCCTCCGGGCCGCGGCGATAATGGAGGACGTCCCCGCAGGCCCGCACGAGGAGAGTCATGACTGTCGCTGTCGTTCACGCCGATACCCCCGAAGGCCGGATCGCTCTGCAGGCCGCGGTGCGGGAGGCCGCCGATCGGCAGCAGTCGCTGGTGGTGCTCCACCCGCTCGACGAACCCGACGAGGTGGAAGGCGTGCGGGCACAGGTGAGCGAGGTGGCCGGTACCGACGGCTGGGAGTTGCTCTCGGCCGTCCACGACGGCGATCCGGTCGGCACGACCGTCGAACTGCTTGCGCGCAGCGGCGCCGAACGCGTGGTCATCGGCAGCCGCGGGCGCACCGCGACCGGCAAGTTCCTCGTCGAGCGGGCGGTGCAGCGGCTGATCACCGAGTCGTCGGTGCCGGTGCTCGTCATCAAGGCCGGCTGAGGCGCCGCCCGCCCTCCGGCAACCGCGTTCGTTCCGCGGCCGTTCGTTCTACCCTGGGCACATGGCGTTCCGGGTGGTCGCCGACCTCACGGCCTTCGTGCATCTGCTGTTCGTGCTCTACGTCGCGTTCGGTGGTTTCCTCGCGTGGCGGTGGCCCCGCACGATCGTCGCGCACGTCGTCGCCGTGGTGTGGGGAGCGGCCTCGGTGGCCGTGGGGTTCGACTGCCCGCTGACCGCGGTGGAGAACTGGGCACGCCGCGAGGCCGGCCAGGAAGGTCTGCCGCCGAGCGGATTCATCGATCACTACCTGACCGGGGTGATCTACCCGGAGTCCGCGCTCGGCGCGGTCCGCGCCCTCGCCGCGCTCGCCGTGCTGATCTCGTGGGTGGTGCTGTGGCGCCGGATCCGTGTGACGAAGGTCGCCCCCGAGGCTTACTCCTGAGTAGGGTGGGGGCATGACTGTCTCCCGGGATCTCGACATCGTCGTCTACGGCGCCACCGGCTTCGTCGGTCGCCTCACCGCCGCCTATCTCGCCGAGAACCTCCCCGATGGCGTCGCCGTCGGACTCGCAGGACGTTCACGCACCAAACTCGAGAAGCTCGCCGCCGACCTCGGAACCGACTGGCGGCTGATCGAGGCGAACGCCGACGATCCCGCCTCGCTGACCGCGCTCGCCGAGTCCACCCGCGTGGTGATCACGACCGTCGGTCCCTACGCCACGTACGGGCTGCCGCTCGTGCAGGCGTGCGCCGAGGCCGGCACCGACTACGTCGACCTCACCGGCGAGGTGCTCTTCCACCGCGAGAGCATCGACCGCTTCGACGACGTGGCCCGGCGCACCGGCGCCCGCATAGTCCACTCGTGCGGTTTCGACTCCGTCCCGTCCGACCTCGGCGTCCATGCGCTCTACCGCGCCGCGGAGGCCGACGGCAACCTGCCGCTCACCGACACGACCTTCGTGCTCGGCTCCTTCCGCGGCGGGGTGAGCGGCGGAACCATCGATTCGCTCCGGCAACAGCTCGACGCGGTCCGCAAGGATGCCGCCGCACGGAAGATCGCCGCGCGCCCGTACTCGCTGTCCCCCGATCGGGCTCGGGAACCCGATCTCGGTCGCCAGAACGACTTCGCGTTCGTCGACGGCAAATCCGTCGCCCCGGAGATCTCGGGGCGGCTCGCTCCGTTCGTGATGGCCTCCTACAACACCCGCATCGTGCGACGCAGCAACGCGTTGCGCGACTGGGCCTACGGACGCCGGTTCCGCTACCGGGAGGTGATGAGTGTCGGCTCCTCGCCGCTCTCCCCCGTCCTCGCCGGGCTCGTCGGACTCGGCACGGGAGCCCTCGCCGCCGGCCTGTCGTTCCCGCCCACGCGGTTCGTCCTCGACAAGCTCCTGCCCGCGCCCGGTGAGGGACCGTCGGAGAAGACCCGCGAGAACGGTTACTTCACGGTGGATCTGTACGCCTCGACCGAATCGGGAGCCCGCTACACCGCGCGGTTCTCCGCGCAGGGCGACCCGGGTTACAAGGCCACGGCCGTGATGCTCGGCGAGTCCGCCCTCTCGCTCGCCCTCGGCGGCGCGGCCCTGCACGCCGGTGGCGGTGTCCTCACCCCCGCGGTGGCCTTCGGGGACGTGCTGACCGAACGGCTCCGCGCGGCCGGTTTCGAGATCTCCGCGCGCCGCCTCGGCTGACCTCGCGTCCGGCGCGCCCGATCGGCGCGCCGGGCCCGCCGAGTGTGGTTCCGTCGCCGCGACGGGCTATGCTCGACCGGACCGAACGATCCGCGCGCGGAACGAGACCTGAGGACGTGACCATGGCTGCGACGAGTACCGAGATGGCTCCGGCCGCTCGTCTCGCGCTCATGCCGTTCTGGCCGACCCGTCGCGGCGCCTGCTTCGATTGTCTGTGTTGTACCCGGGAGTGTTGCTGAGCGCTTCGCCGCTCGTCCAACTTTTCGGGTTCTTCCAGCTTTCGGAGCCAACGCATGTTCAATCTGCTCATCTTCACGCTCGTCGGTGTCGGCGCACAGCTCGTCGACGGCGCACTCGGCATGGCCTTCGGTGTCACCGCGACCACCCTGCTGCTGTTCAGCGGTGTCGGTCCGGCGCACGCGAGCGCCGCCGTGCACCTCGCCGAGGTGGGGACCACTCTCGTCTCCGGTGCCTCGCACTGGCGGTTCCGCAACATCGACTGGAAGGTCGTGCTGCGGCTCGGCGTGCCCGGCGCCATCGGTGCCTTCCTCGGTGCGACCGTGTTGTCGGGACTGTCGACCGAGGCCGCCGAACCGGTGACCGCCGGAATCCTGCTGGCCATCGGCGTGTACGTCGCGTTGCGCTTCTCGGTACGACCCCCTGCGGTCGCCCATGCCCGCACCTCCCCGCACACCGCGAAATTCCTCTCGCCGCTGGGCTTCTTCGGCGGCTTCATCGACGCGAGCGGCGGTGGCGGATGGGGACCGATCACCACCAGCACCCTGCTCTCCCGCGGTAAGACGGCACCGCGGACCGTGATCGGTTCGGTGAGCGCGTCGGAGTTCCTCGTCGCGGTCGCGGCGAGCGTGGGCTTCCTGTTCGGGCTCGGCCACGACTCCCTCGGCAATCTCGTGATTGTCGCCGGTCTCGCCCTCGGCGGTGCCCTCGCGGCGCCGGTCGCGGCCTGGCTGGTCAGCCGTGTGCCCGCGACGCTGCTCGGTACCGGCGTCGGCGGCGTCATCGTGCTGACCAACGCGCACAAGCTCGCCAAGGCGTTCGACCTCTCGGGGGCGGCACTGGCGGTGCTCTACCTCGCCATCGTCGCCGCCTGGCTCGCCCTGCTGATCGTGTCCTGGAAGCGTTCGCGCCTCACTCCCGCGGAGAAGAGCGGTTCGCTCGAACCGCTGGCGCAGCCGACGCCGGCGGCACTGCTCGAAGGTGCCGACGCGACGCCTCTCCCCGGGGCCCGTCCGGAGCCTCGGGAGGTGTCCGGACACAACGAAACTCGCCTGAATTCCACCACGTCACCACGGACTCCCGACGGGGCATGATAATCGCTATTATGCCCGCGTGCGACAAAAGCGAATACATACTGGTGCCTTCGTCTTCCTCACTGCCGGCGCTGCCCTGACGGCCTGCTCCACCGAGGATTCCACGGTCGGCATCCGCAATGCTGCCGATATCGGCTCTTCGACGTCCGTCTCCGCCGAATCACCGTATCTGGTGAAGATCGCACAGAACTTCCCCAGTTGCGAGGCCATCGGCGCGACCCTCGAGCGATACATCGACGGGCTGACGCCCGCCCCCGGTGGTGTCGTGAGCTCCCAGCGCGTGAACTGTGTGTGGGAGGCCGGAGCCGGTGAGCCGCCCTCCGGGCTCCGTTCCGTCGAGGTCGTCGTCGAACCCGAGACCGTCACACCCGCCACCGCCGCGAAGACCGGCCTGGTGGTGCTTCCCGACTCCGCCATCGGAGCGGCCGGCGGATTCGCGCACAGCATGCCGATCAACATGGCCGGAACCGCCTTCACCGCGACCGGCGTCGAACTCCCCCAGGCCTCCGTGTCGATCACCGTCGGCGGGCGCGATGCCGCGATGGTCCTCGATCCGGCCGGTGGCGTGGCGGTCGCCAAGCAGCTTCTCGGGCTGTAACGCACGGTGTCGCGGCCCTCGACCGCCCGGGCGGAACCAAGATCACGTACAACTCGTACGGACGCTACGATGCGCCGTGTGAATCTGACCCGATACGCGGTCGCATCCGCGACCCTCGCCGACGCCCTGCTCCTCGGAGCGTGCTCCTCCGGCGACGACGCCTCCTCCGACACCGCCTCGGACGCCGACTCCGCAGCCTCCGACACCACCACCTTCGACGCCGACACCGTCGGCGAACCGACCGGCCTCGGCAGCGACATCCTCGCCCGCTTCGACTCGTGCGACGATGTCGCGCCCGCCGTCGCCCCCTACATCGAAGGCCTGAGCCTGCGTTCGTCGAGCGGCGTGGACGAGTACAGCGTCTACTGCGCATGGGAGACCCCGGACAGCGCCACGAACCTCGACGAGATCCGGTCGGTGGAGATCGTCCTGGCACCGGGATCCGGCAACGTCCCGGCAGCGAGCGACCTCGAAACCGGCGGTCTCGAACTGCTCCCCGACGCCGACATCGAAGCCGCCGGCGGCATCGCCTACACCATGGGAGAGGCCGTCTCGGTCGCCGCCGTCTCCGTCACCCAGATCCAGCTGCCCGACGTGGAGGTGTCCATCACCGGCGGGCAGTGGGGCGACTATCCGTCGCTCGACGCCCCGACCTCGGTGACCGTCGCCAAGGAACTGCTCGACCTGTAGGTCCGTCCGCGCCGATCGTGCGCGGTGAGCACACCGCGCACGATCAGGGCCTGGGCCGCGATGTAGGTGGCCATGATCCACAACCCCACGGCAGGCAGATCCGCGTCGACGAAGGCACGAACGGCGATGAGCGCATCGGAGACGACGAACAGCATCGCGCCGACAGCCGCCGTCCGGTTCACGCCGGTGGCGAGCACCGCCATCGCCGCGAGGCACGACGCGTAGATCACCATCGGGACGACGAGAATCCCTGCTGCCGAAGCGCACACGGCGACCATGGCGATCACTGCGACGGTGTAGAGACCGACCACCCACGAGCGGGTCCGCAGCACGCTCGACCGCCGGTACGGCCGGAACGCGACGATGTAGGTGAGCTGGGCGCACAGGAAGAGACCCACCAGCACCAGGAAGGAGGCATCACCGTCGACGAGGTCGGGTGCGGTGTCCCCCAGCCACGAGAATCCCAGTGCCACAAGCGTGCCCACGACCAGCCGGTCGCGCGGTGCGGACGTGACGAGAACGAGTCCGAGCGCGAGCAGCGGCATGAGGAACCACTGCGAGACGTCGGTGAACACCGAATCGGGCGCGAGAACCTGAAAGACGGAATGAGCCGCCGCGACGATCGCGAACGCACCGAGAACGGTGACGGCGATCGTGCGGCGGCTCATGGGATCAGGAGTCCTCGCCGGACGTTCCGGGGTCGTTCACCCCGTCGAAGGCGTCGAGCAGGCGTTGCGCGGCGAGTGCGGCGGTCAGCGAACCGTCGCGCACCCCGGCCTCGACGTCCTTGCGGATCGCCCGCACGCGCGGGGAGGTCTCGAGACGACGCAACAGCTGGTCGTGCACCATCGTCCACGTCCAGTCCACCTGCTGACGGCGCCGGTTCTCGTCGAACATGCCCGCCTCGGTGAGCACCTTCTTGTGCTCGAGCACGGTGTCCCAGAAGGTGTCCAGACCGTTGCCGGTCATACCGCTCATGGTGATCACCGGCGGCTTCCAGATCGCGTCGTGCGGATGCACCATGCGCATCGCGCCGGCGAGTTCGCGGGCGGCGACCCGCGCGTCGCGTTCGAACTCCCCGTCGGCCTTGTTGACGGCGACGAGGTCGGCGAGTTCGAGCACGCCCTTCTTGATGCCCTGCAGCTGGTCGCCGGTGCGGGCCAGGGTCAGGAAGCAGAAGGTGTCGACCATGTTCGCGACGGTCACCTCGGACTGTCCGACACCGACGGTCTCGACGAGGATCACGTCGAAACCGGCAGCCTCGAGCAGCACCATCGTCTCGCGGGTGGCCTTCGCGACCCCGCCGAGCGTGCCGGCCGAGGGCGACGGGCGGATGTAGGCGTCCCGCTGCACCGCGAGCCGCGCCATCCGTGTCTTGTCGCCGAGGATCGAACCACCCGTGCGGGTCGACGACGGGTCGACGGCCAGCACCGCGACCCGATGCCCCTGCTCGAGCAGATGCATGCCGAGCGCGTCGATGAAGGTCGACTTGCCGACACCGGGAACACCGGTGATACCGACACGAATCGCGTTGCCCGCCTTGGGAAGCAGGCGCAGCAGCAACTGCTGCGCCCGCTCCCGATGGTCGTCGCGGGTCGACTCGATCAACGTGATGGCCCGCGCGAGGCCGGCCCGCTCGTTGGCGAGCACGGCCTCGGCGAGGGCGTCGACGTCGATCTGCCGTCGGCGGGTCTGCGCGGCGCCGACCGAGGAGTCGCTCATGCCGACGTCAGCCTCCGAGGTGGTGGCCGAGCTGCGCGGCGAGCTTGGTCAGCAGACCGGTCGCCGCATCCGCGATCACGGTGCCGGGCGGGAAGATCGCCGCCGCACCCGCCGCGTAGAGCTCGTCGAAGTCGCCCGGCGGGATGACACCACCGACGACGATCATGATGTCCTCGCGGCCCACCTCGGCCAGCGCCTGCTTGAGGGCAGGGACCAGCGTCAGGTGACCCGCGGCCAACGACGACACGCCGATGACGTGCACGTCGTTGTCGGCCGCCTGCTGGGCGACCTCTTCGGGGGTCTGGAACAGCGGTCCCACGTCGACGTCGAATCCGAGGTCGGCGAAGGCCGTGGCGATCACCTTCTGGCCTCGGTCGTGACCGTCCTGGCCCATCTTCGCGACGAGGATGCGGGGGCGACGGCCCTCCTCCTCGGCGAACTTCTCGACCAGTTCGGTTGCGGCGGTGATGTTGGTGGCCTTACCGGCCTCGTCGCGGTACACGCCGCTGATCGTACGGATCTCGGCCTGGTGGCGGCCGTAGACCTTCTCCAGGGCGTCCGAGATCTCACCGACGGTGGCCTTCGCGCGGGCCGCGTCGATGGCCAGCGCGAGCAGGTTGTTGTCGAGACCCTGGCTCTGCGCACCGGCGGCGCGGGTGAGCGCGTCGAGGGCGGCGCGGGTGGCCTCCTCGTCCCGGTCGGCGCGCAGCTGCTCGAGCTTGGCCAGCTGCTCGGCCCGCACACGCGAGTTCTCGACCTTGAGGACCTCGATCTCGTGGTCCTCGGTCACCTGGTACTTGTTGACGCCGATGACGGGCTGGCGACCCGAGTCGATGCGCGCCTGGGTGCGGGCGGCCGCCTCCTCGATGCGCAGCTTCGGGATGCCCTCCGAGATCGCCTGTGCCATACCGCCGGCGGCCTCGACCTCGGCGATGTGGGCGCGGGCCTTGTCGGCCAGCTCGTGGGTGAGCCACTCGACGTAGTGCGAGCCGCCCCACGGGTCGATGGGCCGCGTGGTGCCCGACTCCTGCTGCAGCAGCAGCTGGGTGTTGCGGGCGATGCGCGCCGAGAAGTCGGTGGGCAGTGCCAGCGCCTCGTCGAGCGCGTTGGTGTGCAGCGACTGGGTGTGGCCCTGGGTCGCGGCCATCGCCTCGACGCACGTGCGGGCGACGTTGTTGAAGACGTCCTGTGCGGTGAGCGACCAGCCGGAGGTCTGCGAGTGGGTACGCAGCGACTTCGACTTCGGGTTCTTCGCCCCGAACTTCTCGACGAGCTCGCTCCACAGCAGGCGACCTGCGCGCAGCTTCGCGACCTCCATGAAGAAGTTCATGCCGATCGCCCAGAAGAACGACAGGCGCGGCGCGAACTTGTCGACGTCCATGCCGGCGTCGAGTCCGGCGCGGATGTACTCCATGCCGTCCGCGAGGGTGTACGCGAGCTCGAGGTCGGCCGTCGCGCCGGCTTCCTGGATGTGGTAGCCGGAGATCGAGATCGAGTTGAAGCGCGGCATCTTCGCCGAGGTGTACGCGAAGATGTCGGAGATGATCCGCATCGACGGCTTCGGCGGATAGATGTAGGTGTTGCGGACCATGAACTCCTTCAGAATGTCGTTCTGAATGGTTCCGGCCAGCTGCTCGGGCTTGACGCCCTGCTCCTCCGCCGCCACGACGTACAGCGCCAGGATCGGCAGCACCGCGCCGTTCATGGTCATCGACACCGACACCTGCGACAGATCGATGCCGTCGAACAGCTGACGCATGTCGAGGATCGAGTCGATCGCGACACCGGCCATACCGACATCACCCTGCACACGCGGGTGATCGGAGTCGTAGCCGCGGTGCGTGGCCAGGTCGAAGGCCACCGACAGGCCCTTCTGACCGGCGGCGAGGTTGCGCCGGTAGAAGGCGTTGGACTCGGCGGCGGTGGAGAAGCCGGCGTACTGCCGGATGGTCCACGGCTGGTTCACGTACATCGTCGGGTACGGCCCGCGCACGAACGGGGCCAGACCCGGGTAGCTGCCGAGGGGGTAGCCCTCGGCGACGACGGCGTCGCGGTCGGCCTTGGTGTAGACCGGCTTGACGGCGATGCCCTCGGGCGTCGACCACACGACGTCCTCGGTGCTGTAGTTGTTCGCCTCGGCGACGGACTCGACGAGCGCGGCGGCCTGCTCCGCGGTGGGAGCGGTGGGCGCCGGCGCGGCCGGGTCCGTCAATGGGACGTCGGCGAAGCTGCCGATTTCGTGTTCGATGCTCACTTACGCTCCCAGAGTATTCAGCAGGTCGGTGAGGGCGGCGACGGCGTCGATGCGCGCGGTGAGGAAGCCGTCCGGACGATCGTCGCCCTGCGCGTCCTTCACGGCCTTCTCGGGTCCGGCCAGCAGCACCGTCGTGATGCCCGCCGCACGCAGCGCAGCGGTGGCCGTACCGGCCTGCTCGCCGTAGCGGGTGTCGGTACCGCACAGCACGGCGACGGACGTTCCGGTGTCGCCCACCAGGGACGACAGGTCGGCGTCGAGATCGAGCGGTCCGGGATTGACCGCTTCGATGCCACCGGCGGCGAGCAGGTTCGCCGCGAAGGTCGCACGCACGTTGTGTTCGGCGATCGGCCCGAGCGGGGCGAGCAGCACCCGCGGGCGGGCACCGTGCGAGGCCAGGTAGGTGTCGGAGCGGTCGCGCAGCGCCTCGAACGGTGCGGCGTACCGTGCGGCGGACGCGCCGGCCTCGGCGACACCGACCGGCAGCGGCTTCTCGGCCAGGTTCGGGAACTCGTTGACACCGGTCACCGAGAACTTGCGGTGCGCGATGTCGGACTCGCGGCGGGCACGCGTCTGCGCGACACGCTCGGCGATCAGCCCCGCCTCGAGAGCGGCGCGGTAGCCACCGGCCGCCTCGATCTCCTGGAAGAAGCCCCATGCCTTCTCCGCGATCTGCGCGGTCAGTTCCTCGACGTACCAGGAACCGGCGGCGGGATCGAGAACGCGCCCGAGATTGGACTCCTCGAGCAGCAGCAGCTGGGTGTTGCGGGCGATCCGGGCGGAGAACGCCTCGGACACCTCGAGCACACCGGCCGGCAGTGCGGAGTCGAACGGCAGGACCGTGACGGCGTCGGCGCCACCGACACCCGCGCCGAACGCAGCGAGGGTCGTGCGCAGCATGTTCACCCACGGATCGCGCTGGGCCATCATCGCCGCGGAGGTCACGGCGTGCTGCGGAGCGTTGCCGGCCTCGGGGGCACCGGCGACCTGGGCGACGCGCGCCCACACCTGACGACCCGCGCGGAACTTGGCGATGGTCTGGAACTGGTCGTCGGTCGCGGCGAGACGGAACTCGAGCTGACCGAGCGCGGCCGCAACGGGAACCCCGGCGTCGACGAGTGCTCGCACGTAATCGAGGCCGGCGGCGATCGCGGCACCGAGTTCCTCGGCGTCGGACGAACCGGCGTTGTGGAAGGCGGTGCCGTCCACGGTGAGGGCACGCACCGCTTCGGCGCGGTCGGCGGCGGCCCGTGCCAGCTCGACGGCCTCGTCGAGAGACACGTCGGGACGCCCGGAGAACGCGCTGGTGAGCGGCGCTGCACCGAGGAAGATACGCACGGCGGCGCGGTCCTCGATGTCGGTGCGGTTGTCGAGCACGGAGTACACGGCGGTGGTCGCTGCGACCACATCGGCACCGGCGTCGAGACGGACCGGCGCGAGGTCCAGGAGCACACCGTTGAGCGCGGTGTCGAGCGCGTCCACGGGGACCGCGCCGGCGCCGAGACCGAGCCACACCGAGCTGACGCCGTTGTTCAGGGCGTCGAGGATGCGCTCGTTGACCGAGGCCGCGTCGGTGCCGGTGAACCGGACGTCGACGAGCCAGCCGGTGTTGACGTCGCGCGTGGACGAGCCGCCGCGGACGAACGGGAACTCACCGGGCAGCGGCGCTTCGTCGCGCTCGTCGCGCACGCCGTACAGCGGCGCGACGGTGACGTCGTCGTAGGTGGTGGTCTCGAGCAGACGCTGCGGCTCGGGTCCGAGTTCGGCCGGGTCGACGCGTCGGGACTTGGCCAGCACCCCCGCCACCGCCTCCTGCCACTGCGCATATGCGCGCGCGGCATCCTCGGCTTCTGCAGCTAATGACACGGGCGATTCCTCCTACTGCGGGTTTGCAGGCTTTGTACGGACGGCGTTGTCGGCCGGAGGTGGACAACCTCGAAAAGGGTAGGTTGCCTTCGGTGTGATGCTATCCCCACACACCGCGCGGTCGTTGTGGGGATCACCACAGTTTTTCTAGCGCTCGATAACGACGTCCTCGACCGGAACGGTATCGTGCCACCTTCGTCACTCTGCTCGCGGGGAAGCAGAGACCGCCCGGCCGGTAGTGTGGACGCTCGTGACGAGGCTTGCCGCAGACCGCAGAGTGCTCGGCATCCTGGGCCTGGTGGCGGCGCTCGTCGTCGCAGCTCTCGTGGTGCCGCATCCGACGATCGCTCAGATCCGGGAGTGGTCCGAATCCGTGCACGGTCCGACACTTGTCCTGGCGTTCTTCGCCGTCCACGCCCTGGTCACGATCGCCCCGATTCCGCGCACGGTGTTCACCCTCAGCGCCGGCGTGCTGTTCGGCAGTGCCGTCGGCATCGGCGTGACGGTCGCCGCCTCCACGGTCAGCGCCGTCCTCGCGTTCCTGCTCGTGCGGGCCGTCGGACGCAAGGCCGTGGAATCGCGTCTCACGCACCCGGCGGCGAAAGCGATCGATCTGCGGCTGGCACGCCGCGGATGGCTCGCGGTCGGCTCCCTGCGGTTGATCGCCGCCGCCCCGTTCTTCGTCGTGAACTGTTGCTGCGCGGTCTCGGCGGTCCGTCTCGTCCCCTACACACTCGCGACGGTCGTGGGCATCCTGCCGGGCACCGTGGCGGTCGTGCTCCTCGGCGATGCCCTGACCGGGCAGACCGATCCGCGGCTGATGGTGATCACCGGGGTGTGCATCGTGCTCGGTCTCGCCGGACTGCTGCTCGAGGCCCGGCTCCCCGAGCCCGCCGGTTCGGCGCTCGACGCCGTCGTCGATCCGGATCAGGACCCGGCGTCGAGATAGTCGGCCAGAATCGGGCCGAGGACGGCGAGCGCGACCGGGGTCATCATCTCCAGATGGTCGCAGTCGATCGTGTGCTCGGTGATCGTGCCGGACACCCACGGCCGCCACAGGGCCGGTGACGCACCGTCGTCCGTGCCGAGCGATCGCGCCGCGGCGACGAACAGCAGGTCGCCGTCGAAACATCGCAGGTCGAGCGTCGGCGCGGCCCGATGGACGTGCGCATAGGCCGTGAGGATCCGCTCCAGGTCGGCGGTGGACAGTCCGGTCTCGTGCCCGAGACTGCGGTTCACCGCGTCGAGCAGCTGCTCGGAGGTCATCTCGTCCGGCGTCGCGTGGGGCAGTTCGATGCCCAGTCCCGCCAGCAGCTCCGCGTGGGTGTGGGCACGCCGTTCGCGTTCGAGCGGGTAGTAGTCGAGGACGACCAGGTCGACGGTCTCCCCCGCGGCACGCAGTTCGACACCCATGTGGTGGGCGATCAGTCCGCCCTGGGACCAGCCGAGCACGGTGTAGGGACCTTGCGGTTGCACGGCCCGCAGCTCCTCGACGTAACGATGTGCCAGTTGGGCGGGTGTCGCGTCGAGGGGTCCGCCCGAGAGGTATGGCAGTTGCAGCCCGTACACCGGCCGATCCGGCAGGTGGCGCAGCAGTCCCGCGTACACCCAGGACAAGCCGATCGCGGGATGTACGCAGAACACCGGTGGGCGGTGACCGTGCCCTCGCAGGGGGATCAGCACATCGAACATGCCGGTCGCCGGAGCAGTGGTCGTGGTCGGCTCGTCGAGGCGGTCCGCAAGACCGGCCGGTGTGGGGTCGAGGAAGACCAGGGACAACGGAACTTCCCGGCCCAGCTCGCTGCGCAGCTTCGATGCCACGGCGGTCGCGGCGAGCGAGTTGCCGCCGAGGTCGAAGAAGTTGTCGTCGATCCCGATCCGGTCGCGTTCGAGGACGGAGGCGAACGCGCGGGCCACGGCACCTTCAGTCGGTGTGCGCGGCGACCGGTAGGCAGCCCCGACCGGCGCGGCCGCCGGTAACGCCGACCTGTCCACCTTCCCGCTCGGGGTGACGGGCAGGCCCGGTAGCACGACGATCACCGACGGGACCATGTATCGCGGCAGCCGGGTGGCCGCGAAATGCAGGATCTCGGGCGCCTCGATCGGAACGGTCCCGATGGGCACCACGTATCCGACGAGCCGGTCGCCGCTGCCGTCGTCACGCACCACGACCACCGCCTGGGCGACGGCCGGATGCCGGAGCAGTGCCGCCTCGACCTCCTCGAGCTCGATTCGCAGACCGCGCAGCTGGATCTGGAAGTCACTGCGCCCGACGTACACGGGCTCGGCGTCCGCCGCGGTGCGGGTCCAGCGCATCAGATCCCCGGTGCGGTACATCCGGTGCCCAGGTGCGCCGAGGGGGTCGGCGACGAAACGCGTCGCGGTCAGGCCGGGTTGTCCCGCATACCCTCGCGCCAGACCCGGTCCGGCGAGGTACAGCTCCCCTACCACGCCGCCGGCCACGGGTTGCAGGTACGAGTCCAGCAGGTACTCGTCGAAACCGGGCATCGGCGGTCCCACGGTGGGATTCTCGCCGGGGACGAGCGGATCGAGCAGGTTCGACATCACCGTGGCCTCGCTCGGACCGTAGCCGTTGACCATGTGACGACCCCGGGCCCACGTCTCCACCAGGGACGGCGGGCACGCCTCACCCCCGACGCTCACGAAGGTCAGGGCCGGTAGCGCGTCCCGATCCAGCGTCGCCAGCACCGCGGGTGTGGTGTACAGGTGCGTGATGTCCTCGTCGGCGAGCACACGCTCGAGGTCGTCACCGGCGGCGATGCCGGGTGGCACCACGACGAGCCGCGCCCCGGCCGAGAACGCGACGATCGTCTCCAGCAACGAGGCATCGAACACCGGCAGCATCGCCTGCGCGACACGCGACTCGCGGTCGGCGACCGTCGAGAGCCGATCGACCAGCTCGGCGATACCGCGATGCGTCACGGTCACCGCCTTCGGCGTGCCCGTCGATCCGGACGTGAAGATCACGTACGCCGTGTTGTCGGCGCGCACCGGCGTGCGGCGGTTGATATCCGGCACCGGCGTTGCCGGCGCACCGTCGAGGTCGATGTCCCGGACGGGCACGACGGATACGTCGTCGGGCACCGCCGGTTCGGGTCCGTCGACGAGCACGCAGAGCGGTGTCACCGTCCGGATCATCGCGGTGACGCGGTCGCGGGGTTGGTCGGGGTCGGCGGGCACGTAGACGGCACCGGCGCGGACGACGGCGAGCATCGCGACGACCCGCAGGAACGATCGCCGGATCGCCACCACGACGGTGGTCTCCGGTGCTGCTCCGCGGGAGACGAGCAGATGTGCGAGCCGCTCGACCCGCTCGTCCAGCTCCGCGTAGGTCCACTGCCTACCCGCGTCGACGACGGCGACGGACTCCGGGGACCGTGACATCCAGTCGTCGAGGATCTCCGTCCACGTCCGTGAAGGGGCGGTGCCGGGAGTGGACACGACCGGCACCTCGTCCCCGAACAGGCGGAGGCGGCCGAGCGGCACCTCCGGCCGGTCGACGACGGCCTCGAGGACCTGGGCGACCTGCGACACGATCGCCTCGCAGGTCGCCCCGTCGAACAGGTCCGGGCGGTAGCTCAGTCGCAGCCGCAGCGCGTCGTCGACGTGTGCGATGAGGGTCAGCGGATAGTGGCCGGAGTCGTGTCCGGTGACCTCGCGCACCTGCATGCCCGCGATGTCGACCGCGTCGGACAGAGCCGCACGGTCGACCGGATACGACTCGAACACCGTCAGGGTGTCGAACCCGGCGGCGGGCCCGGCGACCTGCTGGATCTCCGTGAGGCCGAGGTGATGCCGGTCGAGCAGTGCGGTCTGTTCGGCTCGGATCCGCTCGACGAGCGTTGTGAGGGTCTCGTACGGGTCGAGCCGGACCCGCACAGGAACCGTGTTGACGAACAGGCCGATCATCTCCTCGACCCCGTCGACCTCCGCGGGCCGCCCGGAGACGGTCGATCCGAACACGACGTCGCGCTGCGAGGTGAGCTTCGCCAGCACGATCCCCCACGCGACCTGCACCACCGTGCCGACGGTGAGTCCGTGGTCCCGGACGAAGGCCTCCAGGCGCCGGGTGTCCGCAGGGTCGAGCGCCCGTGTGGTCTCCTCGGACAGGGCCTGCACGGAGGACTGCTCGGCGTCCGGGGCGACCAGCGTGGGCCGATCCGGACCGGCCAGGTACCGCGACCAGGCGTCGCGGGCGGGCGCCGGGTCCTGCTGCACGAGCCACCGCACGTAGTCCCGGTAGGGACGTACCGGCGGGAGAACCCCGGTGTCCGCCTCGGTGCCGTACAGCACGAGGAGTTCCTTCAGCAGCAGCGGCGCCGACCAGCCGTCGAGCAGGATGTGGTGGTTGGTGAACACCAGCCGGTGATCGTCCGGTCCCATCCTGATCAGGCTCAGGCGCACCAGCGGTCCGTGCGCCGTGTCGAAACGCTGCGTCCGGTCCTCGGTCTGCAGTCGGACCAGTGCCGCCACACGATCCTCGGGGTCCAGATCGCTCAGATCCCTCTCACACAGCGGCATTTCGACCGACTCCTGCACGACCTGCACGGGCGGGGACTCCCCGTCGAAGACGAAGTTCACCCGCAGATTCGGATGCCGCGCCGCCAGGGCGGCCACCGCCCGCCGGAGGCGTCGCGGATCAACGACACCGCCCAGGTGCAGGGTCAGTTGCACCGTGTACGCGTCGATCGAATCGTTCCGGAGGGCATGGAACAGGAAGCCGGTCTGCAAGGGAGTGAGAGGCCACACGTCCTCGAGGCCGGGATAACGGCGCTCGAGCTCGTCGAGGCGTTCCTGGCTCAACGGGACCAGCGGCAGATCCGACGGGGTGTGCCCTCCCGCGCCCGGTTCGGCGACGTGCCGGGCGAGGCCGCTCAGCATGCGTCGCCACCGTTCGGCCAGATCCGACACCTCCGGGCGGGCGATGACCCCGGTCGCATAGGCGAGATCCGCGCGCAGCACCGGACCGTCAGCGGTGTCGACGACCATGGCGTTGACGGAGATCACCGCCGGTACCGGCTGAGCGGGATCGAGGCCACCGCCGAATTCGATGTCCGTGACGGCGTCCGGCAGCGTGCTCCGGCCGTGGAAGTTGAAGGCGAGCAGGGGTGCCGGCAGGGCTTCGAGCGCGGCGCGGCCCTCGTCGTCGAGATACCGCAGCATCCCGTATCCGATCCCGTGGTCGGGAACGGCACGCAGGTGTTCCTTGACGGTCTTGACCGCGGTTCCCGCTGCGGTGCCGCCGCGTTCCACGGCCTCCACGTCGATACCGGTCAGGTCCAGTCGCACCGGATAGGCCGCGGTGAACCATCCGACCGTCCGGGACAGATCGGCTCCCGGCACGACCTGCTCCTCCCGGCCGTGCCCTTCCAACGCCACGAGCACCCGAGCGAGGTCGATCCCACGCTCGGCGCGCTGCGCGACGACGGCTCCGGCCAGGGCTGCGAGGAGACCGTCCACGATGCTCCCGTGGAAGGCCACCGGGAGGACGGTCAGCAGCGCGGTGGTCGTGGGGGCGGGAACCTCGACTGTGACGGTGTCGACGGTGGCCCCGACGTCGACCGCGGGGTCCAGCTCTCTGGCGCCGAGCAGCGCATCCGGACCCGACAGGGTCGAGATCCAGAACGGCAGTTCGGCCGCGCGCGTGCCGCGGCGGGTGACCTCGACGAGACCGTGCGCCCAGCGGCGCATCGAGGTGCCCGTCGGTGCGGGATCCGGGTCGAGTCCGTGTTCGAGTCGAGCCGCCGCAGCAGCGAGATCGCCCAGCAGGATTCGCCAGGAGACACCGTCGATCACGGCATGATGTGCCACGAGCAACAGCCGCGACGCGGGTCCCGCCTCGAATTGCACCGCCTGCAACATCACTCCCCTGCCGGGATCCAACCGTCCGGTCGCGGCAGCGTGCTCGGCGGCGGCGATCGCGGTGAATTCGGGCCCTGTGAGGTCGTCGACCCGGACGCGACGCAGGATCGACGACGCCGGGACGGATCCGATGGGCCGTGTCTCGAGATGCAGCTCGTCAGGCGTTCCGGGCTCCGCGTGGAGCCGCGCCCGCAGCATGTCGTGCCGATCCACGACCGCCTGCAGGGCCGCGAGAAGGTCGGCCTCGCGGAGTCGGTCCGGCAGCGGAACCGACACCGATTGGCAGAAGCCCGGATACGTTCGGCCACTCCCGACCAGCCACCGCAGTATCGGGGTGAGCGGAACGTCGCCGACGCCACCACCCGGCAGTTCCTCGAGCGTCAACTCGGCCGGTCCGGCCAGGGTGACCGCCGCGGCGAGCGCTGCAACGGTCTTGTGTTCGAACACATCTCGGGGCGAGAGCACCAGTCCCTCAGCTTTGGCCCGCGCGACCAGCTGGATCGACATGATCGAATCGCCGCCGAGAGCGAAGAACGAATCCTGCGTACCCACCCGGTCGACGCCGAGCACGTCGGCGAACACCCGAGCGAGAGCCCGTTCGGTGTCGGTGGTCGGTGCGATGTAGCTGTCGCTCCGCGTCGCGACCTCCGGGGCCGGCAGCGCGCGGCGGTCGAGTTTGCCGTGCACCGTCACCGGCAGGTCGGCCATGTGGACGAACGCGGCCGGAACCATGTAGTCGGGCAACCGCTCTCGGACGAAGCGACGGACGTCGTCGAGTCGCTCCTCTGCGGCGGGGTCGTTGACATAGCGGGCGAGGCTGCCGATGTCATCGGCCGGACGGTACACATCGGTCAGCGCTGCATCGGCCCTGTCGTCCGGGTCGTCGCGGAGGACGATCACCTCCATCGATCCCGGTTCCTGCGACCACGTCACGGCGACCCGGTAGCCGAGTTCGGCGCCGAGCAGATCGAAGTCCGCGGGATTGATGCTGTCCGATCGTGGCCGGGGGTCCGGTTCCGGTACGAGCGCGTGGCCGGGCATCGCATCGAGGGAGGTCGTCGCGGCGATCACGGACTGCAGGGCGGTGTGCGGTACGCCGGACACGCGCAGGGCGTCGGGACGGTCGGTCCGTAGGTGGTCGGCGAGCGCGGCGAGTGTTCCGAATCCCGCCCAGGACCGGCACGGAACATCGGCGAGCGACCTGGGTCCGGTACCGGTGTGCAGCACCACGCTGTAGCGGTACAAGCCGAGTTCGTTGGCCGCCCGCATCCGGCCGAGTTCGATGTCGACCCCGGTGACACCCGGCAGACGACCGGCCAGGCCGGTGAAGAACTCGGGGGCGAGCAGCAGTTCCCGTTCGGAGAGCGTCGCACGGCGGACGCGTTCGCGGATCGTGTCCGCGGTCTCGGTGCCGTCGGCACGGGCGAGTTCCACAGCGGCGGCGAAGTACGGCAGCAGCGCCTGGTTCCGGACATCGCCGAGATGGATCGATCCGCCGGGTGCGAGCAGCGGCAGGATCTTCCGGAGCACCTCGAGCAGATACGCCGCATCCGGGAAGTACTGGATCACAGAATTGAGCACGACGGTGTCGAAGTACCGCTGGGGCAACCCCTCGGTCGCGTGCGCCGGTTGCGTCCTCAACGTCACCCGATCGGCCCACGGCTGCGATCGCACGGCGGAGTGCAGCGTCTCGATCGTCGGGGCCGAGAAGTCCGTGCCCCAGTACTCGGCGCAGTCGGGGGCCAGTTCTCGGAGCAGGAGACCGGAGCCCACGCCGATCTCGAGCAGACGCCGGGGCCGGAGCCGCCGGACGGCCCGCACTGCGGCGTCGCGCCAGTCCCGCATCTGCTCGACCGGGATGGGCTGCCCGGTGTCGGTGGCGTTCCAACCCGCGAAGGCGCCGGTGTCGCCGCTGTCCTCGGGCGGCGGCGCGGAGTACACGTCGTCGTACAGTGCCCTCCACCGCTCGACGGTGCCGGTCGCGCGGGTCGGGTCGGCGAGCAGTGTCTGCTCCCGATCGAGCACCACATACGCGACCAGTCGTCCGGTCTCGTGGTGGCCCGGAGTCTCCCGCACGACCACGGCCGCGCGGGCCACCGCCGGATGCGCACCCAGGACCGCTTCGATCTCACCGGGCTCGACCCGGAAACCACGGACCTTGACCTGATCGTCGCAGCGGCCCACAAATTCCAGGTGCCCACCCGGGCCCTTGGCGCCGCTCGTCGAGCGGATCCACCGCACGACGTCGCCGGTGCGGTACATCCGCTCCCCCGGCCCGCCGAACGGAGATGCCACGAATCGTGCCGCGGTCGTGGCCGGACGACCTGGATATCCGCGGGAGACCCCGTCCCCGGCGATGTACAACTCGCCGGGGACACCGGGAGGCACCGGCAGCAGTCCGGCGTCGAGGACGAGGACCGCCACTCCCGGGATCGGCGTGCCGATCGGGACCGACGCGCGGTCTCCTCGGGCGAACGCGTCCTCGACGAGGTACATCGTCGCGCACACCGTCGTTTCCGTCGGTCCGTACGCGTTGACGAGCAGAGTCGAGGGATGCGATTCGTAAAAGCGGCGTGCGACCTCCGGGGACAGCACGTCACCGGCCGTGACCACCTGGTCCACACCGTCCCACACCCGCTCCGGAACGACGGCGGGGTCGGCGAGGGCGTGGAACAGCGGTGTCGGGACGAACATCGTCGTCACACCGTGTTCGGAGATCATCCGCGCGACCGTCGACGGATCGAGCAGACCGGGTGGCGCGAGCACCAGTTCGGTACCGCCGATCAGGGCGGGCCAGATCTCGTACACCGACGCGTCGAAACCCGGTGAGGACACCAGCGACATCCGGTGTCGCGGTCGCGAATCGGTCCATCCGTGTTCGACGAGGTGCACGAGGTTCCGGTGCGTGACGGCCACGCCCTTCGGGACACCCGTGGAACCGGACGTGTAGATCGTGTACGCGGTGTTCGACGGGTGCAGCGGCGCGATCCTGTCGAAGTCGGTGAGCGGTCGCGCATCGTCCGGCGGGGCGTGGGACGTCGGGCGGCCCGTCTCGTCGACGACCACGACGACGGCGGGGGTCGCATGTGAGGTGAATCGACTGTCGGTGACCAGCACGCGGGGCGCGGCGTCGGCGAGGACGAAGGCGGTGCGTTCGCTCGGATAGGCGGGGTCCAACGGCAGATAGGCGCCACCCGCCGCCGACACCGCGAGAAGAGCGACGACCAGTGCCGGGGACCGATCCAGGGCGACGACCACCACGGTCTCGGGCCCCACACCCAGTTCGACGAGCAGACGAGCCAGCCGGTTGGCCCGGGCGTCGACGTCGCGGTACGTCCATCGGCCGGCGACGCTGGTCAGCGCCGGTGCGTCCGGTGTCGCCGCCATCCGCTGGGCGAGCACCGCCGGAACCGTCCGGTCAGCAGTGGTGGCATCCGGACCGCTCCACGCGTCGAGGAGCAGGTCGCGCTCAGACCGATCGAGCAGGTCGACAGCGTCGACCCGCCGGTGCGGCGACCTCACGAGGGAGTCGAGGACACGGAGATACCGGTCCGCGAAGCGTTCGACGCTGTCGTGCTCGAACAGATCGCTCGCGTATTCGATGCTGCCGAGCATCCCGCCGTCCTCGGCGGACGCGCGCTCCGACACGCTGATGTACAGGTCGAACCGCGCGATGTCGGTCGCGACGGGCAGCATCTCGACGTGGATGTCCGGATGGTCCAGGCTCGGCAGCGGGTTGTTCTGCAATGCGAATGCGACCTGGAACAGCGGGTGATGGGCGGTCGAGCGCGCCGGGGCGAGCAGTTCCACCAACCGTTCGAAGGGCGCGTCCTGGTTCTCGTAGGCGGCCAGCGCCTTGGCCCGCACGCGGTCGAGGACATCGGCGAGCGTCCATCGTCCGGTGATGCCGTCCACGCGCAGCACCCAGGTGTTGACGAAGAATCCGACGAGATCGGCGAGAGCCTCGTCGGTCCGCCCGGCCACCGGACCACCGATCGTGATGTCGTCTCCCGCACCGAGCTTGTGCAGGAGCACCACGAGTGCCGACTGGAAGACCATCGACGCGGTGGCCCCGTGATCGGCCGCCAGGTCGTCCGCCGCGAGGCGCAGCTCCGCGGGGATCGTGAACTCCACCCGGCCACCGCGGAAGGACTGCACCGCGGGGCGGGGACGGTCGAGCGGAAGAGAAAGGCATTCCGGGACCTCGGCGAGTTCTTCTCGCCAGTAGGAGAACTGCCTGTGCAGGATGCTTCCCGTCTCGTCCTCGTCCCCCAGCACGTCCCGTTGCCACAGGGTGTAGTCGGCGTACTGCACCGGCAACGGATCCCACCGTGGTTCGGTCCCTGCCGACCGGGCCGCGTATGCCAGCAGCATGTCGCGCACCAGCGGCACCATCGACGCGCCGTCGCCGGCGATGTGGTGCAGCACGAGCACCAGCACGTGCTCGTCGGAACCGGTCCGCAGCAGTGTGGCCCGCACCGGAATCTCGGTGGACAGGTCGAAGGGCCGCCGCGCCTCGGCGCGCACGGCCGCGTGCTCCTCGTCGGCGGTCACTGCCCGCACAGGCAGCGACAATGAGGTCCGCTCGACCGGCAGGATGCGCTGAAAGGCGACTCCGTCGGATTCCTCGAAGACCGTGCGCAGGGACTCGTGGCGTGCCACGACATCGGCGAACGCCGCACTCATCGCGTCGATGTCCACCCGTCCTGTCAGGCGTGCCGCCATGGGGATGTTGTAGGTCGGCGACGGAC
Organism: Rhodococcus sp. C26F; assembly: GCF_053345925.1. Lineage (NCBI taxonomy): Bacteria > Bacillati > Actinomycetota > Actinomycetes > Mycobacteriales > Nocardiaceae > Rhodococcus > Rhodococcus sp. C26F. The sequence goes on from NZ_JBKFBA010000005.1 coordinate 58,915, forward strand.
CTTCGTAACGGTGGATGAACCACAACCGGGACTGCGCGTAGGACAACGGGATCCGGTCCGGCCGGCGTCGGGGTGTCAACGGCGTCCGGGCGACACCGCACTCCGCGAGACGCGGTGCCAACTCGGCGATCGTCGGTGCTTCGAAGAGCATCCTGATGGGTGCTTCGACGTGCAGCGCGGACCGGACCCCCGCCACGACACCGGTCGCCGACAGGGAATCACCTCCGAGTTCGAAGAAGTTGTCGTCGACACCGACCCGATCCGGGGACAGACGCAGAACGTCTGCGAAGACCCCCGTGAGAGTCCGTTCCAACCCCGTGCGCGGAGGACGATGGAGCACGCCCCGGCGGTCCGGGGCCGGCAGCGCGGCACGGTCCAGCTTGCCGTTGGCGGTGATCGGCATCGCCGCCAGCGGCACCACCACAGCCGGGACCATGAAATCCGGGAGTTCCGCCGCGAGCGCATCACGAATCGTCGAGGCATCCGAAACCGTTCCGGTGCGCGGCACCACGTACGCCACGACCCGGTCGGATCCGGTCTCGCGCCGGACCACCGCCGCGGCCTGCTCGACGTCGGGGTGGCGGAGCAGTGCTGCTTCCACTTCGCCGAGTTCGATGCGCCGCCCCCGCACCTTGACCTGCAGGTCGGCGCGCCCCGCGTAGATCAGCCGCAGATCCGAGGTGGCCGCTGCGCTGTCGTTCTCTGCGCTGTCGTCGTTCGTCGACCACCGCACGAGATCGCCGGTGCGGTACATCCGCGACCCCGCCGGCCCGAACGGGTCGGCGACGAACCGCGTCGCCGTCGTCCCCGGTCGCCGGTGGTATCCCCGTGCCAGGGCAGGTCCTGCCGGATACAGCTCGCCGATCACCCCGGGCGGCACCGGATTCAGGCGTGTGTCGAGCACGACGGACCGGAATCCGGGTCCGAGAGTGCCTGCGGTGACCGGTCTGCCGGGCACGAGGTCCTCCGACGCCATCTGCACGGTGATCTCGCTCGGCCCGTACCCGTTGACCATGCGGCGGCCCGGCGCCCATTTCTCCACGAGCCATGCCGGGCAGTCCTCACCGCCGACGCTCACGAAGGACAGGTCCTCGGGGACCGCCGGATCGATCGTTGCAAGGACCGCAGGAGTGGTGCAGAAGTGGGTGATCCGCTCGGCGCGCAACGCATGTGCGAGGTCGTCACCGGCGGACGCATCGGGCGGGCCGATCACCAGGTGCGCCGCCGAGCCGAACGCCACGAGCAACTCCAGTACCGCCAGGTCGAAGCTCGGGGATGTCCCGTGCCAGACCCGCGCGTCGTGGTCGGCGAGGGTGCGGGTGTGCGCGACGAGGTTCGACAGTCCCCGGTGGGTGACGACCACGCCTTTCGGCTGTCCCGTCGATCCGGAGGTGTAGATGAGGTAGGCGGGTTGATCCGAACGCGCGGGCGCGCACCGGTCCGTGTCGGTCACCGGAGACCCGGTGTATCGCGTCGTCTCCGTGACCACCTCCGGATCGTCGACCGCGGTCCACGGCACGGTGCCGGGAAGCAGGGACCGTTCGCCGGTAGTGGTGAGTCCGAGCACGGCGCCGCAGTCGCGCAGCATGTACTCGATCCGGACGGGCGGATAGGCGGGGTCCACCGGGACGAAGGCCGCGCCCGTCTTCGCCACGGCCCAGATCGAGACGATCGAGTCGACGGACCGGGCCATGCCGATCGCGACGAAACGTTCCGGTCCTGCGCCGCGCTCGACGAGCATGCGGGCCAGCCGATTCGATCGCTCGTCGAGTTCCCGGTAGTCGATCCGGGTCTCGCCGCACGACACTGCGGTGGCCGCGGGGGTGCGGAGTGCAGCGTCGGTGAGGATTTCCGGCAGCAGACGTTCGGTCACCGGCGGCGGACCCGTCACGGGAGCGAGTGCGGTCCGTTCGGCTGCGTCGAGCAGATCGATGTCGCCGACCCGTATCTCCGGATCCTCTTCGACGGCCAGGAGGATACGTTCCAGTCGGCGGGCGATGCGCTCGACGGTCGGCGCGGTGTAGACGTCAGTGGCGTATCGGATGCGGAGCACGTCCGTGGACGTCGACTCGCGCCCGGCACCGTCGCCGGATCGCGGACGCTCCAGATCGATACGCAGGCCGACGTCGCCGAGGACGGCGTTCTCCACCTCCCTGTCCGCATCGCCCCGTCCTTCGACGGTGACGCGGAAGAGTGGGGCGTGCGATCCGTTCCGTGTCGGCGCCAGCGCGTCGAGCAGTATCGCGGCAGGTATGTCGGCGTGTGCGAGAGCGTCCCGAGTCCCCCGGGAGATGTCCTCGAGGAGATCTCGGAACGGCTCGTCGAAACGCACTCGGGTGCGTAGGGGCAGGACCGTGCGAGCAGGAGCGGTACCGGCCGGGGCAGGGACACCGAGGACGACGTCGTCGGTACCACTCGACCTGGCGACGAGGATCGCGGTGGCAGCCTGCAGGATCGGGACACGATCGTCAGCACATTCGGTACTCGCCCGACGCAGTCCGCTACCGAGGGGATGGACGAACTGCGCCCACGCCGAAGCAGATCCCGCGTTGCCCGCCCGTCCACAGGCAGGTGCCTGCGTGGACGGTGACAGTGCGGGCGGGGTAGGTGCACCGGCCAGAAGGTGCCGCCAGTGATCGAGCACGGTGTTCCGCCGGTAGCGAGGTGCGGCCGCTCCGGCGCTCGGCGGGTGGATCGAACCGACCGGCGTTCGAGGGTCGGCTGCAACGAACTGCTCGAGGATCTCCGTGAAACAGATGCACTGCGCCTGTATCTCGTTCTCCTCATATCGGTTCGGATTCGCCCGGAATTCGATCACGGTGCCGGCCGGCACACTGCGGCGGTGGACGGTGATCAGCCGGTCCCCGACGGGCCCGCGCGACAGGACATGTGGTGTTCCCACGATGTCGCCCAGTACGGGTTGCTGATCGAACAGCATGACGTTGACCAGGGGGACCGAGAAGCGGGACACCGGTTCGGATGTCGCCCGGCGGATGTCGTCGAGTCCGCACGCCTGGTGTCGGAGGGCTCCGACGAGCTCGACCTGCATCCGCCGGACGAGATCCTCGACGGGTTCGCTCGGATCCACCCGGATCCGCAGGGGAACCACGTTGACGAGCATTCCGGCGGACCGGCGCAGCTCGGCCGTCGTCCGCGCCGACACCGGGATGTTCACGAGCACGTCGTACCGTCCCGACCGCCGCGAGAAGAAACAGGCGGCGGCCGCGAGTACCACTGCGGCCGAGGAGGCGTCCCGCATCGCCGGGGACCCCGACAGGTAGACGTCCGCAGTGTCCGACAGATCCGTCTCCGCCGTGAGGGTCCGGACCGCCGGGGGCACCTCCGTGGTGTCGACGTGGGGCAGGTCGCGGATCCGCTCGCTCCAGTACTCACGGTCCGCGACGAATCGGCTCGACGCGCGATACTGCCGGTCCTTCTCGTACAACGTCCGCAGATCCGCCGGCGGCTTGTCCGGCGTCGACACCCCGTCCTGGCCGGAACTCCGGGAGGCGAGTGCCGTGGAATAGAGTTCGGCTCCTCTGCGAACGATGATCATCGCTCCGAACCCGTCGAGCGCGATGTGGTGAGCCTTGACGTACACGAGGTAACTGGCATCACCTGTGCGCAGAACCACGATGCGGCACAACCGGTCCGCCATCAGGTCGACGGGTGCTTCCACATCCCGCCGGAGCCACTCCTCGGCCACCCCCCGCGGATCGGATTCGGCACGGAGATCGACGACCTCGGTGGGGACATCGAGGTCCCGGTCGACGACCTGGTACGGACGGCCGTCCACGTCGACGAGGCGCAGGAGGACGGTCTCGAACTCCCGCCCAGCGGTCGTCGACGCCCACTTCAGCAGCTCGAGATCGAGTTCTCCACGGAACTCCACGTATTGGGCGATGACGAAAGGGACTTCGGGTACAAGTTGCTGGGCGAGCCAGATACCGTATTGGGCCGGAGTCAGCGGAAACGCACCCGCGCGCCCGTCGTCGGAGTTCTGCGCGGTGCCTACGACGGGAGTGGCCACAGCGCCCCCTTCACGAGGATGTGTGCAGCGGCAGCGGCGAACGGGAGCGCCTCGTCGAGCCCGATGCCATCGAGCATCGGGCACAGCTCGCGAGTGGGAACGACCGAGTCGGCACGTTGCTTCGAAAATGTATGCGTCAGCGTAGGACGGGGACAGGGTTGCTGCAATGCTGTGCAGCAGAACGAGATCGAGATGCGACCAGGACATGCCGCAGAGGACGACGCTCACACATCCCGACATTCGGCATTTTCACGCCATAAACCTTGGGTTTGTTTGATGGGATGGATAGAAACCTTCCGTCCGCGCTATGCTCGTTTTACAAACTTAGAATGCAAAACTTTCGGTAAACTCCGGACGAAGGGGAATTCACGCCCGGCCCGACGGTCGCACAAGCACGGGATCCGTGTGAACGGACGATGCACGAGGCCGGACCGGTGCAATCGATCGTGTTGCACTGCAGCAATTTCCACTTCTCGCATGTCTGCTGCTCGAAACAGCCTTCCGACAGTCCTTTCCGGGGACCCTCCCCAGTTCCCACGAACACGCGACATCCATCCCCTGGAGGGAGGAAGCGCAGATGCCGATCCAGAGACGAGTCGGACCTCGTTCGGGCACGGTCTGGGTGGACCTGTTCGGTGAAACCTCCGAGTACGCAGACGAAGCGAGCGCCCACCTGTTGAGAAGGTGGGCGAGCGGGTATCTCACCGAACCCAACCCCGAACTCGGCCGCAGCGGGCCTGTGTGCCCGTTCGTTCGTCCGTCGATCGGCAAGCATCTCTTCGGAGCTGCATTCGTCCACGGACCCGGAATCGACGCCGGGGCACTCGGCACGATCGTGGAGGACCAGTTCGACCTGTACACGACGCTCTCACGCGAGGACGATCGCGACCGAAGCCTGAAGACGCTCGTGACCGTACTGCCCGACCTCACCGGCTTCGAGGTGATCGACGTCGTCCACGCGGAATTCAAGTCGCGGTTCGTCGAACACGGTTTCATGCTCGGCCAGTTCTACCCGGGCTGCACCCAGCCGGGTCTGTGGAATCACGACTTCCATCCACTCGACGCCCCGTTGCCGATGCTGGTCGCCCGCAACATGATGACGACCGATTTCCCGTTTCTCGTCGGTCGCCAGGAATGGCTGTGCGCCTACTTCAAGAAGTTCGCCCCGGCACTGCCGTCGACACTCCGCCTCACCATCGCGAAACGGATGAAGTACGACGGCGATGCGGTGGACGCGATCACCGCACATCATGAGCTGACGGGGAACGAGCCGGCCCGATAGCGTCTACGTAAACCTGATACTTCCTGCCACCTACATGCCAGGCGGTCCAGACCCACGTTCCTCACGGCTACCCGAGACATCCTGCGATGCCGCGGGCTCGACCGTGTCCCACACCGACGCTTCAGGTGCAGAACGAGACTTCAATGTGTTCACCCCCTCAGCGGGAGTCGGGGCCGGAACACTACGACGGACACGGCGATGCCGCGGCCTGCCCGGAGTCGGACCGGTCTTGTCCCGGCACTTGCGCACCGGAGCATGCTCGATGGTGCGGATCTTCAGATTCCCGGCACGGGTGCGGACCGCCGCACCCCGTCCGAGGAGAACACGCTTGGCGAGATTCACCCCCGCCACATGATCACGATTCCCACCCACCTCACAATGTGCGCACCACGCGTTGTGGTAGCCACCCGGCCGGGCCAGCGGTGAGTTGCACCCCGGACACCACGCCGAAGACCCGCGGGCGGGGACCGACACCACCACTACACCCACCCGGGCTGCGGTCTGAGCCAGCGCGTCGGCGGCCTTGCGGCGCGCGGACTGCGCGGCCCGATTGTTGTTCACCCGGCCACGCCCACGCGGTTCGAGGGTCGCGAGATCTTCGACGGCGATCACCGTCGCCTCGACGGCGACCGCGTAGTCGGCGACCTGACGCGCGAAATGAAACGCCATCTCCCGGTTGATCTTTCTCCGCTTGACGCCGACGGCGGTGCGCTTCTCATCGAGCACGGCGATCTTCGCTTCCAGCTCCGCCCGGAGCCGGGGTGGTGCGTTCTCGGCGAGCCGAGTCAGGCGGGCTGCCTTGCGGTACAGGAATTGGCCTTCGGTCTGCAGGCGGGCAAGTTTGATGCCGAGTCCGCGGTCATCGTACGTGTAACCCTCATAGTCCGACACCAACCCGTCGCCGGTGTCGGTGGCGATCGCGGCGGCCCCGAGGGCCGACGGTGACCAGTCCACCCCCACCGCGACCGTGGCACTGCTCAGGTCACCGGTAGGGACGGCTTCGGTGGCAGCACAGCGCAGCAACAGTCCCCGGCCGTCGAGGGTCAGAGTCGGCAGATGCCACGCAGTAATCGGACGGCCGTGCAGGTGCGGCGGGAGCGCGGCGGTCAACCGCACCGCCCGCCACTGGGTCCGTGTCGTCGGGGTGCCGGTGGTGGGGAGCTTGACCGTCAAGATCATCGCATCGTCGGTGACGGTGAGCTCGGCGAGTTGTTTGTCGGCGGCGGACAGGCGGGCCATGGCGCTGACCTGTGGTGGTGTTTGGATGTCGGTGATCCTCAACCGTTCGGGCTGCGCAGAAGCCGAGGTGGCCGCGTCCGAGGTGCGATCGTCGGTGGTGGCCGCGTCTGACGTCGATGCACCCGGAGGATCGGCCCGGCGGGTACGGGCGAGCAACTGCCGCCGTACACCTCGGGCGAAGCCCGACGGCACGGGCACCTCCCCACCGGCAGGCGGGGCGATACGCCCGGTAGCGGGATCGAACCGGGCCGAGAGCGACGCGATCGCAGTGTCGCGGTAGGCCGAGGTCCGTAGCGTCGCGGTGGCCTGTGCGGTGACCACCCGTGACACCCGTGACGGCACGTACACCCCGTCCGGGTAGGTGGGGGCCCAGCCGAGACGAGCGGCGACGACGTGCCCGTGTTTCGGTAGTGTCCGGCCGTCGCGGTCGCGGCCGGCGGAGAGGGTGTCGAAGGTGGCGGGATGCCACAGACGTGTGAGTAGTTCGGTTTCGGCGCCGGTGATCAGGTCGAGCAGCCATCGGATACGGGTGTCGAGGTCGTCGAGTCCGATCGGGTCGCCGGTGGTGTCGTCGACTGCGAGATACGGTCGGGTGGTGAAGGCGAACCGACGGTGGTCGGTGGTGTCGGTCATTGCTCATCCCTGCCCAACCGTGCCCCCGCATCATCGAGAAGTCGACGTTGGTTCTGCTTCGACCGCAGCCGGTAGAACCGACCCGAAAACGACGCCAGCAGTGCCATGAAGTCGTCCATCAGTTCCTCCGCCAGCGATATCTCGCCCTGCTCACGCAGCACCTCGACGGTAACTCCGACCACCGACAGGTACCGTTCGATCCACACCACCCCGAACCGCGCCAGGCGATCCCGCCACACCACCCGTACCACCGTGAAGTGTCCCCGGGCGGCGTCGTCGAGCAACCGATCCAATCCGGCCCGCTTCTCCCGCAGCCCGGATCCACGGTCCTTGTACACCCGGTACACGGCACCGGTGGCGCTCTCGCGCAACATCGCCTCTTGATGGGTGAGCGATGATTCCTGCCCTGTGGAGCCCGACACACGGCAGTACAACGCTTCGATCCGGGCCGATGGCGTCCTCCCGGCTGCGGGCCGACCGAGATACCGGTCGAGGTCTGCTCGGTCGTCAAGCTTCAGGTCTTGATTATCGACAATCAAGCCTTCAAACTTGACACATGTTCGTCTTGACGGTCGACCAACGGGGCAGCCGCCGCGATGTCGACCGCGTGGCGGACCTCCTCACCGAACTGCAGGACGTTCCGCTGGTGCGGCCCTTCGATCGCACCGCGGGCGACGAGGTCCAGGCCGTCGCGGACGATCCCGCCGTCGTCGTCGATCTCGTCCTCGACCTCCTCCGGAGGGAACGCTGGAGTATCGGGGTGGGAATCGGCTCGGTGGAGACCCCGCTCCCCGAACAGACACGCGCCGGCCGCGGACCCGCCTTCGAACACGCCCGCACCGCTGTCGAACGCGCCAAGAACGCGCCCGGGCAGGTCGCGGCCGAAGGCAACGACCCCGAGGCCACCGCCGATGTCGACGCCGCGCTCACCCTGCTCGCCACCGTCGTCCTGCGCCGCACAGACCAGGGGCACGAGGCGGTCGACCTCGCTCGTCAGGGCCTGTCGCAGGCGCGGATCGCCGAGCGTCTCGGCATCAGCAAACAAGCGGTATCCCAGCGCCTCGCCACCGCCGGGTGGCAGGCCGAACTGGCCGGACGCGAACTCGTGCGCCGACTCCTGGAAAGGGCCGACCGTTGACCGTCCTCTCACTGGTGTGCTTGGCCGTCGCCGCTCTCGCACCCGCGCTCGCGCTGCGCCCGAGCCTGCCGGTATGGCCGGCCGCCTCGCTGAGCATCGCGGGTCTCGCCGGTGCCGCCCTCGCCGCCACCGCGACCATACCGGTTCAGGGAGTCGCGCTCGCGGCCACGCTGATCCTCACCGCCACGGCGGCGATCACCGGAGGCGGACCCGCGGTCCTCGTGGCGTTCCGGATCGCGCGCAGGCAACCCGACGCCGGTCCCGAGCCCACCCCTCCCCCGGGCCCGCTCCGCGGCGGACGCGTCATCGGCGTGCTCGAACGCGGCGCGGTCACCGCCTCCATCCTCGCCGGATGGCCCGAAGGGATCGCCGTCATCATGGCCGTGAAGGGTCTCGCCCGTTATCCCGAACTGCGCGAACCGAATGCCTCCGAACAGTTCATCATCGGCACGTCCACCTCTGTGCTGTGGGCGGTCGCGGTGTGCGGCGCCGGACAGGCGCTGATCACCTGACCCCGGATCTCCGCCGTCAGATCTTCTTCAGCGCACTCCCCTTGTGCATCGCGACGTGATCGGTCTTGTCGCTCCGGATCTCGTACTGCGGCTCGTCCTCGCTGCACCGCCGCGTGCGTCCCTTGAACTCCACGTCCTCCGTGTGCTCCGCGATGATGACACCCTCGACGTATCCAGCTTCGGAGTTCCATCGGACGTGGTCACCGACGGAGAAGTGGGTCGCCATGTCGTCGTCCTCCCGATCGGCCCGCTTCCTGTGACGGTCGGATAGCCGTCTCCCACCGGTCCTACACCCCAGGCCGATCAGTCCGTCCGATGCTCCGCGGGATCCGCGGAGCCCTCGGCGACGGCACGGAAACGTTCGAGGTCCTCCGGATGGAACTCGGGCCGGGCGACCACCGCGTCGACGAGCAGACGCAACTGATGTTGCAGGGCCGGCACCGACTCGGTGCGCCCCTGCTCGGAGAGATGATCGATGAGCATGCGGAGCACCCGGGCGAGCGCCGTGGCCACGTGCAGCTGCGCCGAACCGGCGTGCCGGATCTGCTCGAAGGCGTGCTCGATGTACTCGTCGGGCGACAGGATCCACGGACGCAGCAGAATCCGGCCGTCCGCACCCTCGATCGCCGGCACCGGACTGTCGGTGACCAGCAGGGTGCGTAGGAGACTGCCGAGCCGGAGCACCACCTCGGTGGCGGTTGTCGGGTCGTTGATCGCCTGACTCAGCGCACGCAGCGCGATGTCGACGAGTTGCCGCAACGCGAAGTCCACGTCCTGCTGCATGGTGCGCGCATTCGAGATCTCCACGGCCGCCTCGAGCCGCCGCAGGATCACCGCCCGTTCCGGCTTCGGATGGATCCGCAGCAGCGGTTCCCCGCAGTGGATGTACGCGCCGGGACGCGTCTCCATCCGCACGACCGAACCCGGCGGTACCACGGCGAGAACGAGTTCGGCCGGCGCCTGGGTCACCCAGCCGTCGCGCGGGGCGTGCACCGTCGCCCCCTCGGTGAAATCCGGTTCCGGCACCCGGTCGACGCGGATCTCGCGGTGCGCACTCCGGCTCGTGTTCGCGATGACCTTTTCGGCCTCCGAGGCGATGCTGCGCACCACCTCCCCGACCTGCAGACCGTGGGCCAGCCGGTTGAGATAGGCGATGATGAGCACCACGGTCGACACCGCGAGGACCACCGCGAGGGTGGTCGACAGCGTCGGGGCAGGTGCGGCGTCGTCCGCGCCGATGTGGCGCAGCGTCAGCACGCAGTAGACGAAGGTCGCCACCAGCATCCCGATCACCGTCTGGCTGGCCCGGTCCCGGATGAAGGACCGCATCACGCGCGGTGAGAACTGGCTGCTCGCCAACTGCAGGCTCACGACGGTCAACGAGAAGACGACACCGGCGGTGGTGATCGTGGCGCCCGCCACGGTGCTCAGCAGCCAGATCGCGGCGTTGCTGTTCATCTTCATGCCCCACGGGAAGGGGCCGGAGGTCCGATCGATGTAGCCGCTCACCTCCGCGAGCACGGCTCCGGCGACGACGACCAGCGCGGGCAGCGCGAACAGGCTCTCCCGGAATCGATATACGCCCGCGGCGATCCGCAACTGCATCCACGATCTCGGCAGAGCACTCATGTCGACCAAGCTAACCATCCGGTCTCCGCACCGCGGGCACTCGCAGCGAACTGTGGGCACGCGCACCGGATGTCCCCTGCGGCGCGGTCACGACGAGTCCATGAGATACTCGACGGACAACTGAACAGCCACCGAACCGCGGCGGGAGAGTCCCGCACACAGCGGGCGCCGAAGGAGCAACCTCCCCGGGAATCTCTCAGGCCCCCAGACCGCCACGGCGAGGCTCCTCTGGAAAGCAACTCTTCCGGGTTCACCGAAGGTGTAAGCGGCTCCGTCCGCGAAAGCTCTCAGGTCCGATGACAGAGCGGGGAACGACAACACCCGCTGGTGCTCGTTTCGTGCACCCTGGACCCGAGGTAGACGTGTGACCGTTTCCCTGGGCGCGCCCCTGCGCGCCGATGATGCCCTGCGCGCGCCTTCGCGCGCCGATGATGCGCTGCTCGAGCAGCGCGCCGATATTGCACCGACCGAGTCGCGTGGCCCCGTTCTCCCTCCCTCCCCCGCCCCGAAGTCGCCGCCGCGCGCGAACCGGCGACTCGGGATCGCCGCGATCGTGCTGTCCGCGACTGCGATGGGCGCCGCAGGATTGTTCGGCCGCAAGGCCACTCCCGAAGGCGCGGTGCTCGGTGAAGCACTGACGCTCGGGCGGATGGCGGTCGGAGCGATCGGCATGCTCCTCCTGATCGCGCTGTCCCGCCGCCTCGGACAGTTGCGCCGGACCCGCCTGTCCTGGTCGGTCGTCGGTGGCGGTGTCCTCCTCGGACTGTCCCTCGCGACCTATCTGTCCGCCACGGTGTTGACCGACCTGTCCCGTGCCGTGGTTCTCCATTACCTCGGCCCCGTCGTCGCGACGGCCCTCGCCCGGGTGTTCCTGAAGGAGAGGGTCGGTCGCCTCGACGCCTTGTCGATCGGCACGGCGTTCGCCGGGATGTTGCTCGCCGCCGGCCTGGTGGGCGGTGAGTCGTCCGGGGGCGAGCACGAGACGCTGGGTACCGTGCTGGGCGCGGCCTCGGGAGTCTTCTACGGCGGGGCCCTGCTGTGCTACCGCTATCGCACCGACATGCCGTCCGACGTCCGGTCCCTGTGGAACTTCGTCTTCGGTGCCGTCGCGGCAGGTGGGATGGTCGCGGTGACCCGACCCGACATGACGGGGATGACCGCGACGCACTGGTTGTGGGCCGGTGGGTTCTTCGTCGTCTGCGGTCTGTTCGCGCTGGGGCTGCTCGTCGTCGCGGGCAAGCACCTTCGTGCCGCGGAACTGTCCGGCCTGTCCTACCTCGAAGTCGTGGTCGCGCTGATGATCGGCATGGTCGCCTTCGGAGAGTCCGTGACCGTGCCCGCCGCCGCGGGCGCCGGTCTCATCGTGGTGGCGATGGCACTGCCGATGCTCGGCCGCCGATGACGAGTGGGAGGGCGCGCCGACCGGCGCGCCCTCCTACTCGAATCCGTTCCGTTACTGCTGTTGCGGCGGCTCGGCCGGCTGCTCGGATGCGTCGTTCGTCATCCAGCGCTGCGCCGGCGGCGTTGCGGGCAACGCCGACTGTCCTTCACCGGCACCCCCCTGCGTCCCCTCCGTGGCGAGACCCGTCCGAACTGCGGGGTCGACCGGCTTGCGCGCGACCGCCTCGGCTTCGGCGACGGCCTGGGCCACCTCGGGGTCGCGCTTGGTCGCGAACCAATCCTCGACCTCGGCACTGTCGTCCTCGGGCCGTTGCAGTTCCTCGTCGACAGGACTCGGTTCGAAGCGGAAGACGCCGTCCTCGCCGGGCGCGCCGAGCGTCCGCGCGAATCCTTCGAGCGCCTTGCCGAAGTCGCTCGGCACCACCCACATCTTGTTCGCATCGCCCTGGGCCATCTGCGGCAGGGTCTGCAGGTACTGGTAGGCGAGCAGCTCCGGAGTGGGCTTGCCGGCCTTGATCGCGGCGAAGACCTTCTCGATGGACTTCGCCTCGCCCTGGGCCTCGAGGTAGCGCGCCGCGCGATCACCCTGCGCGCGCAGGATCCGCGACTGCCGGTCGGCCTCGGCTTCGAGGATCGCGGCCTGCTTCGCACCCTCGGCGGAGAGGATGCGCGACTGCTTGTCGCCCTCGGCGGTCTTGATCGCGGATTCACGGTGACCCTCGGCCGTGAGGATCATCGCGCGCTTCTCGCGGTCGGCCTTCATCTGCTTCTCCATCGATTCCTGGATCGACGGCGGCGGATCGATGCTCTTGAGTTCGACCCGGGCGACACGCAGGCCCCATCGGCCGGTCGCTTCGTCGAGCACACCGCGAAGCTGACCGTTGATGGAGTCGCGGGAGGTGAGCGTCTCCTCGAGGGTCATTCCGCCGACGACGTTGCGGAGCGTGGTGACGGTGAGCTGCTCGACCGCGGCGATGTAGTTGCTGATCTCGTAGACGGCCGCCTGCGGGTTCGTGACCTGGAAGTACACGACCGTGTCGATGCTCAGCGTCAGGTTGTCCTGGGTGATGACCGGCTGCGGCGGGAACGAGACGACACGTTCGCGCAGATCGACCTTCGCGCGGATACGGTCGACGAAGGGCACCAGGAAGGTGAGCTGACCCGACGCCGTCCGGTAGTACCGGCCGAGACGTTCGATGACCGCGGCCTCCGCTTGCGGTACCAGGGATACCGATTTGGCCACGACCACCACGACCAGTGCCACCACCACGGCGAGCACGATCAGAGCTTCCATCCTCAGACACCCCTCCACACGACGGCTGTCGCGCCGTCTATCTGCATCACTGTCACTGTCGTTCCCGGCTCGTACACCTCGGTGGCGTCCAGCGGCCTGGCGGTCCACACCTCACCGTCGATCTTCACGCGCCCGGAATGCTCCCCCACCTGCTCGAGAACCAGGGCGTGCTTGCCCGGGAGAGCGTCGATCCCGGTGGGCAGAGCGGGCGGCTGGGAGTACCGCCGTCTCAGCATCGGCCGGACACCGAGCAGCAGAACCAGCGAGGTCACGGCGAAGATCACCGCGTCGATCCAGACGGGCAGATCGGTCACCGCGGAGACACCGCCGGTGACGAGCGCTGCACCGCCGAGCATGAGCAGCGCGAAATCGCCCGTGAGCGCTTCGCCGGCCGCCAACGCCACTCCGGCGATCAACCAAATCAATGCGGCCACGATCACCATCGAACCACAAATCGGACATCCTGGCAGACGCCCTGGTGGAGGAAGCGGTCTCCGCTCCTCGTCTTCGATGCTGCTTCCCGCAGGGGAGATCTCAGGCCGGGAATTCTGTATTTTTCCATTTTCCGTCCCGACCGGACTCCCACCTCGCTCCATAAGTGAAGTTAGCCGAAACACATCCTTTTGCCGTTGTGAGATCGGTGATACCGTCCCCGAACTATGGGTATCACCCCCGTGCGTTCGCTCCTCGTGGGAGCGTTGATCGGCCAGAGCGCCGACGCCGATCCGACCGACACCGCAATCCTTGCGGCCACCATCCGCTGCCTGAGCCATCACGGCCTCGAGCGGACGACCGTGGCCGACGTCGCGGCGGAGGCCGGCGTCGGACGCGCGACGGTCTTCCGGCGGTTCGACACCAAGGAGGAACTGCTCGGTCGCGCGTTCGCGTGGGAGCTCGATCAGCTCGTCACGCGGTTCCACGCGGCCATCGACGACATCGAGGACCCGTACGAGCGCGCGGTCGAATGGATCGTCGAAGCGGTCCGCACCGTTCGCCACCACCCGGTCGCACGACGATTCGTCGACGACGGAGCCGCCCTCCCCCTCCTGCACGATCCGCAGATCACCGCCGCGCTGCTCACGTCGGTCCGCCACGAACTCGACCTCACCGCACAACGGGCGGGGATCACGTTCGACACGGCCACCGCCGCTGAGATCGTCTCGCGATTCTTCGCGAGCGTGTGGCTCGCACCCGATCTGGGCAGCGCCACCGCGACCGACGACGGGGTACGACGGGTGGCCCGGACCATGCTGTCCTTCCTGATCGTGCCCTCGACGCCCTCCACCGACAGCTGATGTCCGCATCCGTTCCCCAGCCTTCGAACCCGAGGAGTCCGGCAATGGAAGTCACTCCCGCACAGCGTGTTCGCGCAAACATCGAGGACGACGTACCCGTCGCCGACCGCACCTTCGTCCGGTTGCTGGCAGACCGCCGCATCTGGCCGATGTTCCTGTTCCGGGCGCTGTCGCTCCAGGGCACCCACCCCACCGTCATGGTTGCGCTCGAACAACATTCGAAGTCGTTCACCGAGCCGTCGGTACGTGCGGAAAACACCCTCGCGTACACCTACCGCATCTACTTCGGCGAGAACGTCGCCGATTCGGCGCGGGAACTGCGGGAGATGCACCGCCCCATCACCGGACTCGACTACGAAGGCCGGAGATACCACGCGTGGAACCGCGACGTGTGGACGTGGGTCCACCTCACCACCATCGAATCGCTCATCTATGCGATCGAGGTCTGCTTCGGTCCGCAACCCGCACCGGAGGTGGAGGCCTTCTACCAGGAGAGCTGCCGGCTCGGCGTGCTGTTCGGGGTTCGTGAGCAGGACATGCCGGACGACGTGGCAGGTCTTCGCGCCTACGTCGACCGGGGGGTCGCCGACGAGCTCGCGATGTCGCCCGGAACCCGGCGGATGCAGCAACTCGTCGACGAACAGGACGTGATCGCAACCCTCGAGCCGAAACTCGCCACACTCCCCCGGCCCCTTCCCGCCGTCCTCGAGAAGTTGACGGGGCGGCCGGTGAAGACGTTGATGTTCGGCGCATTCCCCGAATCCGTCCGTCGGATCTGGGGAGTGCCGTGGAGCGCGGCCCGCGAACGTGAGTTCCGAGCGATCCTCGCACTCATGCGCGTCGGCTCCCGGCTGGTTCCCGAGCGCCTGCGCATGATCCCGGAAGCCCGCGCCGCGCTGGGGATCTGACCCACCGGTCGTCACCGCCGTACACGCGTCCACTCGTCACGGACGCGAGCCGATGCTGCAGTCGTCGGCAGTCCTTCAAGTACCCGACTCGGGTATCCGGTTGCTTCCGTGCCGGTTCCACCCAGTACCACTCGATTCAGTGTCAGTTCATCAGGGGGCTCGATGAAGACCTCGCGACCCGCGGACGCAGACGTCCGGGGCGAGCGGCCGTTCGGAGGTGCCGTGGTCACACGCACCGCCGACTCCACACGCACATTCGGACGCACGCTCCGTCTGGCGTTCCGCTCCACCGCATACCTGCTCGTCGACATCGCACGCGGTCGTTTCCCGATGCGGGAGGCAATCGTTCAGGGATGGTTCTTCATCTCCGTCTCGGCCGTGCCCGCCGTTCTGGTGGCGCTGCCGCTCGGTGTCGTCATCGCCGTCCAGGTCGGCAGCATGACCGACAACGTCGGCGCCAACTCGATGGCCGGCGCGGTGGGCGGCATGGGAGTGATGCAGCAGATCGCGCCCCTGGCCGCGGCCCTGCTCATCGGTGGTGCCGGTGGTTCGGCCATCTCGGCCGACCTCGCCTCGCGCACCATCCGGGAGGAGATCGACGCGCTGCGCACCCTCGGCATCGACCCCCAGCGCAGGCTGGTCTCCCCCCGCATCCTGGCGATGGTCGTCGTCGCCCCGATGTTGTCGGTGCTGATCATCCTCATGAGCATCCTTGCGAGCTTCGCCGTGGCCTCGCTCGGCCAGGGGGTCGCCCCCGGCTCGTACTGGTTGTCGTTCGGCAGTTTCGCCTCGACCACCGACCTGATCGTCTGCCTGTTCAAGGCCGCGGTCTTCGGTTACGTGGTGGCGATCATCTCCAGCCAACGGGGCCTCGAGGCCAAGGGCGGCCCGAAGGGCGTCGCGGACAGCGTCAATGCGGCCGTGGTGCTCAGCATCATCGCCTGCATGGTCGTCAACCTCTTCGTCACCCAGGTGGTCCTGATGTTCGTCCCCATGAGGTTCCTCTGATGAGCACCACACGCAGCGGGTCCGTTGCCACGCCGTCGCCCTATCGTCCCCGCGGTCTGCGGTGGACGCGCCATGCCGGCCGGGCGTGGAACCCGATCGAATCCCTCGGGCTCTACCTGCACTTCGTCGTCGTCTCCTTCCGAGGCATCGGCCACGCCCTGCGCCGCAACCGCCGACAGACCGTCGCCATCTTCACCGACCTGACGTGGGGCAACGGCCGCGCGGTCATCGTCGGCGGAGGCGTCGCACCGGTGCTGGCCATCCTCGGCATCGTCGCCGGGGCGATGGTCGGTCTCGTCGGCTTCTCCGCACTCGACATGCTCGGGATGGGACCGCTGACCGGAGCCATGTCGGCCCTGGCGAATCCACGCGAGCTCGCTCCGCTCATCGCGGCGATCGGGTTCGCCGCCCAGGCCGGCTGCCGCATCACCGCCGAGGTCGGCGCCATGCGGATCTCGGAGGAGATCGACGCGCTCGAAGCCCAGGCCATCGACTCGATCCCCTACGTCGTCTCCACCCGACTCATCGCCGCCGTCGGCGCCGTCGTCCCGTCCTATCTGATCGCGCTCGCACTCGGATTCGCCGCCACCGGCGCGACCGTCACCGTGGTGCAGGGTCAGGGGTCGGGCGCCTACGACCACTACTTCCACATGTTCACCGAGCCGATCGACCTGATCTACTCGCTGGTCAAGGTGATCGTGTTCGTCCTGGTCGTGACGCTCGTGCACGCCTACCAGGGCTATCACGCGAGCGGTGGTCCCGAGGGGGTCGGGATCGCCTCGGGCAGGGCCATCCGGGCGAGCCTCGTGCTGATCGTGACCACCGACATGGTGCTCACGCTCGTCATGTGGGGCCTCGACGCGACGATCAGCTTCTCGGGGTGAGGAATCAGTGAGCGCAGCACAGTATTCGGGCTTCGGCCCCAGCCGCCGCGGACTGCGGATCCGCGGGCTCGCCGTCGTGGTCGCCGCCGCACTCGTCGTCACCGCGGCCTGGTGGGCGTCGCAACCCGACCGCTCCGGTGAGGTGCAGTTCGCCGTCACCGCATCGAATCTCGGCGACGGGGTCTCCACCGACACCGCCGTGCGTCTGCGGGGCATGTCGATCGGATCGGTGATCGAGGTCGAACCGCAGGGGCCGCAGCAACAGATCGTCACGCTCAGTGTCGACGAGGAGCACGTCGACGAGTTGTCGACGGCTATGCACACCCGTTTCGTCTCGTCGAACATCTTCGGCTCCACCGCACTCGAACTCATCCCGATGCCCGGCGGCGAGCCGATCCGAGCCGGCAGCACCCTCGCCCTCGGCGATGTCCGGGACTACACCGTCACCACGGTGCTGCGCGATTCCGGTCGTCTCCTGCTCGACGTGGTCACCCCACAGCTGTCGGACTCGATCGACAGTGCCGCCGAACTGACCCAGCAGATGGCGCCGCTGCTCGCCTCGTCGCTGCTCGTGATGCGCAACATCGCCCGCACCCAGAACGAGCCGCTCAGTGAGTTGCTGCCGAAATTCGCGGATGTCTCCGAAGGTGTCGCGGCGTTCACCCCGTCGGCACTGAACACTCTGTCGGCCATCGCGTCCGTCGAGGAACTCGAGGACGACTTCCGCACGCAGCAGGCGAGCGAGACGATCACCGAGGTCTCGCATCTGGTGCTCGCACTCTCGGGTGAGATCGTCGGCGCGCTCGGCCCCACTTCGTCTGCCGTCGACATGCTTCTCGACATCCTGATCCCGCTGAACCAGAGCCTGGGCGGGGTCACCCCCGACCAGGTCGACCGGCTCGTCGACGGCGCCGACGGCGCACTGCAGCACCAGGGCGACCGGGTGGTCCTGGGGGTGGACGTGCTCGTCGACACCTTCCCGGCCTTCCGGGTCCCGCTCGAGACCACCGGGGGTACCCGATGAGAACTCCACGCCAGGCAGCCGTCCGGCTCGCCCTGCTCGCCGGCGTCGTCGTCCTGATCATCGTGCTGATCGTGCAGGCGATCGAACGTCCCGTCGGCGGATCGACCGTCGCCTACAAGGCCCGGTTCGGTGACGTCTTCGGCCTCAAGGAGAACGCCGATGTGCGCCTGCGGGGCGTACAGATCGGCAAGGTCACCGACATCTCGGTGTCCGACGGCAACCGTGCGCTCGTCGACTTCACCGTGCTCGAGGAGTACCGTCTGCGCGAGTCGGACCGGCTGCTCGTGAAGTTCCAGAACCTCACGGGCCAGCGCTATCTCGAACTCGATCGCAGCGAGGAGAGCGGCCAGGAGGTCGACCCGTCGGAGCTGGTCGTGAACACCGTCGACTCGTTCGACATCACCGCGGTGTTCAACGGGCTCAAACCGCTTCTGCGCGAGGCCGATCCGGCCGTCTACAACCGGCTCGCCACGAATGTGGCCGCGTTGATCGAGGGCAGCGAGTCCAGTCCGACCCCGGTGATGCGCGACATCGCCGAGCTCGCGAGCTACGCCGAGGACCGCAGCGCGCTGATGAGCACCCTGCTCGACAACTTCACGGCCCTCAACGAGCAACTCGAAGGCCGGTCCGAGAACCTCGAGAACATCCTCGAGGTCTTCCATTCGATCTTCACACCGCTGGTGACACGTATGACCGAGTTCCTGTCCTTGACCAAGCTCGGTGCACTCGAGATGGCGGAGGTCGACCGCACGGTGAACCTGCTCTCCCAGCTGGGCCTCGGCGCGCCCGCCGAGCACGACGGATTCCTCGAACGCAACGACGATTTCATCGTCCGCGTGGACCAGGTGATCCCGGATCCGCAGACGGCCATCGACACCCTCTCGGTGCTGCCGGGAATCTTCGAGGGCATCAACTCCCTGGTGCCGCGCGTGGACGAGTCCCGGCAGTGCAGCAACGGCGCAGTGCAGTTGCCGATCGAGGCCGACATTCTGCTCCAGGGCCGTCCCCTGACCATCTGCAATGGAGGTGCCTGATGCGCACCCGCCTGTTCGGACGACTCGACTTCGGCGCCGAGGACGCCGATCCCCGCACCCAGATGTGGTGGGCGCTGTCGGGTCTGATCGTCCTCGCCCTCGTCGCGGGCATCGTCCTCGTGCTCTATCTGCGACCGGTCGGTTCGACGACCTACCGCCTCGAACTGCCGGAATCGGCGGGGCTCGCCGCGGGCGACGACGTGCGCATCGCGGGTGTGCCGGTCGGTTCGGTCACCGGCCTGCACCTCGCCGACGACCACGTCGACGTCGAGTTCACCGTGGACTCCGAGCATTTCGTCGGCGACCAGACCTCCGTCTCGGTGCGGATGCTCACCCCCATCGGGGGCATGTACCTCGCGGTGCACCCGGCCGGCCGGCAGCCGCTCACCGAACCGATCCCCGAGAACCGCGCAGCACTGCCCTTCCTGGTGAACGACATGTTCGAGGAGGCCACCGAGGTGGTGGAAGAACTCGACACGCAGGCACTGCGCACCGCCCTGGACAAGACCGCGGCGCTGCTCGGCGAATCCCCGGATTCGGTGCGGATCACGGTCACCGATCTCGAAGCCGTCATGGACGTCATCGCGAATCAGAAGGACCAGATCGAGAGCCTGCTCGAGCTGTCCAACGAATATCTCCGCACCGCCAACGACAACAAGGAACTCGCGCTCGAGATCATCCGCGGCTACGCGATCCTCGGCCCCAAGATCGTCGAGGCCCACCAGGACGTGAAGATCTTCGCCGACGGACTCTCCGGGCTCGCCGGGCTGCTGTTCGACTTCCTCAGCGGCCCGTACCAGGAAAAGGTCGAACCGATCATCCCGCATCTCGTCGAAGCCGCCGACAGCAGTGCGGAACTGTCGGCCTCCGTCGAGTCGATGACGGAATCCCTCCGTGCAACCCTCACGGGACTCGCGGCCGTCGCCGGTCCCGAAGGCCAGGCCCTTGTCGACCAGAGCGGACTGACGGTCCAGCGACCCGACGTCTGTCTCCCGATGCCGGGAACACGGTGCTGACGTGCGAACACTGACGACGACTACACGACGACTCGTTCCCGCGGTGACGGTCGTGGCGCTCGCCGTGGCCGGCGCGACCGCCTTCGCCGCGACCTCGGGGGACGACAGCTCGATCTGCGCGTACTTCGAGGACTCCTACGGCCTCTACCCCGGTTCCCCGGTCACCATCCGCGGGATCTCGGTCGGGACCGTGGACCGGATCGAACCCGACGGGCCGCGCGTGCGCGTCGACATGACCGTCGGCGATCGCGAGCTTCCTGCCGAGACCGGCGCGGTGATCACCAACGCGTCCATCCTCACCGACCGCAGGCTCGAACTCGTCGACGCCGATCCCCGGCCGGGACCGACCCTGTCGCCGGAGACGTGCATCGACACGGCGCACACCCGTACCCCGGTCAGCGTGTCGGACGCGCTCGGATCGTTCTCCGAACTCGTGCGGCAGATGACCGAGCGCGGACCCGACGGGACCGCGCCGCTCGAAACCGCATTGAAGGACGCCGGACGTGAGTTCGAGGACCTGGGACCGACACTCAACCGCGAACTGCGCGACCTCGCGGACCTGCTCTCCTCCCCCGACAACTTCATGGACCAGCTGGGACAGATCCTCGACAACTCGGCCGAGATGACGACCCTGCTCACCGAGGACTGGGACAACGTCAAGTCCACCATCCAGACGTTCGCCCCGGGCCTCGCCGGCATCGAACAGATGCTCGTCGTGGCGAAGATCCTCGTCGAGAAGCTGTCGCTGGCCGTCGGACCTCTCGACCGGCTGTTCAACGAGCACTTCCCGTACCTGATGAACGCCCTGAACTCGACGCTGCCCACACTGACGATGCTGCGCACGCAAGCGGAGAGCTCGAGCGAGCTGCTCGCCACCATTCCCGGCACGATCACGATGCTCGAGACCATGGTGCAGACCCGTCCCGGGTCGGTCGCCGTCGAACTCGACCCGGCCCGCGCCGAGGTGCCGACCCCCGATGCCGCGCTGACCTGCACGGCGCTCGAGCAGATCGCACCCGACAGCTGCACCGTGGTGTCGTCCCGCTCGGTGTCGGTGCCGCTGCCCCAGCTGGTCCTGTCGACGATCGGAGCAACGCCGTGACCCGTTCGTTCTTCCGGTCCCGCCTTCTCATCGGTGCGGTCCTTACCGCTCTGGTGTCATTGTGCGGATGCAGTTTCGACCCCAGTGACCACGCGTTGCCCGGCTCCGGGGTGCGCGGACCGACCTACCGGCTGAACCTCGAATTCGAATCGCTGCTGAGCCTGCCGGCCGGGGCGGACGTCCGTTCCGAGGGCATCTCGGTCGGCACCCTGCGGGCGATCGATCTCGAGCCGCACAGCGCCGTCGCCCGGATCGACGTGCGCGAGTCGGTGGTCGTGCCTGCGGGCACCCGCGCCGAACTGCGCCAGAACACCGTGCTCGGCGACATCTACATCGCTCTGCTCCCCCCGAAGGACGGCAACGGCGCACCCTTGGAGGACGGCGACACGATCCCGTTGCAGGACACGGATCCGGGTCCGCAGATCGAGGACATGCTCGAACGCATCGCGATGTTCGTCAACGGCGGAAGCCTGACCCGCCTGCAGGATTCGCTCGCGCGGCTGAACGACGTGCTGCCCGAGGACTCACAGGAGACCCGTGAGTTGTCGGCGGTCATCTCCAACGATCTGAGCGAGGCCGCGGCGAACATCGACCAGATCGATCGCATCGTCGTCGCGACGGAGGACCTGTCCCAGCGTCTCGATGCCGCACGCGACGACGTGGGGTTCCTGTTCTCCGACACCGCACGTCGGCGTCTCGACCGGGTGCCCTACTTCATGGAGGCCGTGCTCAACATCGTCATCGACGTGAACACCATGGTCACGGGCCTGGAGTGGCTGATCCCCCGCCTCCCGCACATCAACGACAACCTCGAGATCCTCACTCCGCTGCTGCGCGAACCGTCGCCGAACGCCACCGAACTGCGCGGCAACGCAGCAGAACTCATGGAGCTCGTCGACGAGAAGCTCGTCCCCTTCCTGCTCGAACCCGGCATCGACATCCGTGAGGTGACCATCGCCGGTAACGAGGGGAATCCGGCGGCCGACGGACTGGTTCTCCTGCGCATGATCGGAGCGATCCCGTGACCCGAATTCCGGCCTGGATGTCCGCACTCGCCTTGGCCCTCGTGATGATCCTGGGCACCTGGTATCTCGTCGTGGGTGTGCTGCAGATCGATCCGACCCAGCGCCGGGCGCACGCCGTGGTGGACATGCGCGACGCGGCAGGACTGCGCACCGGATCGAGCGTCGTCTACCGCGGGGTGAACATCGGACGGGTCGACGGGATGCAGAACCTCGACGGTTTCGTCCGCATGAACATCTCCTACGAAGCCGAACACCGCATCCCCGTCGACAGCACGATGCGCGTCGAGAACCTGTCGTCGCTGGGCGAACCGGTGTTCTCGTTCCTCCCGGCCTCGACCCAGGGGCCCTATCTCGAGGACGGCGCCCACCTGACCGAGATCGTCGAACTGCCCACCTCGGTACCCGATCTCCTCGCCACCACCTCGGAACTGCTCGAACAGACCGACGCCGAGTCGCTGAACGAACTCGCCGCGACGTTCACCGAATCGGTCGCGGGTCTCGAGGAGACCATGCCCGCGGCGGGTCGTGGCGCCGAGCTGCTGCTGTCGACCCTGACCCGGCACGAGGGATCACTGGAAACGGTACTGAGCGACCTGATGTGGATGATGGGCGATGTGGACTGGGTGCGACCCGCGATGGTCGCGGCGCCTCCCATGCTGGACCAGTTCGGTGAGACCCTCGGTGTCTCGTACGAGTACCTCTTCGAGGGGTCCTCGGTACTGAAGGGTGAGGAGATCCTCGGCTCGTGGCGCGAGGAGGAGATCGAACTCGCCGACTTCCTCAGGAGGTTCGCACCCGAACTCGGCGCGATCGGTGTCGCGCTCCGCCCGGTCACCCAGGCCACCGGTTCCGTGGTGGGCCGGATGGATCTCGGTACCCTGCTCGAACAGGCCATCGCGACCATGCCGGGCGACAGCGTCCGATTCACCGTGAACGTACCCCGATGAAGAAGGAAGAAATCGTCATGTCGAACACCGGCCCCTCGAACACCGGACCTTCGAACACCGGGCCCTCGAATGTCGGATCCTCGAACGTCGGGGTCACCGAACAGGAACCGGCCGTCTCCACCCCCATCGCCACTGCCCCTGCCACTGCCACCGAGGCGGGAAGCCGCGGTCCGTGGTGGTCGTCGGTCCGCGCCCTCGCGGTCGTGACGGTGCTCGCCGTCGCCGCCGCGGTCACCTTCGGGGTGCTGTGGGCGACGGACGACTCGTCCGAGCAACTGCAGGCCCTGCAGAGCCGCCTCGACACCGAGGCCGAGGCCGAGGCCGTCGCTTCCGACTACGCGCTGAGCGTCTCCGAGGTCGACTTCCGTGATCTCGACGCCTGGCGGGCGGCGCTCACCGACGGCGTCAGCGAACAACTCGCACCGAAACTCGAAGGGGCCGTGGACGTCGTGGCTCCGTGGCTGACGCAGATGGAGTACACCGCCGACGCCCGGCTGCTCGCCGCCGAGGTCGCGAGCAACGACGGCGACACCTTCGTCGTGCAGATCTTCGTCGACATGATCTCGAAGAGCAAGCAGACACCCGACGGTGTCGCCGCCACCGCGACCTACACGGTGACGATGGACCGCGCGTCGGACTGGACCATCACCGACGTCGGCGGAGTGGGCACCGGCCTGCCGGGCCGCGCCGGGGAGTCGGAACCTGCGCCGGCGCCGGCGGACGGGGGCCGCTGAGGTTCCGGTCGGTCAGCCCTCGTCGGGTTCGGTGACGAAGTCGACGAGACGCTCGACGGCGCCGATGAGATGCGATTCGAGATCGCGGAACGAGTTCACGGCGTTGTAGACGCGTCGCCAGCCGTCCTGCGGGGTGCCCCAGCCGAGTTCACGGCAGACGCCGGTCTTCCAGTCCTGCCCGCGCGGGATGGTGGGCCAGGTGTCGATGCCCACGGCCTTCGGTTTCACGGCCTGCCATACGTCGATGAAGGGATGGCCGGTGACCATCACGTGCGGACCGAGATTCGCCGTGAGACGCTCCTCCTTGGACCCGGTGACGAGGTGGTCGGCGAGCACACCGACGCGCCGGCCCGGGCCGGGTTCGAACTCGGCCAGCCTGGCGCCGAGATTGTCGAGGCCCTCGAGTTGTTCGACGACCACGCCTTCGACCCGCAGGTCGTGCCCCCACACCCGTTCGACGAGGGCGGCGTCGTGCACGCCCTCCACCCAGATCCGGCTTCCCCGCGCCACGCGTGCGCGCAGACCCTCCACCCGGGTGGATCCCGAGGCGGATCTCGTCGGTGCGGAGGCGGGACGGATCTTCGGTTTGACGAGGGTGACGGGTGCTCCGTCGACCAGGAACGCCGCGGGTCGCATCGCGAACAGGCGGGTGCGTCCCTGCGCGTCCTCGAGCCGCACGAAGTCGCCGTCGTAGGTCTTCTCGATTCCCACGATCGCGCCGCACCAGCCGGATGCGGCGTCCTCGACGACGACGCCGCGCTCCGCTGCGAGTTCGGGAACGGCCTTCTTCTTGGTGCGGGCGTGACCGGCATAGATGTCGCCGCCGTAGATATCGCGTGGGCTCACGCCAGTCGACCCTAGGACATCGCGCGGGACCGCTCGCGCTGCCACGCCGGACCGCCGTGCGCGGTCGCCGTATGCTTTCGGGGTGAGTTCTCCGAGCCTGACGCTGACCGTGTGGGCGGGGTCGTGGCTGTCCGGTCACGCCTCCCCCGACGATGTGATCGACGCGCTGCACGAATGGGCGCCGATGCATCTCGTGGGTGCCCACGATGCGGCGACGGCCTCCGCGGCGGATCTGCCCGACAAGGGTGTCGCCGACGGTGCCGCCCTGCTGCTCACCCTGATCCGCCGCGTCGACACCGCCGCCGGCGCGGGTCTGCACCTCGTCCTTCCCGCCCCGGGCGACGTCCGCGCGTTGCCTGCAGGTACGGCGTTCGCCTCCGCGGCGCTCGCGGCCGGGGAAGGCGTCGTCGTGGGAGCGCCCGGAGCCCCGGGGCTGGGTCTGGTACCCGTGATCGAGGGTCCGGACGTCCTACGGTGGAAGGTCTTCACGCTGCCGGCGGTCCCCGAGATCGCCGTCGACGGTGGTCTCGGTGCCGCCGAGTTCGCGATCCGCGAGGCGGTGCGTGATGCCGCCTCCGCGTTGAGCGGAATCCCGACGGTGGGCACCGACGGGCGCCGCACAGATCCGCGGACGGAGATCGCAGAGGAGGTCGCCGAACTCGCCCGGCACCGCTATCCCCCGTCACTGCCCGCACGTGCCGTGCGCGTCCTCGACACCGCAGACCAGGTCGCGGCGATCCTCGCCGTGGCCGGTCGCGGAGGGGGCCTGCGGGCCGGTTCGGTGTCCGCCGCCACCGGCCGCGAGGGCGCGCTGCAGCCGCTGTGGGCCGCGGTCCGCGAGGCCCGCACCGGTGCGGTCGCGGCGGCTCTGCGGGCCGAGCACCATCACTGACCGCGGCCGGCAGTGCGCGTCGACTCCAGTGCGCGTCAACTCCGTTGCGCGGTGACCAACAGGTACTCCCAATTCATCGCTCCCCCACCGAGATCGTGACGCTGGGCGAGTTCGAGCAGGTCGAGATCGAGAGCCGCGACCCGATCGTGGTCGTCCGCGATGTTGCGGTACACCGCAATGGTGGGGCCGTAGGCGGACTTGAAGAACTCACGGAAGTCCTCTCCGGTCGCGAAGCGTTCGACGTGCAGGTTTTCCGTGCGTGTCTGAAGGTCGGTGACGCGGTCGCCGATCAACTCGCGCACGTGCACCTCGTCGCCCCACAGCGGCGGCGGCTGTGCACCCGGCGGGGGCGGTGGCGCATACGGTTTCATCGTCGCGAACATCTGCCCGATGAAGCCGGTGGGGGTCCAGCTCAGCAGGCCGATACGTCCGCCCGGGCGGGTCACCCGGAGCAGTTCGTCGGCAGCGGCCCGGTGGTGGGGCGCGAACATCACTCCCACGCAAGAGATCACGGCATCGAAGCTCGCATCGTCGAACGGGAGTGCTTCGGCGTCGGCTTCCTGCCAGTCGAGCGTCGCACCTGCCGCTTCGGCGTCACGGCGGCCGACCTCGAACAGTTCCGGGGTCAGGTCGGTCGCGAGCACCGTCGCACCGGTGAGCGCGGCGGGGATCGACGCATTGCCAGATCCGGCGGCGATGTCCAGGACGCGATCGCCCGGACCGATTCCGGTCGCGGCCACGAGAGCGGGGCCGAGTTCGGCGATGACCTCGGTCGCCACCGCCGGATAGTTGCCGAGTGCCCACATCGCCCGGTGCTTGGCCTTCAGGGCGAGATCGGCGTCGTGTGTCGTGGAGATGTCGGTCATCAGAGGATTCCTCCTGTCGAGGGACCCGGCTTCGGCACCGTCTCGGAAGCGGCCCGGGTCACAGATCGACTGTAGGAACGCGGACGCGGTGTCCTCCAGTACACAATCTGTACTGCACCGCCGCACATCCGTGCTGGTCGTGGCGGTCCGACCGGCCTACGATCCGATCATGGGCCCGCCCTACCACCAGTTCTGTCCCGTCGCCAAGGCGATGGAGTTGTTCGACGAGAGGTGGACGCTGCTCGTGGTGCGCGAACTCGTGCTCGGCAGCGAACGGTTCAACGACCTCCGGCGCGGCCTGCCCCGCATGTCGCCGACGCTGTTGTCGAAGCGACTGCACCAGCTCACGGCGGCGGGTATCGTGCGGCGTCTCGAGGACGGAAACGACGTCCGATACGTGCTCACCCCGGCGGGACGCGATCTCGAGACCGTCGTCGACGCGCTCGGTGCGTGGGGCACGCGGTGGACCGGGAAACTCGGTGACGTCGACCTCGATCCGCGACTGCTGATGTGGGACATGCACCGGCACGTCGACCATGCGGCCCTGCCGGAATCCCGGGTGGTCGTGGAGTTCGTCTTCCCGACGGTCACTCACGCGTCGCGCCGGTGGTGGATGGTCATCACGCCGCACGACGTCGACGTGTGTGACGAGGACCCGGGCTTCGAGGTCTCGATCCGGGTAACGACGGGACTGCGGGAGCTGACCGAGATCTGGCGTGGCGAAGCGACCTGGACGGACGCGTTGCGCTCGGGCGCCGTAGTCGTCGACGGTCCGAGCGCCCTGCGCCGGTCGCTGCCGCGCTGGTTCGACTCCCCTCTGGCCTCACCGGTCGGGCACGCCGCCCGGTGAGGCGCGGAGGGATCTATCCGTTCGCGGCGGGACGGGACGGGCGTTTCGGCGGCTCGCAGCACCCGACGGCGCACAGGCTCCCGTTGCACGCGGCCCCGAGCAGCGGTTCGGTGCCGCAGCGACGGGCGGTGACCACGTCCCGCTGTTCCTCGACGAGTTCGCGGACGAGATGCGCGAAGCGCGGGTCGGTTCCGGCCGTCGCCGCACGAGAGAAGCAAATGCCCAGCTCAGCGGCCCGGTCGCGAGCCTCGGTGTCGAGATCCCACACGACCTCGAGATGATCGGAGACGAACCCGACCGGCACGACCACGACGGCGCGGACTCCCCGTTCGTGCAGGGTGTCGATGTGGTCGACGATGTCGGGTTCGAGCCACGGCACCTGCGGCGGACCGGACCGCGACTGCCACACCAGGTCGTAGTCGTCCTCGCCGAGCGCCTCGGCCACCAGCCGCGCCGCTTCGGCGACCTGCCGGCTGTAGAGACGGCCACCCTCCTCCGGCGGACCACCGGTCGCGTCGAAGGAGGTCGGAACGGAGTGCGCGGTGAACACCACGCGAGCGGAATCGCGCACGTCGTCGGCGAGTTCGACGCGGGCCGCGCGCACGGCGTCGGCGACGGCGTCGAGGAACAGTGGGTGGTCGTAGAAGTGCCGCAGCTTCGTCAGCTGCGGGGCGTCCTCGACGGCGTCCCGCGCCCGGGCGATGTCCTCGTGGTACTGCCGGCAACCCGAGTAGCCGCCCCAGGCGGAGGTCGCGAACACCAGGGCGTTACGGATCCCGTCGTCGCGCATCCGCGCGACGGTGTCCTCGACCATGGGATGCCAGTTGCGGTTGCCGAAGTAGATCGGCAGATCGATACCGTGCGCGTCGAACTCGGCGCGGGCGGCGTCGATGATCGCCCGGTTCAGGGCGTTGATCGGCGAGACACCCCCGAAGTGCAGATAGTGCTGCGCAACCTCGTCGAGTCGTTCCGGCGGGATCCCTCGTCCGCGGGTGACGTTCTCGAGGAACGGCCGCACGTCGTCGGGTCCTTCCGGTCCGCCGAACGACAGCAGCATCAACGCGTCGTACGCCCCGGGGGTGTTCGTCATGGGGAGTGCCTTCCGTCGTACGGTCAGCTGCCGAAGCCGACCTGGGAGTGGAAACCACCGTCGACGTAGACGATGGATCCCGTTGTCCCGGGTAGCCAGTCGGACAACACCGCACACACGGTCTTCGCCACAGGCGTCGGATCGTCGACGTCCCAGCCGATCGGGGACGCCGCCGACCAGCCCTCGTTCAGACGGTTCATCTCCGCGCCCGGGCCGGTCGCGTCGCCCGCGATGGCCTTGGCCGCGAGCGTCTTGATCGGGCCGGCGGCGACGAGGTTCGAACGGATACCGCGCGGGCCGACTTCCTTGGCCACGTAGCGGTTCACCGACTCGAGCGTCGCCTTGGAGACACCCATCCAGTTGTAGAACGGCACGGCCCGGGACGGGTCGAAGTCCATTCCGACGATCGAACCGCCCTCGTTCATGACGGGTAGGACGGCCTTGGCGAGCGCGCCGTAGGAGTAGGCCGACACCTCGAGCGCCACCGCGACGTCCGTCCACGGCGCGTCGAGGAACGGGCTGCCCAGGCACGACCGGGGTGCGAAGCCGATGGAGTGGACGACACCGTCGATCCCCTCCGGTGCGAGTTCGCGGATCTTGTCGGCGAGACCGTCGAGATCCTCCTGGTTCTGCACGTCGAGGCTGATCGCCGGCGGCACCGGCTGCGGGAGACGCTGCGCGATCCGGTCGATCAACCGGAGTCGCTCGAAGCCGGTGATGATCACCTTCGCGCCCTGTTCCTGCGCGGCCTTCGCGGTGTGGAAGGCGATCGAGGCATCGGTGATGATGCCGGTGACGAGAATGGTCTTGCCCTCGAGCAGTCCGCCCATGAGTGTGTCGGTCCTCCAGTGAGATTCGGATGTGGTCGCGAGACCGTCAGTGGCCCATGCCCATGCCGCCGTCGACCGGGATGACGGCGCCGGAGACGTAGGCGGAGTCGTCGGAGGCCAGGAAGCTGACGACGGCTGCGACGTCCTCGGGCTTGCCGAGTCGCTGCAGCGGGATGAACTTCTTCGCGGTGTCGCGCAGGTCGTCGGACAGATCCGCAGTCATGTCGGTCTCGATGAAACCGGGAGCGACGACGTTGGCCGTGATCGATCGCGAACCGAGTTCGCGGGTGACCGAACGGGCGAGACCGATGACACCGGCCTTCGAGGACGCGTAGTTGATCTGACCGGCCTGACCGGCGAGGCCGACCACGGAGCCGAGGAAGATCATGCGGCCCCAACGGGCACGGAGCATCGCGCGGTTGGCCCGCTTGGCGCACCGGAAGGCGCCGGTGAGGTTCGCGTCGATCACCGAGCTGAACTGGTCCTCGGTCATGCGCATCAGCAGGGTGTCGTCGGTGATGCCCGCATTCGCGACGAGCACCTCGACGGGACCCTGATGCTCCTCGACCTCCTTGAACGCGGCGTCGACCGAGTCGGCGTCGGTGACGTCGCACCGCACACCGAACAGGCCGTCGGGTGCGCCCGAACCGCGGTGGGTTACGGCAACCTTGTGGCCGTCCGCCTGCAGGCGACGGGCGACGGCGAGGCCGATCCCGCGGTTTCCACCGGTGACGAGGACGGATCGGGGGGTGACACCCGCGCGCGTGGACGCTGCGGCACTATCTGCGTCAGTCATGCATTCCAACCTATCTGGTGGCCTGTCCGGGACGGAAAACGCTCCGTGAGCGTGCACAAGGTGGATCAGGGCAGCCGCTGGCGCAACACCATCGCCGCGCCGAGCCCCGCGATCACCGAGAGCGCTCCGAGCATGAGCCACGGACGGCTGGCGTCGCCGCGGGTCGTCTCGAAGCCGATCTGCTCCTCGAGCGTGTTGTAGGCGTCCTCGAGTTCCTCGAGGCTCGCCGCCGTGAAGAAGCTCCCGCCCGAGAGATTCGCGATCTCCTTGAGCGACGGATCGTCGACGGGCACGGGGATCCGATCGTCCTCGATGGTGACGGTGCCCGTCTGGGTGCCGAACGAGATGGTCGAGACCGGGATTCCCTTCTCCGCCGCCTGCCGCGCCGCGGTGAAGCCCCCGCGGGGATCGTCGGGACTCTCGGGGACGGTCTGTTTGCCGTCGGACAGCAGCACGATCCGCGCGGGCGGCGCCTGGTCGCTACCGCCGAGCACGGCGGCGAGCGTGTCGATCGACTGCATCGCCGTGAAGATCGCCTCGCCGGTCGCAGTGCGCTCGCTGAGCTGCAGGTTGTCGATCGCGGACTTGCTCGCCTCCCGGTTGGTGGTCGGCGAGACCAGGACCGAGGCGGTACCCGAGAACGCGACGAGACCGAGGTTGATGCCGGGCGTCAGGTCGTCGGCGAACTGCTTGGCCGCCTCCTGTGCGGCGGCGAGTCGCGTGGGCGCGACGTCCGTGGCCTCCATCGACAACGACACGTCGATGACAAGCACGACCGTGGCCCGGTTGCGCGGCACCCGCTGTTCGGCGGTCGGGCCGGCGAGCGCCACGGTGAGGAAGACGAGCCCGACGAGCAACAGTGCGACGGGAATGTGCCGAGCGCGTCCCGGGCGGGCGGGCGCGACCTTCTCGAGCAGCTCGAGATTGGTGAAGCGCAGCGTGTTCGTCTGGCGCCGGCGCTGGACCAGCACGTACGCACCGCCGAGGGCGGCGACGACGAACAGCAGCAGCAGCCACCACGGTGAAGTGAAACCGGACAGGCTCATCGTCCCCCCTGCCGTGCGGGTGCGCCGAAGCTGTGCCGCCGGGCCGCGACGAACCGGACGACATCGCCGATCCAGTCGCGGTCGGTGCGCAGCGTCAGCACCGGTGCACCTGAACTGCGCAGCGCCTGGTGCACGGCCGCGCGATGCTCGGCGGCGGCCTGCGCATAGTCGGCCCGCAGTTCGGGAGTGGTCGTGAATTCACGGGTGCGGCCCGTCTCCGGGTCGTGCAGCACCACGTCGCCCAGATCGGGCAGTTCGAGGTCGCGGCGATCGATGATCTCGACGGCGAGCAGTTCGTGCCGGCCGGACAGTGCCCGCAGGGAGCGCTCCCAGTCGAGAGGGCCGAGGAAATCGCTCACCACGACCGCCAGACCGCGGCGGCGCTGGGGACGTCGCAGCGACTCGACGAGCCCCTGGAGATCACCGCGGGTCCCGTCGGGTGCGTGCGGGGTTGTCGCGACGGTACGCAGCAACGATTGGGCGTGCAGCCGTCCGCCGCGGGCGGGGACGCGGGCCGTCTCGTTGCCGGTGGAGATCACCGCGCCGATCCGGTTCCCGCCGCCGGTGGTCAGATGCGCGAGCGCGGCCACCGCTGCGATCGCCAGGTCGCGCTTCTCACACATGCCGGTACCGAAGTCCAGGCTGGCCGACAGGTCGACCGCGAGCCACGTCTCGAGTTCCCGGTCGGCGACGGTCTGCCGCACGTGCGGGTGCGTCGTGCGCGCAGTGACCGACCAGTCCATCTGCCGCACGTCGTCGCCCGGCTGGTACTCGCGGGCGTCCCCCGGTTCGGAACCTGGGCCCGGGATCAGACCGAGGTGGTCGCCGTGCAGGACGCCGTCGAGACGGCGCCGCACGGTGAGCTCGAGGGTGCGGAGCGCGGCGGTGAGCGCGGGATCGCGCAGTTCACCGGACCGGAACCGCGGTGGCGACCCGTCGTGAGGACGTGTGCTCACCGCGCGCCCGCACCTCCCTGCGGATCGGGTGCACCGACGGGCGCCTGCTGACCGGCAGCGGCCCGCGGATCGGCGGGCGCCGGGCCGGGGGTCGCGGTCGGCACGGGTGCGTTCGCCTGGGGGGCGACCTGCGGAAGACCCACGGTCTGCAGGATTCGGGTGATGATCTGGTCCGGGGAGACGTCGTCCGCGAGCGCGTCGTAGGACAGCACCAGGCGGTGGCGGAGCACATCGGGGATGACGTCGACGATGTCCTGCGGCACCACATAGTCGCGACCGCGCACGAGCGCCAGGGCACGCGCCGAGGAGATGATGCCGAGCGTCGCGCGGGGCGAGGCGCCGTAGGCGATCCAGCCCTGCACGTCGTGTAATCCGAGTTCGGCGGGCCGACGCGTCGCGAAGATGACCCGCACCACGTAGTCGACGAGCGCGTGGTGCACGAACACACGTCCGGCGATCTTCTGCAGGCGCAGGAGCTGCTCGTTGTCGAGCACCTGCTTCGGCTCCGGAGCGGCGACACCCATCCGGTAGACGATCTCGCGTTCCTCCTCCACCGTCGGGTAGTCGACGAGGACCTTGAAGAGGAAGCGGTCGCGCTGTGCTTCCGGCAGCGGGTAGACGCCCTCGTTCTCGATGGGGTTCTGCGTCGCCATCACGAGGAACGGCTCGGGCATCGGGAAGGTCTTGCCACCGATCGTGACGTGGCGTTCGGCCATCACCTCGAGCAGCGCCGACTGCACCTTCGCCGGGGCGCGGTTGATCTCGTCGGCGAGCACGAAGTTCGCAACGACCGGTCCGAGTTCGGTGTCGAACTCCTCGCGTCCCTGCCGGTAGATGCGGGTACCGACGAGGTCGGTCGGCACGAGGTCGGGAGTGAACTGCACGCGGGAGAACGACCCACCGACGACCTTCGCGAAGGTCTCGACGGCCAGCGTCTTCGCGACACCGGGAACGCCTTCGAGCAGCACGTGCCCGCGCGCGAGCACACCGACCAGCATCCGCTCGACCAGCAGGTCCTGGCCGACGATCACGCGCTTGACCTCGTAGATGGCCCGTTCGAGGAGACGGACGTCGTCGGCGGGGTCGTACGCCTTCGCAGGAGCGTCGCCGGGTTTCCGCATGTTCGCGCCGGCTGCCTGCTGGGTGTTCGTACCGGCCGCCTGCTGAGTGTTCGCGCCGGACCCCTGCGGAGCCGGCTGAGCGTTCGTACCGGACCCCTGCGGAGCCGGCTGAGCGTTCGCGCCGGACACCTGCGGAGCCGGACCGTTCGCACCGGCCGCCTTCGGCGCCGGCGCGGCACCCGCCGCAGCCTGGTTGTTCTTGCGTCCGTCGTTACCGCCCTGGTCGCCCGGCGTCGCCGAACCGGACGTCCCACCCTCGCGTGAGGTCACCAACAATCCACCGCTTTCGCCTACGTCGCTCCGCTGGAAACACCTGCTGCACCACTATTGCAGGTGCCGGCTCGGTGTGTCGTCGCCCCTGCACCGACCGGGAGACGGCACCCGGAAACGACCGGATGGCACCCGTCCTCGGTGATACGAGGGCCGCGGCAAACCTCGCCCTCACGACACCATGCGCACCACGTACGGTGTCATGCCGCCCCAGCGTACCGGCGAGATCTTCACGAACGATCCCGACTGCGGCGCCTCGAGCATCTGCCCGTCGCCGAGATACAGCGCGACGTGCTGGCTGGCGTTGGGCCCGTAGAAGATCATGTCGCCCCGTCTCATCTGCGACGACGGAACCTGGGTACCGGCCGTGTACTGGTAGCCGGTGTAGTGCGGGAGCGAGATGCCGATGCCCGCGAACGCGTAGATCATCAGTCCGGAGCAGTCGAAGCCGACCTTGGCGTAGTCGCCGTGGACATCGGCGACGCCGCCGTCGCGGATACCGCGGGTCGGGCCGTTCTCGTTGCCACCACCCCACGCGTACGGGACGCCGATCTGGGACATCGCGCGGTCGATGACGATCTCCACCGCAGCGTGACCGGTGACGGACGGACGCGACGGGGTACTGGGCGTCGAATTCGGTGTGGAGGGGCGGGAACCCGATCCCCCGGTCCCCGATCCGGGGGTCTCCACGACGGGGTCGCCCGGATCCGGGTTCTCCCAGTCGATCCCACCGTCGCTGCCGCTGTCCTCGTCTTCGTCCTCGTCGGGGATCGTGCCGCTGTCGGTGCCATCCGGGACGGATCCATCGTCGGTACCGTCTGGGACGGTTCCACCGTCGGTGTCGTCCGGGACGGTTCCACCGTCGGTATCGTCCGGGACAGTTCCACCGTCGGTATCGTCCGGGACAGTTCCGCTGTCCGTGTCCTCGAGGACGTCGTCCAGGACGCTTCCACGGTCGCCGTAGTCCGGGACCGTGGCGTCGTCGGTGTAGTCCGGTGCAGCCGTGTCGGTGCCACTCGTATCGGTGCCACTCGTAGCGGTGTCACTGCCCTCCGGCGCTCCGGATTCGGTGGTGACCTCACCCGGTGAGGCGACGTCGCTCTCGCCGGTCGACGGAGACTCCTCGATCAGCGTGTGGGGGCGACGGCCGTTGGCCAGTTCCGCCGCACGTTCCCGGGCTGCGGCGTCGGCGGCGACACGCTCGGCTGCCTCGGCTGCCGCNGGCCGCCGCGGCAGCTGCTTCCTCGGCTGCGCGGCGACGCTCCCAGTCCTGGTACTGCGCGCGTTGCCCTTCCAGGCCCGCAACGTTCACGCGGGCCCGGTCGAGTTCGCTCTGCGCGTTCGCACGTTCCTGCTCGATGCGCGACTTCTCCGCGGCCTGCCGACCGAGTTCCGCTCGCGCGACGGCGATCGCGGCCTCGGCCTCGGCCCTGCGCTGCTCGGCGGNCCGCCGCCGCGTCGGCCTCGAGCTTGGCCGCGCGTGCCCGCGAGTGGGAGTTGGCCTCCTGGGCCCGGGCGCGCTGGAGCGCATCGAGCACCGCGGTGCGCCCGGCGGACAGCAACCGCATGACCTGGGCGCGGTCGAGCAGAGCGTCGGGACCGTCGACGTCGAGGAAGGCCGCGAGGGAGACCGAGTTGGCGCCACGGGTGTAGCTGTCGCGGACGAACGCGTCGAAGTTCTTCTGGGCAGCGGCGATCCGGTCGGCGGCGTCGTCGAGTGCGCGGCGGGAATCCACGACCACCCGTTCGGCGAGATCCGCCGCGTCGCGCGCGCTCTGGAGATCGACGAGGGCGCGGTTGACGTCCTCGCGGCGGATGGCGACCTGCGCGTCGAGCTCGGCGAGCTGCTGATCCGCGTCGGCGATCCGAACGATCAGCTGCCCGACCCGGTCGATGTTGGCCGCGACGGCCGCACCTGCGCGGTCGATCTCGGCGTCCGAGGGGTTCGGTGGCGGGGGCGGCGCGGCGGACGCCGTCGTGGTCACGGTGAGGAGCACGGCTGTGACCAACCCCAAACCGGCAAGGAGCGTGCCGGTGCGCGTCCGCGGGGTGCGACCGGGCGTCGGACCGTCGGGTCGACGGCCTGCAGTGAGCGTCGTGGCGGTGCCGTCCGGCCCCGACCGTCGCGGAATCCCTCCGTGGATACCGAACCGTCTCACTTGCATCTCCCTCGGTCGCGCCTGGTGGCCGAGACATCCGGCCGGACGACCCGAGGAAGGCAGGCAGCATCCGCTCGCCGTGGGCGCCCCACGGCTCACACGCTGCAGTCGTACACCGGCTGCGGACAGCGTCCCCACGAGCCGGGTTGTGACACACCTTCCCCAAGAGCGTCATGAGAACCGTACGACACCTCAGGGGTATGTCGCATGACAGTCACGAAGATCGGCCGGAAGAACCCCGAAAGAACACGGTGCGGACACCGAGGAACGCCGTGACGACGCGGAACGATCTTCCCTGCCGGATTCCGTCACGGTCGGGGCGAGGACAACCCGGAGACGATCTCCGCGGTGACGGGAAAGAGACCTCAGACGTTCTCGGACGATGACGATCCGTTACCTCCGGCAACGGTCGCGTCACCGTCCGCGCGGCGGCGTTTGGCGAGCCAGGTCGCGCCGGCCGCAAGGGCGACCACCGCGACGATCAGCAGCGTCATCAACGTCCAGGGCGGTGACGGCTCGAGCACCGAGTCGACGAAGTTGCGTGTGGAGACCACCGGATCGCCGGTGTAGGTGCGATCCTGGGCGGCCTCGAGAGTGACGCGGTCGAGATCCTCGCTGAACGTCCCGACCCATCCCGGGCTGAGGACCAGCACCGTTCCGCCGTCTTCGGCGCCGACCTCCGTCGCGAGGTCGCGCAGCTGCGAATCCATACGGGGGTCCCGGTCGAGCACGACCACGCTGAGGTCGATCCCGTTCTCCTGCGCGCGCTGCACCTCGGCGACGAGGTCGTCGACGTACTGCGAGGGCGCCGCCACCTGGTCGTCGGCGAGATCGGCGAGCACTTTTTCGACCGAGACCCCGGTAGGAAGATCCGTGAGCGCAGGGCCCGGTATACGAAGCAGTGGCGCAGACATCTCTCTCCGGTGGTGCTGGGGCAGAAGCCGGGCGATACGGCGATCCGGCCGCGCGGAGACGACACGAAGCGCCACACCCGTGCGGCAAGGGAGAACACTACGCGATCGCGCGACGGCGGCTCCAAGCACTCGTCGCGAGCAGGGCCGATGCCGGCGGGACGCCTCGTCGACACGACGGACCCGACTTCGGTTCAATACAGGACAAGCGTACTGTTAGAATCGAGGGCGAGACGCCACGACTACTGCATCCGGGCCACGGGCCGCGGACGGACGTCGTGTGCCTCGCTTCAGCCGTCGACACAGCCCCGTCGGCGGCCAGCCGAAACGACGAGTGGAGCTGACGTGAGCACCAGTAGTGATTCGTTCGGCGCCAAGGGTTCGCTGCAGGTCGGAGACAACTCCTACGAGATCTTCCGCCTGTCGGCCGTCCCCGGCACCGAGAAACTTCCATACTCTTTGAAGGTCCTGGCCGAGAACCTGCTGCGCACCGAGGACGGTGCCAACATCACGGCCGATCACATCCGCGCCATCGCCAACTGGGATCCCTCCGCCGACCCGAGCATCGAGATCCAGTTCACGCCCGCGCGCGTGATCATGCAGGACTTCACAGGTGTCCCCTGTGTCGTCGACCTCGCCACCATGCGTGAGGCCGTCACCACCCTGGGCGGCGACCCGAACAAGGTCAACCCCCTCTCCCCCGCCGACATGGTCATCGACCACTCGGTGATCCTCGACTACTTCGGTCGCGCCGACGCCCTCGAGCGCAACGTCGACCTCGAGTACGAGCGCAACGGCGAGCGCTACCAGTTCCTGCGCTGGGGCCAGGGCGCCTTCGACGACTTCCGCGTCGTCCCCCCGGGCATGGGTATCGTCCACCAGGTCAATATCGAGTACCTCGCCCCGACCGTCATGGTCCGCAACGGGCAGGCCTACCCCGACACCTGCGTCGGCACCGACTCGCACACGACGATGGTCAACGGCCTCGGCGTGCTCGGCTGGGGCGTCGGCGGCATCGAGGCCGAGGCCGCGATGCTCGGCCAGCCGGTCTCCATGCTCATCCCGCGCGTGGTCGGCTTCAAGCTCACCGGTGAGATCCAGCCCGGCGTGACCGCGACCGACGTCGTGCTCACCGTCACCGACATGCTGCGCAAGCACGGCGTCGTCGGCAAGTTCGTCGAGTTCTACGGCGCCGGCGTGGCCGAGGTCCCCCTCGCCAACCGCGCGACCCTCGGCAACATGAGCCCCGAGTTCGGTTCGACCGCGGCGATCTTCCCGATCGACGGCGAGACCATCAACTACCTGCGCCTGACCGGCCGCAGCGACGAGCAGCTCGCTCTCGTCGAGGCGTACGCCAAGGAGCAGGGCCTGTGGCACGATCCGAGCCGCGAGCCCGAGTTCTCCGAGTACCTCGAGCTGGACCTGTCGACGGTCGTCCCGTCGATCGCCGGCCCGAAACGTCCGCAGGACCGCATCCTGCTGTCCGAGTCGAAGGTCGCCTTCCGCAAGGACATCCACAACTACGTGGAGGAGAACCTCCCGGCCGAGCACACCAAGCTCGACGAGGCCGTCGAGGAGACCTTCCCGGCGTCCGACCCGGCCGTGCTGTCCTTCGCGGACGACGGTGCCGTCGACGTCCACTCGGCTGCCAACGGCGCCCACGGACGTCCGTCGAAGCCGGTCAAGGTCGTCTCCGAGGAGCGCGGCGAGTTCGTCCTCGACCACGGCGCCGTGGTGGTCGCAGGTATCACCTCCTGCACCAACACCTCCAACCCGTCGGTCATGCTCGGCGCCGCGCTGCTCGCCCGCAACGCGGTCGAGAAGGGTCTGGCCACCAAGCCGTGGGTCAAGACCAACATGGCTCCCGGTTCGCAGGTCGTCAACGACTACTACGAGAAGGCCGGCCTGTGGCCGTACCTCGAGAAGCTCGGCTTCTACCTCGGTGGCTTCGGTTGCACCACCTGCATCGGTAACACCGGCCCGCTGCCCGAGGAGATCTCGAAGGCCGTCAACGACAACGACCTCTCGGTCACCGCGGTGCTCTCCGGCAACCGCAACTTCGAGGGTCGTATCTCCCCCGACGTGAAGATGAACTACCTGGCCTCGCCGCCGCTGGTCATCGCGTACGCGCTCGCGGGCACGATGGACTTCGACTTCGAGACCGACGCGCTGGGCAAGGACAAGGACGGCAACGACGTCTTCCTGAAGGACATCTGGCCTTCCGCCCAGGAGATCGACGACACCATCAAGTCGGCGATCAACCAGGACATGTTCCGCAAGTCCTACGCCGACGTCTTCAAGGGCGACGAGCGCTGGCAGAACCTCGAGACCCCCGAGGGCGACACCTTCGCGTGGGACGAGGATTCGACGTACGTCCGCAAGGCTCCGTACTTCGAGGGCATGACGATGGAGCCGGACGCGGTCAGCGACATCAAGGGCGCTCGCGTCCTCGCGCTGCTCGGCGACTCGGTCACCACCGACCACATCAGCCCGGCCGGTCCGATCAAGCCGGGTACCCCGGCCGCGCAGTACCTCGACGCCCACGGTGTCGAGCGCAAGGACTACAACTCGCTCGGCTCGCGTCGTGGCAACCACGAGGTCATGGTCCGCGGCACCTTCGCGAACATCCGTCTGCAGAACCAGCTGCTCGACGGTGTCTCCGGTGGCTACACCCGCGACTTCACCCAGGACGGTGCTCCGCAGGCGTTCATCTACGACGCCTCGCAGAACTACCAGAAGGCCGGCATCCCGCTGGTCGTCCTCGGTGGCAAGGAGTACGGTTCCGGCTCCTCGCGTGACTGGGCCGCCAAGGGCACCCGCCTGCTCGGCGTCAAGGCCGTCATCACCGAGTCCTTCGAGCGCATCCACCGCTCGAACCTCATCGGCATGGGCGTCATCCCGCTGCAGTTCCCGGCGGGCGAGTCGGCCGCGTCGCTGGGCCTGACCGGCACCGAGGTCTTCGACATCGAGGGCATCGAGAAGCTCAACGAGGGCGTCACGCCGAAGACCGTCCAGGTCACGGCGACCAAGGACAACGGCGAGAAGGTCACCTTCGACGCTGTCGTCCGCATCGACACCCCCGGTGAAGCGGACTACTACCGCAACGGCGGCATCCTGCAGTACGTGCTGCGGAACATGATCCGCGGCTGAGAGCAGTGCTCGTGACCCGATCGGTCACATCTGTGTGAAGCGGCGGGCCCGGGACGAGACNGCCCGCCGTCTCCCTCGAGCCGAAAGGAAGTGGCGCGTGCCCAAGGTCAGTGAGGACCATCTCGCCGCGCGGCGCAGGCAGATCCTCGACGGTGCCCGTCGCTGCTTCGCCGAATATGGTTACGACGGCGCGACCGTGCGACTGCTCGAAGATGCCACGGGTCTGTCCCGTGGCGCGATCTTCCATCATTTCAAGGACAAGGACGGACTGTTCCTCGCCCTCGCCCAGGAGGATGCGAGACGGATGGCCGACGTCGCGGCCAACGAGGGTCTCGTGCAGGTCATGCGCGACATGCTGTCCTCCCCCGATCAGTTCGACTGGCTCGGCACGCGGCTCGAGATCACGCGCCGTCTCCGCACCGACCCCGAGTTCGCGAGGGCGTGGACGCAGCATTCCGCCGAACTCACCGAGGCCACCGTCGGACGCCTCGAACGGCAGCGGGAAGCGGGCCGGTTGCGCGACGACGTGCCGACCGAAGTCGTCCTGGGTTATCTCGACCTCGTGCTCGACGGGCTCGTCGCCCGCCTCGCTTCAGGGCACACCGAACAGGACCTCGTCGCGGTTCTCGATCTCGTCGAGGAATCCGTGCGCCGGCGCGACTGACGCGCCGGATCCGTTCCTCACGCCTTCTCGTCGCTCGCTGCCGCCCGACGACGGTTCGGGCCGCCGCGGCCCCGCAGCCGCACCTGCGACTCCACGAGAACGTTGTGCACGAAACCGTAGGATCGACCGGTTTCCTGCGCGAGCCTCCGAATGCTCGCGCCCTCCTCGTAGCGGCGCTTCAGATCCTCCTGCAAGCGGTCCCGCGATTCCCCTGTAACTCGGGCTCCCTTCGCGTAGGTCGTCTCTCCACCACCGGAATTTCGCGCCATCGGATCCTCCCTGCGCCCTCGCCAAAGGTCCCTTTCCCAGGCTAGAGGACTGTCAGGTTGCGCGGACGCAGATCGGACCAGCGGGAGCGGATCGGGGGACGGATCCGACCGGGGCCCGATCAGGCGAGCTGGATGAGCTCGAGGTATTCCTGGGACCAGTGGTCCTCGGTTCCGTCGGGAAGCAGGATCACACGTTCCGGGTCGAGGGCCTCGGCGGCACCCGGATCGTGGGTGACCAGTACGACGGCACCCTCGTAGCTCCGCAATGCATCGAGCACCTGCTCGCGCGAGACGGGATCGAGGTTGTTGGTCGGCTCGTCGAGGAGCAGCACGTTCGCCGCGGACGAGACGAGCCCCGCCAGGGCGAGTCGCGTCTTCTCACCGCCGGAGAGCGTTCCGGCCGGCTGCTCGAGCTGCGGGCCGGTGAACATGAACGCGCCGAGCAGTCCCCGCAGGTCCTGTTCGCCGGCGTCCGGAGCGGCGTGCCGGATGTTCTCCCACACCGTCGCCGAGTCGTCGATGGTGTCGTGCTCCTGCGCGAAGTAGCCGATCTTCAGACCGTGGCCGGGTACAAGTTCGCCGAGATCCGGCTGCTCCACACCGCCGAGCAGCCGCAGCAGAGTCGTCTTGCCGGCACCGTTGAGGCCGAGGACGACGACGCGGCTGCCCCGGTCGATCGCGAGGTCGACGCCGGTGAAGATCTCCAGGGAGCCGTAGACCTTGGTCAGCTCCTTGGCCATCAGCGGGGTCTTGCCGCACGCGGCCGGCGTGGGGAACCGGATCTTGGCCACCTTGTCGGCGACGCGCACGTCGTCGAGGTCGGCGAGCAACTTCTCGGCTCGCTTGGCCATGTTCTGGGCCGCGGTGGCCTTGGTGGCCTTCGCCCCGAGCTTCGCGGCCTGCTTCTGCAGAGCGGACGCCTTCTTCTCGGCGTTCGCACGCTCGCGCCGGCGCCGCGCCTCGTCGGTGGCGCGTGCGTCGAGGTACTTCTTCCAGCCCATGTTGTAGACGTCGGCCTCGCCGCGCACCGCATCGAGGAACCACACCTTGTTCACCACGTCGGCGAGCAGGTCGACGTCGTGGCTGATGACGATGAGCCCACCGTCGTGGTTCTGCAGGAAGCCGCGCAGCCAGGTGATCGAGTCGGCGTCGAGGTGGTTGGTCGGCTCGTCGAGCAGCAGCGTGGTGTCGGACTTCCCGCCGGAGCCGTCCGAGGCGGCGAACAGGATGCGGGCGAGTTCGACACGGCGGCGCTGACCACCCGACAGCGTGTGCAGGGGCTGGCCGAGGACCCGGTCGGGCAGACCGAGGCTGTGGCAGATGCTCGCTGCCTCGGATTCGGCGACGTATCCGCCGAGGGTCGCGAAACGCTCTTCGAGCGAACCGTACTTGCGCACGGCACGATCGCGGATCTTCTCGTCGACGGCCTCCGCCATGAGCGCCTGCTGCTTCTCCATGCTGCGGAGGATCTCGTCGAGACCTCGCGCCGAGAGCACCCGGTCCTTGGCGAGGACGTCGAGATTGCCCTCCTTGGGATCCTGCGGCAGGTAACCGATGTCTCCGGAACGGATCACGGTGCCGGCGTAGGGTTCGCCTTCACCCGCGAGGATCCGCAGGGTCGTGGTCTTGCCGGCACCGTTACGTCCCACGAGGCCGATCCGGTCCCCGGCCTGCACCCGCAGCCCCGAGCCGGGGGCGGTGAGCAGCGTCCGCACGCCGGCGCGGACTTCGAGGTCGGTAGCGGTGATCACGCACGGGCTCCTAGAACGAAAGACGATGGATGAGTGCCATGGTGGCAAACAGCCGGGCACACGAACCACTCATTTTACCGTGACGGATGCTCTCCCCCACGGTGAGATGCACTACGCCTCCCCCGTGCGCAGCCGGCTTCTCCCACGCGCGACCTAGGCTGGCGCCCGTGACCCGACTTCCCCCCACCGACCTCGTCGTGGCCGGGCTCGGCCCCGCCGGACGTGCATTGGCGTTCCGTGCCGCCGCGGCCGGACTGTCGGTGACGGCCGTCGACGTGCGCCCGCAGCGTCGGTGGACCGCGACCTACGCGGCGTGGGCCGACGAACTGCCCGGCTGGCTGCCCGACGAGGTGGTGGCAGCGCACATCGACAGGCCCGCAGTGTGGACGACCGGGCCCCGCATCGTCGATCGCGCCTACCGGGTGCTGGACACGGCGTGCCTGCAGGACTTCCTCGCCCTCGACGCCGTCACGGTGGTCACGGATCGGGTACGCGACGTCGATGCGGACGGCGTGGTCCTCGGCGACGGACGCCGGGTGACTGCCCGCTACGTCGTCGATGCCCGCGGGGTTCCCACCGAACCGGAACGTGCCCAGCAGACGGCATTCGGGCTGATCGTCGACGATGCGACCGCAGCTCCGGCACTCGACGGCCACGACGCCTGGTTCATGGACTGGCGCCGCGACAACGGCACGGGCCCCGACGACGTGCCGTCCTTCCTGTATGCGGTGCCGGTCGGCGACGGACGCACGATCCTCGAGGAGACCTGCCTCGTCGGCCGCCCGGCACTCGGTCTCGGCGAACTCGAACGGCGCCTGCACATCCGCCTCGCGGCGCGAGGCGTGCACACGACCGGCGACGAGCAGGTCGAACGGGTGCGCTTCGCCGTCGAGAGCGCACCGACGGCACCCGGGGTGATCGGCTTCGGCGCTCGCGGTGGTCTCATGCATCCGGCCACGGGATACGCGGTGGCCACCGCCCTGTCCACCGCGGATGCGGTGATCGACGCGATGCGCCTCGGCGAGGACCCACAGCGCGTCCTGTGGCCGGTCCGTGCCCGCTCGGTGGCGACCCTGCGGCAGATGGGACTGCGGGTCCTGCTGCGACTCGACGCACGCGGAGCGATCGAGTTCTTCGACGCGTTCTTCGCCCTTCCGGTCGAGCAGCAACGCGCCTACCTGTCCGGTCGCGACGATGCGACCGGCATGGCGGCCACGATGTGGCGGCTGTTCCGGGTGCTGCCGATGGGTGCGCGCGCGACGATTCTGCGTTCGCTCCGCTGATCCGCCGGGTGCGGCGTGTGGCGAACGTCTCGGCGAACCGCCCGGTGAGTTTCGCAGCTTTCCAGCGTGGTCCCGAGGTGTCGATCATGATGGACACATGCGGTCGATCTGGAAAGGCTCACTCGCGTTCGGCCTCGTCAACGTGCCGGTGAAGGTGTACTCGGCGACCGAGTCGCACGACATCTCCTTCCACCAGGTGCACGCGAAGGACGGTGGGCGGATCAAGTATCAGCGTGTGTGTACCGAGTGCGGGGAGGTCGTCCCCTACCAGGAGATCGACAAGGCGTACGACTCCGAGGACGGCGAGCGGGTCGTGCTCACCGACGAGGACTTCGAGAAACTCCCGGCCGCCGAGAAGCACGAGATCCCGGTGCTGCAGTTCGTGCCCACCGAGCAGATCGATCCGATCCTGTTCGAGAAGTCCTACTATCTCGAACCCGATTCGTCGTCCCCGAAGGCCTACGGTCTGCTCGCCGCGACTCTCGAACAGAGCGACCGGACGGCGCTGGTGCACTTCACACTTCGTCAGCGCACCCGGCTGGCCGCCTTGCGCACCCGCGACGGACTGCTCATCCTGCAGACCCTGCTGTGGCCCGACGAGGTTCGCGCAGCCGAGTTCGAGTCG
Organism: Rhodococcus sp. C26F; assembly: GCF_053345925.1. Taxonomy (NCBI): domain Bacteria; kingdom Bacillati; phylum Actinomycetota; class Actinomycetes; order Mycobacteriales; family Nocardiaceae; genus Rhodococcus; species Rhodococcus sp. C26F. Next base: position 103,425 of record NZ_JBKFBA010000005.1, read on the forward strand.
CTCGACGACATCGAGAAGCCGAAACAACGCGAACTCGCGATGGCCGAGACCCTGGTCGAGTCGATGTCCGACGATTTCGATCCCACCGAATTCACCGACGAGTACCAGGTGGAACTGCGCACGCTGATCGACGAGGCCCTCGCCCGCGGCGGCGAGAAGGTCTTCCAGGTCGCCGAACACGACACCGGCGAAGAGGACGCCGAGGTGCTGGACCTCGTGGCGGCCCTGCAGCGCAGCGTCGATGCGGCGGGCAAGAAGGTCCCGTCCGGTTCGTCCTCCGACGGGAAGAAGTCCTCGAAGGACGACGAGGACGAAGGCGAGGACGAGGGCACGAAGAAGAAGGCCCCCGCGAAGAAGACCGCGTCCAAGAGCTCGGCGTCGAAGAGCTCGGCGGCCAAGAAGACTCCTGCGAAGAAGAGCACGGCGAAGAAGACCGCGTCCAAGAGCTCGGCAGCCAAGAGGAGTCCCGCGAAGAAGACGGCCGCCAAGAAGACCTCCGGCGAACGCAAAGGCGCCTGNGAAGATCAGGCGCCGAGGCTCGGAGCCGGAGACAGCCGGATCAGACGGTGAAGCCGAGTGCGCGCAGCTGCTCGCGTCCGTCGTCGGTGATCTTGTCGGGACCCCACGGCGGCATCCACACCCAGTTGATGCGCAGCTCGTCGCAGAGGCCGCTGCGCACGAGTGCGCCCTTGGCCTGCTCCTCGATGACATCGGTGAGGGGGCACGCCGCCGAGGTGAGCGTCATATCCACGGTCACGGTCTCGTCGACCTCGGAGATCCCGTAGACGAGACCGAGATCGACGACGTTGATGCCGAGCTCGGGGTCGACGACGTCGCGCAGTGCCTCCTCGAGTTCGTCGAGGCGGCCCGGATCCAGCGGCGGGGCCGTGGCCGCGACCAGCGTCGAAGTCTCGTCCGCGCCGGCGTCGGCCGTCGGATTCTCGTCGGTGTTCACGGTGCCCGGTGCGGGTTCGGTCATCAGTTCTGTCCTCCGCTCGAAAGGGTGTGCGCGCCGCCCGCCAGGTCGGCGGGGGCTGCGTCCACGGTCTGCGCGACCGCGTCCTTGAAGGCCATCCAGCCCAGCAACGCGCACTTCACGCGCGCCGGGTACTTCGCGACGCCGGCGAACGCGATGCCGTCGCCGATCAGGTCCTCATCGCCTTCGACGGTGCCGCGACTGCCGACCATCTCGACGAACCCCTCGACGATCTTCAGTGCATCGCCGAGCGGAACGCCGATCACCTGGTCGGTGAGCACGGACGTCGATGCCTGGCTGATCGAGCAGCCCTGCCCGTCGTAGGAGACGTCGGCGACGGTGTCGCCGTCGATGTGCACGCGCAGGGTCACCTCGTCGCCGCAGGTCGGGTTGACGTGGTGCACTTCGGCGCCGAACGGTTCACGCAGTCCGCGATTGTGCGGGTGCTTGTAGTGGTCCAGGATCACTTCCTGGTACATCTGCTCCATCCGCATCGGATCACGCCTCCCCGAAGAACTTCTGGGCGCGCCGGATCGCCGCGCCGAGTGCCTGCACCTCGTCCGGCGTGTTGTACACGGCGAACGATGCGCGGGCGGTCGCGGCCACCCCGAAGCGGCGGTGCAGCGGCCAGGCGCAGTGGTGTCCGACCCGGATCTCGACGCCCTCGTCGTCGAGGATCTGACCGAGATCGTGGGCATGGATTCCGTCCACGACGAACGACACCGCCCCGCCCCGCTGTTCGGCGGTCGTGGGTCCGATGATGCGCACGCCGTCGATGCCGCCCAGCTCGGCGAGCGCAGCAGCGGTCAGCTCGTGTTCGTGCGCGGCGACGGCGTCCATCCCGATGTCCTGCAGGTAGCGCACGGCGGCACCGAGGCCGACGGCCTGCGAGACCATGGGCGAACCGGCCTCGAATCGCTGCGGCGGTGCGGCGAAGGTCGTGGCCTCCATCGTCACCGTCTCGATCATCGAGCCACCGGTGATGAACGGCGGCACGTCGGCGAGCAGGTCGCGGCGACCGTAGAGAACGCCGACGCCGGACGGACCGAACATCTTGTGTCCGGAGAACGCCGCGAAATCCACACCGAGGGCGCGGAAGTCGACGGCCATGTGCGGCACCGACTGGCACGCGTCGAGCACGACGATCGCGCCGACCTCCTTCGCGCGCCGCACGATCTCCTCGACGGGAGCGACCGCACCGGTCACGTTCGACTGGTGCGTGAACGCCACGACCTTCACGGCGTCGGTCAGCGTCAGCGAATCGAGATCGATGCGACCGTCGTCGGTGACCCCGTACCAGCGCAGGGTGGCACCCGTGCGCCGCGCGAGTTCCTGCCACGGAACGAGATTCGCGTGGTGCTCGAGCTCGGTGACGACGATCTCGTCACCGGGGCCGAGCCGGTGCGGGAACCGGTCGTCGGCGAAGGCGTACGCGACGAGGTTGAGCGACTCGGTGGCGTTCTTGGTGAACACCACCTCGTCGACGTCGACCCCGACGAAGGACGCGATGACGGCGCGGGCGTCCTCGTACGAGTCGGTCGCCTCCTCCGACAACGCATGCGCACCGCGGTGCACGGCCGCGTTCCGCGTCGCGAGGAACTCACGCTCGGCGTCGAGCACCTGTACCGGGCGCTGGGAGGTGGCCCCCGAGTCGAGGTAGACCAGGGGTTTGCCGTCGCGCACCGTGCGCGCGAGGATCGGGAAATCGGCCCTGATCCGGGCGATGTCCAAGGTCCGCACCGGCACCGTCATCCGATCACGCTCCTTGCGTTGCTGCCTGGGTGAAACGAACGTAGCCGTTGGTCTCGAGCTCGTCGGCGAGCTCCGGGCCACCGGACTCGACGACGCGGCCACCCACGAAGACGTGCACGAACTGCGGCTTGATGTAGCGCAGGATGCGGGTGTAGTGGGTGATGAGCAGGACGCCGCCGTTCTCGTTCTCCTGGTAGCGGTTCACGCCCTCGGAGACGACGCGCAGCGCGTCCACGTCGAGGCCGGAGTCGGTCTCGTCGAGGATGGCGATCTTCGGCTTGAGCAGACCCAGCTGCAGGATCTCGTGGCGTTTCTTCTCACCGCCGGAGAAGCCCTCGTTGACGCTGCGCTCGCCGAAGGCCGGATCGATGTCCAGCTCGGACATCGCCTGCTTGACCTCCTTGACCCAGTGGCGCAGCTTGGGGGCCTCGCCGCGCACGGCGGTCGCGGCGGTGCGGAGGAAGTTCGACATCGACACGCCGGGCACCTCGACCGGGTACTGCATGGCGAGGAACAGGCCGGCGCGGGCACGCTCGTCGACGCTCATCTCGAGCACGTCCTCACCGTTGAGGGTGATGCTGCCCGAGGTGATCTCGTACTTGGGGTGGCCGGCGATCGCGTACGACAGGGTGGACTTGCCGGAGCCGTTGGGGCCCATGATGGCGTGCGTCTCACCCGAGCGGACCGTGAGGTTCACGCCCTTGAGGATGTCGATCGGCTCGGCGTTCTCGTCGGTCTGTGCGACGCGGACGTGCAGGTCCTTGATCTCGAGGACGTTCGAAGGTGTGGACATCGAAATGCGTTTCCTTAGTGAAGTATCGGGAGTACGGGAGGCAGGGCCGGTCAGGCGCCGACGGCGGCGAGTTCCGCCTCGATGGCGGCCTCGAGCCGGTCGCGGACCTCGGTGACCGTGATGCGCTCGAGCAGCTCGTGGAAGAAACCGCGGACGACGAGGCGACGCGCTTCCTCCTCGGGGATGCCACGAGCACGCAGGTAGAACAGCTGCTCGTCGTCGAAGCGGCCGGTCGCCGACGCGTGTCCGGCACCGACGATCTCACCGGTCTCGATCTCGAGGTTCGGCACGGAGTCGGCGCGCGCACCGTCGGTGAGCACCAGGTTGCGGTTGAGCTCGAAGGTGTCGGTGCCCTCGGCCTCGGCGCGGATGAGCACGTCGCCGATCCACACGGTGTGCGCGTCGGGCTTGCCGGAGGCCGGATCGCCCTGCAGCGCACCCTTGTACACGACGTTCGACTTGCAGTTCGGCTGCGAGTGGTCGACGAGCAGGCGCTGCTCGAAGTGCTGACCGGCGTCGGCGAAGTACAGGCCGAGCAGTTCGGCGTCGCCGCCGGGGCCGTCGTACTTGGTGGTCGCCGAGACGCGCACGAGATCGCCGCCGAGCGCCACGGTGAAGTGGCGCAGCACGGCGTCACGGCCGAGACGGGCGTGGTGCGCGGCGACGTGCACGGCGTCGTCGGCCCAGTCCTGCACCGCGACGACCTTCAGCTGTGCGCTGTCGCCGAGCACGAACTCGATGTTCTCGGCGTAGGTGCCGCTGCCGCGCTGGTCGATGACGAGCGTGAGGTTGGCGAACGCCTCGAGCCGGATCTGCACGTGCCCGTAGGCGACGGCGCCCTCGCCCGGTCCCGTGATCGTCACGGTGACGGGTTCGGCGACCTCGACCTCGCGGCCGACGGTGAGGACGGTCGCGGTCTCGAACGACGAGTACGCCTGTGCTGCGATCCGGTCGAACGGCACACCGGCCTGTCCGAGTCGCGCGTCGTCGCGCGCCACGGTCTCGACCTGCACGCCGTCGACCGGGGTGACCTCGACGGTCGCGGTGCCGGTCGCGGGAGCGGTGCCGTCGTGCAGACCGCGCAGGCGGCGCAGCGGGGTGAACCGCCACACCTCGTCGCGACCCGACGGAATCTCGAAGGCGTTCACATCGAAGGACGTGAAGACCTCACCCTTGTTGATTGCCGGCTTGCCGGCGGTGTTGACCGCCGGGGCACGATTCTCGGCGCGCACGGCATCCTGCACGCCCGTCGCGGTAGCCGGCGTGTTCTTCGCTTCCGCAGTCATTTAGCCGACTGCCCCTTCCATCTGCAGTTCGATCAGGCGGTTGAGTTCGAGGGCGTACTCCATCGGCAGTTCCTTGGCGATGGGCTCGACGAACCCGCGCACCACCATCGCCATGGCCTCGTCCTCGTCGAGTCCGCGGCTCATGAGGTAGAACAGCTGGTCGTCGCTCACCTTCGAGACGGTCGCCTCGTGACCCATCGTGACGTCGTCCTCACGGATGTCGACGTACGGGTAGGTGTCGGAACGGCTGATCTGGTCGACGAGCAGCGCGTCGCACTTGACCGTCGACTTCGAGCCGTGGGCGCCCTTGTTGACCTGCACGAGGCCGCGGTAGGAGGCACGTCCACCGCCGCGCGCCACCGACTTCGACACGATGGTCGAGGAGGTGTGCGGAGCCAGGTGCAGCATCTTCGCGCCGGTGTCCTGGTGCTGGCCCTCGCCGGCGAAGGCGACGGAGAGCACCTCACCGCGAGCGTGCTCGCCCATCATCCACACGGCCGGGTACTTCATCGTCACCTTGGAACCGATATTGCCGTCGATCCATTCCATCGAGCCGCCGGCCTCGACCTTGGTGCGCTTGGTCACCAGGTTGTAGACGTTGTTCGACCAGTTCTGGATGGTCGTGTAGCGGCAGTGGCCGCCCTTCTTGACGATGATCTCGACGACCGCGGAGTGCAGCGAGTCGGACTTGTAGATCGGCGCGGTGCAGCCCTCGACGTAGTGCACCGAGGCGCCCTCGTCGACGATGATCAGGGTCCGCTCGAACTGGCCCATGTTCTCCGTGTTGATGCGGAAGTAGGCCTGCAGCGGGATGTCGACGTGCACACCCGGCGGGACGTAGATGAACGAGCCACCCGACCACACCGCGGTGTTCAGGGCGGAGAACTTGTTGTCGCCGGCGGGGATGACCGTGCCGAAGTACTCCTTGAAGAGTTCGGGGTGCTCACGCAGACCCGAGTCGGTGTCGAGGAAGATCACGCCCTGGCTCTCGAGGTCCTCGCGGATCTGGTGGTAGACCACCTCGGACTCGTACTGGGCGGCGACACCGGCGATGAGGCGCTGCTTCTCCGCCTCCGGGATGCCCAGCTTGTCGTAGGTGTTCTTGATGTCCTCGGGGAGCTCGTCCCAGCTCGCGGCCTGCTTCTCCGTCGAGCGCACGAAGTACTTGATGTTGTCGAAGTCGATCCCGTCGAGGTTCGAGCCCCACACCGGCATCGGCTTCTTGTCGAAGGTGCGCAGCGCCTTGAGGCGGATGTCGAGCATCCACTCGGGCTCGTTCTTCTTGGCGGAGATGTCCCGCACGACCTCTTCGGACAGGCCGCGCTGCGCCGTGGCGCCGGCGGTGTCGGGGTCCGCCCAGCCGTATTCGTAGTGGCCGAGAGAATCGATCGTCTCTTCCTGCGTCAGCGGCGCGGTGCCGGACGTCTGATCCGATGCGACGGTCATGCGAGCTCCTTCCGGAGTCTGGTGGGCGTCGGCGCGGGCTGTGCGTCGACGGTCGACGGGTGGGTGGATGTCTTCCTGGTGTGCCCTGGTTCGCGGAGCACTCGCGGTGGGATCGTCACGTGGGCGGCTCCGGACGGGGCACATCCGCTCTGGGGAGAACGGGCACGTGTGTCGTGCAGAAGGCGTCGCCGTTCGCGATCGTCGCGAGGCGTTGCACGTGGGTTCCGAGGATCCGCACGAAGGCCTCCTGCTCCGCCTCGCACAGTTCGGGGAACTGCTCTGCGACGTGCGAGACCGGGCAGTGGTGCTGGCAGATCTGCACGCCGGTGCCGACGCGGCGGGTCGACGCGGCGAAACCGGAGGCGGTGAACGCCCCGGCGATCTCCTCGGCGACGCTCTCGACGTCGTCGACGTTCTCGTCGGCGGGCGCGATGGTGCCGAGGATCGAGTCCACGCGGCGGCGTGCGAAGTCCTCCACGGCAGCGTCGCCGCCGAGTTCGCGGAGGTGCCGCATGGCGGCGGTGGCGAGATCGTCGTAGGAGTGCCCGAGGCGAGCGCGTCCGACGGCGGTGAGCTGGAAGCGGCGGGCGGGACGGCCACGACCGCGTCCTTGGCGGCGCGGCGGCGCGGCGGCCTGCGCCTCGCCGGACTCGATGAGGGCGTCGAGATGGCGTCGCACGCCCGCGGCGCTGAGCCCCAGACGCTCGCCGATCTCCGGCGCGGTGATGGGACCTTCTTCGAGCAGCAGCTGCACGACGGCGGCGCGGGTCTGACCCTCCGGGATCTCGCGGCCCGTCGAAGCAGGATTCTTGCGGGTGTCCTCGACGCGCGACGCCGACGAGGCAGGTGCGTGACCTGCGCGTTCTGCGGTGTCGGTGGCGTCGGACGGGTATTTCACAACACCAGTGTGACGGAATTCGGAAGCACGGTCCACCAAGGGTGCCCTTTGTTACACCTCATGACGGAGCCGTCGGAGAGCACCCTCGCCGTCCCGTTACGCTTCTGACGTGCCGTCGACTCCTCCCCTGTCCGCCCCGCACACGACGTCTCCGTCGCCGGGCCGATCCGGGGTCCGCGAACGGCTGCACGTGTGGATCCGACGCGCCCTGGGCCTCGACGCCCCGGGACCACACGCCGATGTCTCGGTCGTCCTGCACGGCGACGAGACCGAAGGTCGCGGACTCGACGCGATCGAGAACGTCTACCTCCACCGCATCCGGCTGCTCGGCGCCACCGGTGCCGTCCTCATGGCGGTCGGGGCACTCGGCGCCGGCGCCCAGCCGGTCCTGCAGAACCCCGTGCAGGGCGTCCGCGCCCTCGGACTGGCGGCACGCATGCCGAGCGCCGCCCTCACGACGACCATGATCGGCACGGCGCTGGTGATCCTCGCCTGGTTGCTGCTCGGCCGGTTCGCGATCGGCCGGGGCGCACCGGACGGTCCCGTGCGCCGACTGTCCCGGTCGCAGCTCGACCGCACCTTGCTGCTGTGGATCCTTCCGCTGGTCGTCGCGCCGCCGATGTTCAGCAAGGACGTCTACTCGTATCTCGCGCAGAGCGAGATCGCGGCGCGCGGGCTCGATCCCTACGCGATCGGTCCGGCCGGCGCGCTGGGGGTCGACCACGTCCTGACCCGGACGGTGCCGAACATCTGGCGCGACACCTCGGCCCCCTACGGCCCGGCCTTCCTGTGGATCGGCGAGAAGATCACGTACCTCACGGGCGAGAACATCGTGGCCGGCATCTTCGTCCACCGGCTGCTCGCGCTCGTGGGTGTGGCCCTGATCGTGTGGGCGCTGCCGCGGCTCGCCCGCCGGTGCGGCGTCGCGTCGGTGAGCGCGTTGTGGCTCGGTGCTGCGAACCCGCTGTTGCTCTTCCACCTGGTCGCGGGCATCCACAACGAGGCCCTGATGCTCGGGCTCATGCTCGCCGGTGTCGAGCTCGCGCTGCGGGCCGTCCACCCGGACGACGAGGCGGCCTCGCGCCTACGTCTCACGGGGTGGCTCGCGGCCGGCACCGCGCTGATCGCCCTGTCGTCGATGATCAAGGTGCCCTCGCTGCTCGCGCTCGGATTCGTCGGCATGGCCCTTGCCCGCAAGTGGGGTGGCGGCTTCCGCGCCGTGCTCGCCGCCGCCGCGATCCTCGGGATCGGGACCTGCGTCGTCATCGGCGCTGTGAGCTGGGGCAGCGGCCTGGGCTTCGGCTGGACGAAGACCCTGGGCACCGCCACGGAGGTCCGCAGCTGGATGTCCATCCCGACCCTGCTCGGCATGGGTACCGGCCTCGGCGGCGTGCTGCTCGGTCTCGGCGACCACACGACGGCCGTGCTGTCCATCACTCGCCCCATCGCCGCGCTGGTGGCCGCTTTCGTCACGGTGCGCATGCTGCTCGCGGTGCTCATGGGACGGATCCATCCGGTCGGTGCGCTGGGGGTCTCGCTGGGCGCGATCGTGCTGCTCTTCCCGGTCGTGCAACCGTGGTACCTGCTGTGGGCGGTGATCCCGCTCGCGGCCTGGGCGACCCGCCCGGTCTTCCGGATCCCCACCATCGCGTTCTCGTCGGTGGTCGGCATGATCCTCATGCCCAACGGCAGCGAATACCAACCGTTCATCATCGTCCAGGCGTCGATCGCGACCATCGTCGTGGTCGGGCTGATCATCGTCGCCACACGCTCCCGGCTGCCGTGGCGGCTGCAGGAGCGCACACCACCGCGTCCGGCGGAAACCGCGGACGCCTAGGCTGGAACCCTGTGACCCCGAGTTCTCCCGCCGGTGCGGTACCGGCCGTGCGCCTGGACGGCGTCGTCAAGACCTACGGGGGCGTCACCGCCGTGAACGGTCTCGATCTGACCGTCGAACGCGCCCAGGTGCTCGCCCTCCTCGGCCCGAACGGCGCCGGTAAGACCACCACCGTGGAAATGTGCGAGGGGTTCGTCACTCCCGACGCGGGCACGGTCCGCGTCCTGGGGCTCGATCCCGTCGCCGATTCCGACGCCCTCCGCCCCCGGATCGGCGTGATGCTGCAGGGTGGCGGCGCCTATCCCGGTTCGCGGGCCGGCGAGATGCTCGACCTGGTGGCGGCGTACTCGGCGGATCCTCTCGACCCCGACTGGCTGCTCCAGCGCCTCGGGCTCACCGACGCCCGCCGCACCCCCTACCGCCGGTTGTCGGGCGGACAACAGCAACGCCTCGCGCTCGCGTGCGCGCTGGTGGGGCGCCCCGAACTGGTGTTCCTCGACGAACCGACGGCGGGTCTCGACGCGCAGGCCCGGCTGCTCGTCTGGGAACTGATCGACGCGCTGCGCCGCGACGGCGTGAGCGTGCTGCTCACCACCCACCTCATGGACGAGGCGGAAGAGCTCGCCGACGAGATCGTCATCATCGATCACGGGCGGGTGGTCGCCGCAGGGACACCCGACGAGGTCACCCGCGACGGCGCCGAGGGCCAGCTGTGGCTGACCGCGCCTCCGGGCCTCGACCTGAGTGCCCTGCAGTCCGCCCTGGCCGGCACCCACCGGATCCGGGAGGACAATCCCGGGCGGTATCTCGTCGAGGGCACGATCGAACCGTCCGTCGTCGCGGCCGCGGCGACCTGGTGCGCGAACCTGGGCGCACTGGCAACCGAGATCCGGGTGGATCAGCGCAGCCTCGAGGACGTCTTCCTCGAGTTGACCGGTCGGGAGTTGAGAGGGTGAGCGTGACCCACGATCGTCTGGCGAACAACCGGTTCGCGGAAGGGACCTTCACCCCGCGACCGCAGCCGAACTCGCCGTCGAAGATGCTCGCGGCGCAGACCGCCATGGAACTCAAGTTGCTGCTGCGCAACGGCGAGCAGCTCCTGCTGACCATGTTCATTCCGATCACGCTGCTGATCGGCCTGTCGCTGCTGCCGATCGGCGATCTCGGTGACTCGCGGGTCGACAGCGTGCTGCCCGCGGTGATGATGGTGGCCGTGATGTCGACGGCGTTCACCGGTCAGGCGATCGCCGTGGGCTTCGACCGCCGCTACGGCGCCCTCAAGCGGATCGGCGCGACCGCGCTGCCCAAGTGGGGAATCATCGCGGGCAAGAGCGCGGCGGTGGGCATCGTCGTCGTGCTGCAGGCCGTGTTGCTCGGTGCCATCGGGCTGGCCCTGGGCTGGCGCCCCTCCCCCGTCGACCTGCTCATCGGGGCGGTCGTCATCGCCTTGGGCACGGTGATGTTCGCGACACTGGGGCTGCTGCTCGGCGGAACCCTGCGCGCCGAGATCGTGCTCGCCCTCGCGAACATCGTGTGGTTCGTGCTGTTGGGCATCGGCAGCGTCGTGGTGCTCGGCGACGTGATCCCCGAAGCGGTGGTCCACCTGCTGCGGATCGTGCCGTCGGGGGCGTTGACGCTCGCGCTCGAGAACGCCACCTCGGGTGTGTTCGACTGGTTGTCGATCGTCTCGCTGCTCGTGTGGACGGTGATCGGCGGCACGGCCGCGGCGCGCTGGTTCCGCTTCACCTGAGTCGTGGGCAGCCCGATCGGGCACGACCCAACTACAGCGTGTAGTGGTTCACGCCGTACCATCGAACCGTGTTGTATCGCGGCTACCTGAGCCTTGTCGACCGTCTCCCCCTGCCGTCGCTGCGGACGCAGAAGATCATCGCGTTCCTCACGATTCTCACCCAGGGCGGCATCGCCGTGACCGGCTCGGTCGTCCGCGTCACCGCCTCCGGACTGGGTTGCCCGACCTGGCCGCAGTGCTTCCCCGGGTCGCTGGTCCCGGTGGGTGTGTCGAGCGGGGTGAACACCCTGCACCAGGTGGTCGAGTTCGGCAACCGGCTACTGACCTTCGTGGTCGTGGCCGTCGCAGCCGCGATCGTGCTGGCCGTCACCCGCGCACGGCGCCGCAAGGAGGTCATCGCCTGGGCATGGGTGATGCCCGCGGGCACCGTGCTGCAGGCCGTCATCGGCGGCATCACCGTCCTGGCCGGTCTCGCCTGGTGGACGGTCGCGATCCACCTGCTCGCGTCGATGCTCATGGTGTGGCTGGCGACAGTGCTCTACGCGAAGGTGAGCGAACCGGACGACGGCACGGTGGTGCAGGTATTGCCCCAGCCGCTGCGCCGACTCACCGCCCTGTCGGGTGTCGCGCTCGCCGTGGTCCTCGTGCTCGGCACGATGGTCACCGGCGCCGGACCGCACGCCGGAGACAAGAGCGTCGACAGACCCGTCCCGCGCCTCGCGCTCGACATCACCAATCTCGTCCACCTGCACGCCGAAGCGCTCGTCGGCTATCTCGCGCTGCTGATCGGCCTCACCTTCGCCGTCTACGCGGTCCATGCACCCCGAGCCGTCACCCTACGTCTGAAGGTCGTCCTCGCACTGGTGGTCGCGCAGGCCGGCATCGGCCTCGTCCAGTTCTGGACGGACGTGCCTGCCGTGCTGGTCGTCTTCCACGTCGCCGGCGCCGGACTGTGCACGGCGGCGACCGCCGCGGTCTGGGCGGCCGGACGGACGCGCACGACCGCACCGGATCGCGAGCCCGTTCCGGCCTGACCGTTCGACGACGCGGCCCCTCCCCGGATTTCCGGGAAGGGGCCGCGTGTCGTCGTACGGGGAACGGGCGGTCAGCGCTCGTTGCGGGCCTTCGGGAACTTCGTCTGACGTGCCACCCAGCCGGCCATCTTCGCCCAGTGACCCTTCTGCGGGTTGGCGATGCTGGTGACCTCGCGGTCCCACTCGGAGACGGTGACGTCGGGGATCTCCTCGACGATGGCGCGCGCCGTCGGGAGGTCCTTCGCGACGCGGTCGCCGAGGGTGCCGTCGGCGGCGACCACGGTGATCCGGACGCCGGACAGACCGATCGGCTGCAGCACGGCCTTCCCGGAACCTCCGTGCTCGGCGACGAAGCTGCGGATGGACGAGACGATGTCGGCCGGTGCGGCCACGACCTGTGTTTCGACGCTCATGTCTGCAGAATACTGTGAGCGCTATGCACGCAATCGAAGTGGCACAGCACGGAGGCCCCGACGTCCTCGTCCCTGTCGAACGACCCGACCCCTCGCCCGGACCGGGTGAGCTGCTGGTCCGCACCGACGCGATCGGCGTCAACTTCATCGACACCTACTTCCGCACCGGCCTCTACGGCACGGAGCTGCCGTACATCCCGGGCTCGGAGGGCACGGGCACGGTCGTCGCCCTCGGCGAGGGTGTGCGGGACACGGCGGTCGGCGACCGAGTGTCGTGGTGCGAGGCACCCGGCTCGTACGCCGAACTGGTCCGCGTCCGCGAGCAGGTCGCCGTGCCGGTCCCGGACTCGGTGCCGGCCGAGCAGGCCGCCTCGGTCCTCCTGCAGGGCATGACCGCGCACTACCTGCTGAACTCCGTCCACCCGGCACAGCCCGGCGAGACGGTGCTCGTCCACGCCGGTGCCGGTGGTGTGGGGTTGATCCTGACGCAACTCGCCGTCGCGAAGGGCGTGCGGGTGATCACCACGGTGTCCTCCGACGAGAAGGAGGCCCTGTCGCGCGAGGCCGGTGCCACGGAGGTGCTGCGCTACGGAGACGACCTCGCCGAGAAGGTGCGCGAGCTCACCGACGGTGAGGGGGTGGCCGCGGCCTACGACGGTGTCGGTGCCGCGACCTTCGAGGNGAGGCGTCGCTGGCGTCCGTCCGCGTGCGCGGCACGGTCGCGCTGTTCGGTGCCGCGAGCGGACCCGTCCCGCCCTTCGACCTGCAGCGGCTGAACCCGGCGGGTTCGCTGTTCGTCACACGGCCGACCCTCGTGCACTACACCCGCGACCGCGAGGAGCTTCTGTGGCGTGCGGGCGACGTGCTCGCGGCGCTGGCCGACGGGTCGCTGAAGCTCCGCGTCGGAGCGAGCTATCCCCTCGCCGAGGCCGCCCGCGCCCACGCCGATCTCGAAGGACGCCGGACCACCGGATCGATCGTCCTGATCCCGTGATCTCCCCACCCGACACGACGAACGCCCCGGTCGATCGGCCGGGGCGTTCGTCGAGCGTGGGTCAGAAGTACGAGCCGATCGTGGGTAGTGCGAGCACGGAGTCGATCGCCAGGCCCAGGCACACCACCGCGAGGTAGTTGTTGGACTGCAGGAACAACTTGAGCGGCTTGACCGACGCCCCACCGCGCACGCTGTTGAACAGCTGGTGCGCGACGATCAGGAACCAGGCCCCCGCGAGCAGCGCGACGGCCGCGTAGATCACACCGGCGGCCGGGACGATCACCAGCGTCGCGATCACGGTCGCCCAGGTGTAGAGCACGATCTGCTTCGTGACGTGCTGCTCGGTGGCGATGACCGGCAGCATCGGCACGCCGGCGGCCTTGTAGTCCTCCTTGTAGCGCATCGCGAGCGCCCAGGTGTGCGGCGGCGTCCAGAAGAAGATGACCAGGAACAACACGATGGGTTCCCAGCTCAGCGAACCCGTCACAGCGGCCCAGCCGACCATCACGGGCATACATCCGGCGGCCCCGCCCCAGACCACGTTCTGCCAGGTCCGGCGTTTGAGCACCATCGTGTACACGAGCACGTAGAACGCGATCGTCGCCACGACCAGCAGTCCGGCCAACAGGTTGGCCCGCCACCACAACCATGCGAACGACGCGATCCCGAGCACCATGCCGAAGACGAAGGCGTTGCGTGTCGGCACCGTCTGCCGGGCGAGCGGACGCAACGCGGTGCGTTTCATCACCTTGTCGATGTCGGCGTCGACGACGCAGTTGAGCGAGTTGGCGCTCGCCGCACCCATCCAGCCGCCGAACAGGGTGCTCAGGATGAGCACGATGTCGACGTTGCCGCGGTCGGCGAACAGCATCGCGGGAATGGTCGCGACCAGCAGGAGTTCGATCACCCGCGGCTTGGTCAACGCGATGTAGGCGAGGACGGTGCCGGAGATCCGGCCCCACGCGGTGTCGGGGCGCGGGGCGCTCGGCGCTTCGGGGGCGCCGAAGCCGTGTCCTCCCGGCCGTCGCCCTGCCCGCACACTGTCTCCTTGTCCCACGCGGATCCGCACCTTCGTTTCGCCCGTTCACGGTCGCCCGGTTCCGGACGCTCCTCTACTACGAACGATGGTAGACCGGACCGTTGCCCGGACCGAATCGACCCGTTCGGAGCAGCGCACTAGTCTGAAGTAGCGCGCGGGCCGACTTCCACCCGCCGGGACCCCGTACACCCATGTCAGGAGACTTCAAGCTCGTGTCGATCACAGACGAGATCCGCACCCTCACCCAGCCTGCGCATCCTGCCGACTGGACCGACCTGGACACCAAGGCCGTCGACACCGCGCGCGTGCTCGCCGCCGACGCCGTGCAGAAGGTCGGAAACGGGCATCCCGGTACCGCGATGAGCCTCGCTCCCCTCGCGTACACCCTCTTCCAGCGTGTGATGCGCCACGATCCGACCGACCCCGAGTGGGTCGGCCGTGACCGCTTCGTGCTCTCGTGCGGACATTCGAGCCTGACGCTGTACACCCAGCTGTACCTGTCCGGCTACGGACTCGAGCTCGCCGACCTCGAAGCGCTGCGCACGTGGGGTTCGCTCACCCCGGGCCACCCCGAGTACGGCCACACCGCCGGCGTCGAGATGACCACCGGCCCGCTGGGTCAGGGTCTGGCCTCCGCCGTGGGCATGGCGATGGCCGCCCGCCGCGAGCGCGGTCTGTTCGATCCCGAGGCGCCCGCCGGCTCGAGCCCGTTCGACCACTACGTCTACGTGATCGCGTCCGACGGCGACATCGAGGAGGGCGTGACCTCCGAGGCGTCCTCGCTCGCCGGTGTCCAGCAGCTCGGCAACCTGATCGTCTTCTACGACGACAACAAGATCTCCATCGAGCACGACACCACGATCGCTCTCGGTGAGGACGTCTCCAAGCGCTACGAGGCATACGGCTGGCACGTGCAGACCGTCGAGGGCGGCGAGAACGTCACCGCGCTGCTCGAGGCCGTCGAGGCCGCGAAGGCGGTCACCGACCGTCCGTCCTTCGTCTCCGTCCGCACGATCATCGGCTACCCGGCGCCGACGAAGATGAACAGCGGCGACGCGCACGGTGCCGCGCTCGGCGCCGACGAGGTCGCCGAGATCAAGAAGATCCTCGGCTTCGACCCCGAGAAGAACTTCGACGTCGACCCGGCCGTGATCGAGCACGCCCGGCAGGTCGTGACGCGCGGCACCGAGGCACGCGCCGCATGGCAGGCCGACTTCGACGCGTGGGCCGCCCGCGAGCCGCAGCGCAAGGAACTGTTCGACCGCCTGCACGCCGGTGAGTTCCCGGAGGGCTGGGTCGACGCACTGCCGACCTACGAGCCCACCGAGAGCGGTCCCGCGACCCGCTCGGCGTCCGGCAAGGCCCTCGCCGCGCTCGGACCGGTGCTGCCCGAGCTGTGGGGCGGTTCCGCCGACCTCGCCGGCAGCAACAACACGACGATTCCCGGTTCCGACTCCTTCGGTCCCGAGTCGATCTCCACGAAGGACTGGAACGCGCAGCCCTACGGACGCACCCTGCACTTCGGTGTCCGCGAGCACGCGATGGGATCGATCCTCAACGGCATCGCCCTGCACGGCCCGACCCGCCCCTACGGCGGCACCTTCCTCGTCTTCTCCGACTACATGCGGCCCGCGGTGCGTCTCGCGGCCCTCATGCAGACCCCGGCGATCTACGTGTGGACGCACGACTCGATCGGTCTCGGTGAGGACGGCCCGACGCACCAGCCGATCGAGCACCTCGCGGCGCTGCGCGCGATCCCGAATCTCGCCGTGATCCGCCCGGCCGACGCCAACGAGACGTCGTTCGCGTGGAAGGCCGCGCTGGAGAACCGCACCGGCCCGACCGCTCTGGCGCTGACCCGTCAGAACGTGCCGGTGCTCGAGGGCACGCGGGAGAAGGCCGCCGAGGGTGTCGCCCGCGGTGCCTACATCCTGGCCGAGGCCTCGTCGGGCACCCCGGAGGTCGTGATCCTCGCGACCGGTTCCGAGGTCCAGCTCGCCGTCGCCGCCCGCGAGACCCTCGAGGCCGACGGTGTGCCCACCCGCGTCGTCTCGGTGCCGGTGCTCGACCGGTTCCTCGAGCAGGACCAGGCCTACCGCGACGAGGTGCTGCCCCCGTCGGTGCGCGCCCGCGTGTCCGTCGAGGCCGGTCTCGCGATGCCGTGGTACCGCCTCATCGGCGACGCCGGTGAGCCGGTCTCGCTCGAGCACTACGGCGCCTCCGCCGACTACAAGACCCTGTACCGCGAGTTCGGCATCACTGCCGAGGCCGTCGTCGACGCCGCGCGTCGCTCGCTGACCCGAGTGAAGGGATGATCCGATGACCCAGCAGACCTCCACGCAGAACGCTGCGCTGGCCGAACTGTCCGCCCAGGGTGTCTCGGTGTGGCTGGACGACCTGTCCCGCGACCTCATCGACTCCGGCAAGCTCGCCGAGCTCGTCGCGACCCGCAGTGTCGTGGGTGTGACGACCAACCCGTCGATCTTCCAGGCCGCCCTGTCGAAGGGCCACGCCTACGACGCGCAGATCCGCGATCTCGCTGCCGCCGGTGCCGACGCCACCGAGGCGATCCGCACCGTCACCACCGACGACGTGCGCGCGGCCTGCGACGTCCTCGCGCCGGTGTTCGAGGCCACGGACGGCCTCGACGGACGGGTGTCGATCGAGGTCGACCCGCGTCTGGCGCACAAGACGGACGAGACCGTCCAGCAGGCCCTCGAGCTGTGGCGCATCGTCGACCGCCCGAACCTGTTCATCAAGATCCCGGCGACGGTGGCGGGTCTGCCGGCCATCGCCCGGGTGATCGGTGAAGGTGTCAGCGTCAACGTCACGCTGATCTTCTCGGTCGAGCGCTACGAGCGGGTCATCGAGGCCTACCTCGACGGCCTGACCGCGGCGAAGGCCTCCGGTCACGACCTGTCGAAGATCCGCTCGGTCGCGTCGTTCTTCGTCTCGCGTGTCGACACCGAGATCGACCCGCGCCTCGAGGAGATCGGCACCGATCAGGCGCTGGCGCTGCGCGGCAAGGCCGGTCTCGCCAACGCGCGGCTCGCGTACGGCGCCTACCAGCGCGCGTTCGAGGGCGGGACGCGGTTCGAGCAGCTCACCGAGGCGGGTGCCGTTCCCCAGCGTGCGCTGTGGGCGTCGACGGGTGTGAAGAACCCCGACTACCCCGACACCCTCTACGTCACCGAGCTGGTCGCGCCGAACACCGTGAACACGATGCCGGAGAAGACCCTCGAGGCCGTCGCCGACCACGGTGAGGTCACGGGCGACACCGTCACCCGCAGCATCGCCGCCTCCCAGCAGGTCTTCGACGCGCTGGCATCGGTCGGTGTGGATCTCCCCGACGTCTTCCGCAAGCTCGAGGACGAGGGAGTGGAGAAGTTCGTCGTGTCGTGGAAGGACCTGCTCGCGGCGACGGCGGAACAGCTCGCGGCTCACGCGCCGGGCGCGGAGGGCTGAACGTGCCCGAATCCGGTGCGGCGGAGTGGGTGAATCCGCTCCGGGACAACAGAGATCGCAGACTGCCCCGTATCGCCGGCCCGTGCGCGCTGGTGATCTTCGGCGTGACCGGCGATCTGGCCCGGCGCAAGTTGATGCCCGCCGTCTACGATCTCGCCAACCGCGGCCTCCTGCCGCCCGGATTCGCGCTCGTCGGTTTCGCCCGGAGGGACTGGGCCGACGAGGATTTCGGTCAGGTGGTCCACGACGCGGTGCGTGAGCATTCGCGTACTCCCTTCCGCGAGGAGGTCTGGCAGCGCCTCGCGGAGGGGATCCGCTTCGTGCAGGGCACCTTCGACGACGATGCGGCGTTCGCGGAACTCGCGACGACCCTCGAGAAGCTCGACCGCAAGCGCGGTACGGGCGGCAACCACGCGTTCTACCTGTCGGTCCCCCCGGACGCCTTCCCCGTGGTGTGCGGGCAGCTGTCGCGTTCGGGTCTGGCCGCGCAACGCAACGGCTCGTGGAGCCGCGTCGTGATCGAGAAGCCCTTCGGGCACGACCTCGAGAGCGCACGCGAACTCAATTCGGTTGTCGGTGAGGTGTTCTCCGAGGAATCCGTCTTCCGCATCGACCACTATCTCGGCAAGGAGACGGTCCAGAACATCCTCGCGTTGCGTTTCGCGAACCAGATGTTCGAGCCGGTGTGGAACGCGCACTACGTCGACCACGTGCAGATCACGATGGCCGAGGACATCGGCCTCGGTGGTCGCGCCGGCTACTACGACGGCATCGGCGCGGCGCGCGACGTCATCCAGAACCACCTCCTGCAGCTGCTCGCCTTCACCGCGATGGAGGAGCCGGTGAGCTTCGCGGCGTCTGAGCTGCACGCGGAGAAGATCAAGGTGCTGTCGGCGACCCGGCCGGCGGAGCCGCTCGACGAGACCACCGCACGCGGTCAGTACGCAGCCGGGTGGCAGGGCGGCGAGCAGGTCGTCGGTCTGCTCGAGGAGAAGGGCTTCGCTGCGGATTCGATCACCGAGACGTACGCGGCCATCACCCTCGAGGTCGACACCCGCCGCTGGGCCGGTGTGCCCTTCTATCTGCGCACCGGCAAGCGCCTCGGACGCCGCGTCACCGAGATCGCAGTGGTCTTCAAGCGCGCCCCGCACCTGCCGTTCGACAAGACCATGACCGAGGAACTCGGCCAGAACGCGCTGGTGATCCGCGTGCAGCCCGACGAGGGCATCACGATGCGCTTCGGGTCGAAGGTGCCCGGCTCCGAGATGGAGGTCCGGGACGTGAACATGGACTTCAGCTACGGCCAGGCGTTCACGGTCTCCTCCCCCGAGGCCTACGAGCGGCTGATCCTCGACGTTCTCCTCGGTGTCCCGTCGCTGTTCCCGGTGGACGAGGAAGTCGAATTGTCCTGGAAGATCCTCGATCCGGTGCTCGAGCACTGGGCGGCGAACGGGCGACCGGAGCCCTACGAGTCCGGTACCTGGGGTCCGCATTCGGCCGACGAGATGCTGCGGCGTACCGGCCGGGAATGGAGGCGTCCGTGAGGCTCCAGTTGCGCAACACCTCCGCGAATGCCATCAGCCGCAAGCTGGTGGAGCTGCGACGGTCGAGTGGAATGGTCACGCAGGGACGTGTTCTCACGTTCATCGTGTGCGCCGGCGACGCGCGGGGCCTCGACGCCGCGATCACGGCCGCCACCGAGGCGTCGAAGGAACATCCCTGCCGCGTCATCGTCGTCGGTCGCGGACGACAGGACGGTCCGTCGCGGCTCGACGCGGAGATCCGGGTCGCCGGTGAAGCGGGCGCCTCCGAAGCCTTGATCCTCGCCCTGCACGGCGAACTCGGTGAACATCAGGAATCGGTCGTGGTGCCGTTCCTCCTTCCGGACACCCCCGTCGTCGCGTGGTGGCCCAACCAGGCCCCCGCGGTCCCGGCCGAGGACCCGGTGGGTCGCCTCGCCGTCCGCCGCATCACCGACGTGACCAACTCCGACGACCCGCGTGCCGATCTCGCGACCCGCCTGTCCGGTTACCGGCCGGGCGACACGGATCTGGCCTGGGCCCGCATCACCTACTGGCGGGCGCTGCTGGTCTCGGCACTCGATCAGCCGCCCTACGAGCCGGTGCTCTCGGCGCGCGTGTCGGGTCTGCGGACCGAGCCGGCCGTGGATCTGATCGCGGGCTGGCTCGCGAGCCGTCTCGACTGCCCCGTCGAGCGAGCTATCGGCGAGCTGAGGGTGGAACTGCGCACGGCGTCGCAGACGATCGCTCTGGAACGCCCGCAGGAAGGTCGCGTGGCGACCCTCGAACGCACCCACAAGCCCGATTCGCTGATCAGCCTGGCGCGCCGGAACTCGGCCGAATGTCTCGCCGAGGAACTGCGTCGCCTCGATCCCGACGAAGTCTACGAAGCCGCGTTGTCGGCCCTGCCGAAGGTGGATTATGTCTGACACGGTCCGCACTCCGTCCGAGATCCGGCGTTTCGCCGACGCCGACGAGGTCGCCCGCGCCGCGGCGTCCGCCTTCGTCGATGCCGTCGTCGCCGCGCAGCGCGAGCGGGTGCAGGCCCACGTCGTGCTCACCGGCGGCGGTACCGGTATCGCGATGCTCGAGAACGTGCGGCGCGACCAGGGCGCCATCGACTGGTCGGCGGTGAACATCTACTTCGGCGACGAGCGTTTCCTGCCGCCCGGCGATCCGGATCGCAACGAGGTGCAGGCCCGTGAGGCTCTGCTCGACCACGTGCCGATCGACCCGGCCCGCATCCATACCATGCCGGCGCTCGGCGAGGACGGGTGCAGCACACCGCAGGACTCGGCCCAGCGTTACGCCGAACTCCTCGCGGCGCACTCCCCCGACGGCACCGCACCGGTCTTCGACGTGCACCTGCTCGGCATGGGCGGTGAGGGACACATCAATTCGCTGTTCCCCCACACCGGCGCGGTGCGCGAGTCCGAGCGTTTCGTGGTGGGTGTCGACGACTCCCCGAAGCCGCCGCCGGCCCGGGTGACGCTGACGCTGCCCGCCGTGCAGCGGGCGCGGCAGGTCTGGTTGCTGGTCACCGGTGATGCCAAGGCAGAGGCCGTCGCGGCGGCAGTGGGTGGCGCCGCCCCGGAGGACTTCCCCTCCGCCGGCGCCCGCGGCACCGAACGCACCGTGTGGTTCGTCGATCCGGCTGCCGCAGCGCAACTCCCGGCCTCATGACCGAGCAGAGCCGCGGGACCCGCCCGACCAACACCGGTGCCGTCGAACGCGCCACCGGCCGCAGTTGGGACAGCTGGGTCGCGCGGCTCACCGAACTCGGCGCCGCCGAACTGCGCCACGCCGAGATCGTTCCCCACATCCAGCGCGATCTCGAGGACCTCGGCGTCGAGAACGCGGGCTGGTGGGCCCAGTCGATCACCGTCGGTTACGAACAGCACATCGGCCGCCGCGTGCCGGGCCAGCAGGCCGACGGCACGTTCTCGGCGGGTGTGGGCCGCACCGTCACCGGCACTCTCGACGAGGCGCTCGCCGGCTGGCAGGCCGCCGTGCGCGACCGCGGTGACTTCGCCGGTCGCGTCGTGACCGGCGAACCGTCGGTCTCGTCGACACCCAAATGGCGATACTGGCGGTGCGCCCTCGACGACGGCACCCGCGTCGAGGTCACCATCGGCGAGTCGGGTCCCGGGAAGTGCCGTATCGCCGTGGCGAACAACCGTCTCGTCGATCCCGACGACGTCGCCACCCTCAAGGAGTTCTGGCGTACGGTCCTCGCCGACGTGACGGTGGCATCCTGACGCCGTGATCGGCGATCCGGCCGTCACGCGCCGGCGCCGTCGAAGTCGGGATCGTCGGCCTCGTCCGTCTCCGCCCGTGGATTCCCGGAGGATTCGTCGACGCCATGGTCGTCGAGACCGGTTCGCACGCACCGCATCCGATTCATCGAACGCGGACCTGCCGTCGAGCGCAGCGCGCGCAGTGGTGATCGACCCGGGACACATCGCACCGTTCGTGGGTCCATGCCGGTGAGCTCCTCCCGTCGTGGACCGTTGTCGTCACGGCCCTCTGTCTCGTTCGACGCGCCGGGACGCCCGACGGTTCCACTCGGGACGAAATCGGCCGTTCCGATCCGGGGAGCGAACGGTCAGATATCCCGTTCGATCACCGCCGCGGTGACGCGGTCGTCGATCGAGGACACCGGGTTCTCCCGTGCCACCCAGGGATCGCCACCGAAGTACTTCGCGAAGATCTTCTCCGCCGTGCGGGTGGCGATCGCCTGTGTCGTCAACGTCGGGTTCGGGCCACCGAGGCTGTTGGCGAGCGCCGAGTTGTCGGCGACGAACAGCCTTTTCACCCACCGGGCCTCCGCGTCGGCGTCGAGCACCGAATCCCGGTCGCTCACCCCCATCCTCATGCTCGACTGCGAGTGCAGGATCAGCGGCGGCCAGTCGCAGCGATGCACCCTCTTCGCGCCCGCCGCCCTCATCAACTCGACGGCCTTGCGGGTCGCGTAGTCACGATTGCGGCGGGTACGAGCCGATCGCCGACGATGCTGCACGGTCACGCGCGGCGCCAGACCTGCTTCGTCCGGATACAGGATCGGCGAGAGCGTCACGCGGTTGTCCGGTTCGACGTCGTCGTCCGAGATGACGAGCGCCGCGAGGACGCGGTCGGTGTCGGCCATCGTGTCGAGCAGGTCGCGTCCGACGAGCCGACCCACACTGTCGGCCCCTGCGGAATCGACGACGCCTCCGGCACGTCCGTACCCGTGGATGCCGGAGTCGCTGAAGTTCAGCGCATACGCGATCAACGCCGGGGGCAGGCCGACCTGCTCGATCCCGCCGTAGCCGGGCAGATCGACGCGCGCGTTGGATCCCGGTCCGCGCGTCTGCCCGGTGTACTCGTCGAAGACGCCGAAGACCGCGTCCATGTGGTGGTCGGTGAGGCCACGGCCGACCCATCCGTTCGGATTGGGCAGCGTCGAGTTCAGCCACAATCTCGGGCTCTCGATGCACCCGCCCGCCAGCACCACCACCGGGGCGGTCGCCTCGTGCTCCTCCCCCGCTGTCGTGAACCGCACGCCGCGTGCCACGGTCTCCCCGTTCACCTCTTCGACGAGGATCTCGGAGACCACCGCATCGGCGATCAGGGTGACGGCACGCCCCTGGGATGACCACGCGTCGGCGGTGAGCATCATCGGGACATACGAGTTGTCGGTGGACCGTTTGGCCTTGAGATTGCGCGGCGCCCCCAGCGGCAGATAACAGCCCTGATAGCAGTGCCCGCACATCGTGCAGCCCCGCGCTTCGGGATGGTGCAGACGCGCGCGGTCTCGGGTGCGGCCGGCGGTGCCACCGGGTTGGAGGATCGCGTTCTGCTGGGCGCGGTGGGCGGGCCCGGTGGTGTCGAGCGAGGTCTGGTGCGGCAGCCCCATCGCCGCTGCACCTCGCAGGAACACCTGCTCCTTGGCGCCCATCGGTGCGGTCTGTACGGGCAGCGTGGCCTCCACCCACTCGTAGTAGGGACGCAGCTCGTCGTATCCGAAGGGGAACAGGTGCGCCGTGTCGTACATGTCGCGGTCGGCGCCGTCGTATCCGGAGAACGCGCCGGGTGCCGCCCGCGGCGAGTTGCCGAAGAAGTGGAGCGTGGTGCCACCGACGCCGGACACCTGCCACACGAACGAGTTCTGGGGCAGATCACGGAGCCAGGGCGTGCCCGAGCGGTCTCCGGGGCCGTGGCGGAACAGCCCGGTGATCGGATTGTTGATGTCGTCCTCGAAGTGGGTCCACTCGTTCTCCGGGTCGGCGAAACGGGGTCCCGCCTCGAGAACGAGCACGTCCAGGCCGCGCGCTGCGAGTTCCTTTGCCACGACGGGCCCGCCGCCTCCGGCCCCGATGACGATGACGTCGGTCATTTATCCCCTACCTCGTCGATTCCGCCGTAGTAACCCAGGAACTCGTCCCACCCGTCGCTCGGCCCGGCATAGCGGCTCAGCTCCCAGCCGACCGGGCGTCCCGTGACCTCGCGCCGGGCGCGGTCGTACGCGGAGACCTCCGAGAACGCCGCGAAGGCTGCCAGGGTGGGAATCGCGTTGACCACGAATTTCAGTACCAGACCCTCGAAACGCGGGTCGGTGTCGAGCCATTCGAAGACCTGCGCCTTCGCGGCATGGCTCAGGTTCGCGAAGGGCGCCGCGAACGGCCCACTCACCGAACGCGGGTCGGCGGTGACACCGAAGGTGTTGAGCAGCACCGCGATCGCCGCAGCACCGGGCAGGTTGCCCGCCTCGGGTCCGAGCAGCGGCATCGGCGATGCCTGGTCCAGGGTTCGCTCGAGGGATTCCGCCGTGCCGACGGTGACGCCGCCGGGCCGGTCGGTCCACACGCCCTGCTGGTGCGAGTACGGGTCGTTGCCGGGTACGACGAACGCGAGCACCCCGTTGATCGTGTCGCGCACGGGAGGCGTCTCGCTCAGCGGACTCGCGTTCACCTCCCGCGCGAACACTTCGGCGATGCCGACCAACGCTGCCATCGTCGCGGCCATCCCGGCGAGAAAACGCCGTCTGTTCCAGTACCCATGCTGCGGGTCGTCCACGTCGCCCCCTCGTCGTTTCCGTGGTGCAGCGTACGAGATGTCACGGAACGGTTGCGGTATTTCGTCCGAATCGCCCCTCGGTCGCACGGACCGGCGGAGCGAGAAGGGAAATCGGGTAGCCCGCTACCCGTGCCGTCCACACCCGAGGCGCGCAGGATTCGAACACGGGCCGATCGATGCAACGGAGTGAGAACCATGTTGCAGAAGAGGGAAGACAGCCGGTTCGCGAAGATCTGGAAGCGGCGCCGCAACCAGGGAGACAGCCCAGCCGCGCCTCCCGGGTTCACGCTGCGCAACGCGACGCCTACACGACTGCACATCACCCACATGGACGGCCGAACACTCGTGTTCGCGCCACTCGAACGTCGTGTGCCGACCGAACCCGAAGAACAGTGGCCATGGGAGGGTCTGATACATCGCGGACTCGTGGTCCCTGTTCGGCCCCCGGTCGAGAAACGTCTCGACGGCGCGAAACCGCGTTCCCGCCGTCAACTGCACACGGTCACGCTGTGGTGCATGCTCGCGATCAGCGTCGTAGTCCCCGTCCTGGCGTTCCGGACCGGGCTGGTGCGAATCGCCGAGGCGCCGATCGTCGCCATCGTGTTCGTCGCAGTGGCGACGATGTTGCCGGGCCTGCTGTTCTTCCTGTTCGATCGCCAGCGCTCGAGCACGCTCCGTGACCGCTTCGAATGGCAGATCTTCCGGCTGGACCCGAATGTCCACACCCTGGCCGACGTGCAGGCGAAGTACGGCAGTCAGATGGACGAGGTCTTCTACGCCGCGGACGAACGAACCACGACGGTGAACGCCACCCAACGGCTGTGGCCCATCCTCGTTTCCACCGTCACCATCGCGTTGGGCTGGACCATGGCCTTGCATTCCCCCACGGCACCCGACACGAGCTTCTTCACTGCGCTCGCCGACCCACTTGCGTTCGCATTCCTGGGCGCATACTTCTTCTCCCTGAACACCTGTCTGCGCCGCTATTCCCGAAACGACCTGCGGCCCAAGGCATACAGCGCGATCACCGTGCGAGTGATCACCGTTGCCATCCTGGCCTGCCTGCTACAGGCCGTCGTCGGATCACCGGAGTCGCCGGTCTACGACGCCACCGTGCTTCCGTTGGCGTTCCTGATCGGCGTACTTCCCGAAACGGCGATGGTCCTGTTCCGCGAGACCCTGCGACACCGGCTTCTCCCCAAGGATCGTCGTGCCCTCGAAGAGCAGCTACCGCTGACCGACATCGAGGGGCTCGACCTCTACGACCAGGCCCGCCTGATCGACGAGGGCGTACCCAACGTCGAGGCCCTCGCGCACCACGATCTCGTGGACCTGTTGCTCGAAACGCGAATTCCGGTCGGGCGTCTCGTCGACTGGGTAGACCAGGCGATCCTGCGCCTCCACATCCTCGAACCGACGAAGACGGACGGTCCCGGCGACCTCGAGGGCACGGAAGTGTTGTCCGACCTGCGCACCCTGGGAATTCGCAGCGCGACCGACCTACTGGCAGCCAAACGACGATGCGCTCACCGCAAGGCTCTGGCCGACGCGATCGCCCGCCGTGGCGATTCTCCGGACACCGCCGAGAGCCGTCTGGAACTACTGACCGGCACGTTGTGCGACGACGAGTGGATCAGCTACATACAAGCCTGGCGTGATCGAACCTTGACGCCTGATCGGCACATAGAACTCGATGACCAGGGCGAGCCGGTGTCGGATGAGACGACGGCTCCCCACGACGACCTCAGCGGTTGCGGCGGTGACGACCACGCCTGCGGGCGGTGAATGATCGACATCGATGTGGGACTGACCCGACGCGACCCGATACAGGAAGACGCATGGATCCTGCACGCATGACGCCACGTCGTCCCCCCGAACCGCGCCGCCGGAGACACGCGGAGCGGTTGCGACCCACGACACAGCATCCGTCACCTTCGTCGACACCACAGTCGCTGCGGTCGGCGCCCTCTGGTTCTCCGGCCAGTCGTTACGCGCCAACGAGAACCAGTACGAACTCTCCGAGCAGGGACTCCTCACCGAGCGTTTCAGCAGAGCCATCGAACAGCTCGGTTCGTCGGCGCTCGACGTCCGTTTGGGCGCGGTCTATTCCCTCGAACGCCTGTCCCGCGACTCCGTTCCCGATCATCCGACGATCTTCGAGGTCTTGGGTGCTTTCGTCCGAACCCATTCCCCGTCACGCCGGGGTGCGCCGAATCGCCGGATCCCCTCACCGAGCCCCGCCCCTCGGTCGATGTGCAAGCGGCTCTCACGGCCATCGGACGACGGAACGCCGATCACGACGGGCCCGACGCGATCGATCTCTCGACGTCCTGCCTTGCCGGCGCCTCTCTGACCGATACAGACCTCTACGGTGCCGATCTGACCGAGACCGTGCTGACCTACGCCGATCTCCGGGGAACCGACCTCACGGCTGCTCTCCTGACCGACGTCGACCTCTACGGTGCCGACCTCACAGGCGCAACGTTGATCGGCACCGAGCTTCACGAGGCCGACCTGACCGGCATCGTGTACGACGCCAGCACCACGTGGAGCGATGGAACTGCACCGCCCGCGCCTGCGGTCCCCCGTTGAGTCGGGTATTACGTCTGTACGTACTCGGTCCGATCCGGTCCGGAGAAGATCGAGTAGCGCACTACTCGTGCTGATGCCTGCCGATGGCGCACACTGGGAATATCGATTCGGTGGACATGGAAGCGTCCACCCGTCCGAGGAGAAGTAATGCGAATGCAGAACATGGAGCGACGAGTATCGCATCGGTGATCCCGCCTTCCGGCGGTCCGATCCCGGCGTGCCCTCGCTTCGTGTTGCATTCCGTTCCGGCCCTGCCCTCGACTCCGTCGAGCGCCGACTTCTTCCAAGGACCCCGTCATGTCCTCGCACCATGCTGCAGTTCCGCAGCTCTCGTCACCGACGTCCGTCGATCCACCACCCACGCATCACGACATTCTCGCGGTGCTGCTTCCCCTGCTCGCCGCGCTGTTCGCGGCCTTGCTCTCGGGCACCGTCGCGATCCCGGCACTGCCCGCCGTCACGGCAGAACTCGGTGGCGGGTCCGTAGGCATGACCTGGATCATCACGGTCGCTCTCCTGGCCAACGCGACCACCACCCCGGTCTGGGGATCGATATCCGACCGCTACGACACACGCCTTCTCGTCCAGGCTGCTCTGCTGACGCTGACGGCAGGGTCGGTGGTCTCGGCCTGCGCTCCGGCCCTGTCCGTTCTCCTCGCCGGCCGCGTGGTGCAAGGGATCGGCCTCGGCGGCGTCGTGGCCGTCACCGTCGCGGTGCTCGGCGCTCTCATCCCGCCGCGGGAACAGGGCCGCTATGCCGGATACGGCGCCGTGGTCATGGCGGTGTCGATGGCCGGCGGTCCGCTCCTCGGCGGAGCCCTCGTCGATACGCCCCTCGGCTGGCGGGCCTGCTTCCTCGTTCCCGCGGCACCGGCCGCCGTGGCACTGGTCGCACTGCGACGCAGGTTGAAGCCGCGACCGCGCAGCTCGTCGGACGCGCCGATCGACTGGGTCGGCGGGGTACTGCTCACGGCCGGGGTGACGCTGGTGCTCGTGTGGGTCAGCGCCGGAGATGGGAGCCGGTCGTCGTGGCCGCAGGTCGGATACCTCGTCGTCGGCAGTGTCCTGCTCGTCGCTGGGCTCGCCGTCGAACGCCGCACTCCCGCACCTGTGGTGCCGGTGGATCTGCTCGGGCAGCGCACCGTGGCGTGCGCTCTGATCACGTCCGTGTCGTCCGGGTTCGCGTTCTATGCAGCGCTGTCCTTCCTCAGCGAGTACTTCCAGGCGGTGCGCCACCACACGGCCACTGCCACAGGGATCCTGCTGACCCCCTTGGTGTTCGGACTCGCATCGTCCTCCTTCGCCTCGGGTCGTCTCATCACCCGCTCCGGCAGGTGGAAGGCACTGCTCGTGGCCGGGTCCGTGCTCCAGGTCGCCGGATGCGCGATGCTCGCGTTCGCCGACGGCAACACCGCTCTGTGGTGGATCGAGCTTGCAGTCCTGCTGCTCGGTCTGGGAATCGGGGTCCTGTTGCAGAACCTCGTGACGCTGGTCCAGAACGCCGTCGCCCCGGAGCGTTTCGGAGCGGCCGGTGCGGCGGTCTTCTTCTTCCGCCTCATCGGAGCAGCCGTGGGTCTACCCCTCCTCGCCGCGACGGTCCCGCCTCACGGCGAGGGCACCGGCCGAGTCTTCCACCTGCTGTCGGCGCTGTCCGTCGTCGGACTCGTCGCGGTCGCGCTGCTGCCCAACCAACGGCTGCGCACCTCCTTCGCCACAGCGGAGGAACCATCGCGGTGAAACGGACCGCGCAGGCAGCCGGATGCAGGACAATTCCGGTAAGGCGAGCGCCCATCGAGAGGAGCCGTGATGAGCACGCCGAGGACGATCACAGGCGAAGTGAGCCCGGAGCGTGATTGCCCGAGCGACTCGTCGCTGGTGCGGTTGATCTACCACCGCAACTTCCTGCTCCCGATCGGTGAGGTCTGGGCGGCACTCACCGATTCGGAGAAGCTAGGTCGTTGGTACGGCACGTACACCGGCGACCCCGCCACAGGCCGTGTGCTCCTGGCCATGACGGACGACCACGACTCGGCCACCACCTATGTCGACATCCTCCGGTGTTCTCCCCCGGAGGGATTCGCCGTCGACGTGGACGGGTGGCAGCTCGAGGTGGTGCTGCGCCAGGTCGGGAAGGTCACCACCCTCGAGTTCACACACCGGCACGTCCCGCGCTCGGAGGCCGGAGAGATCGGGCCGGGGTGGCAGTACTACCTCGACCGCCTCGACGCAGCACTGGCCGGCACCCGCCCGCCGTTGTGGGACGACTACCTCGACCTGGTCGACGAATACCGCTGACCGGCGCCTTTCGCTGCAGTGATCCGCCCGACGAGCACCACCGGATTCGAGTAGCGCACTACCCGTGAGGCCTCCCGAGCCGCCTCCTAGCGTCGAATCCACCAGCCGGTCGCATTCAGGGAGTACTACGATGCCGCAGCCCGGAACGAACACACCACCGACAGAGATCGCGCAGAAGGTCGTCAGAAGGAAGGGGTCGAAGAACATCGTCCTGTGCTTCGACGGCACGGGAAACGAAATTCGGGCGAAGGGGAACACCAACGTCGTCCGCCTGTTCCGTGCGCTCGAGAACACGACAGGCGAACAGGTCACCTACTACGACCCCGGCGTCGGTACCTTCTCCTCCGCCGGCGCCTCGACGCGTGTGGGACAGAGGATCTCCCGCACGCTCGGCCTCGCGTTCGGCGTCGGTATCAAGACGAACCTCGCAGAGGCCTACACGTTCCTGATGAAGCAGTGGGAACCCGGCGATCGGATCTATCTCTTCGGGTTCAGCCGGGGTGCCCACACAGCACGTGCCTTCGCGGCGATGTTGCATCTCGTCGGACTTCCACGAGCGTCGTCCGAGAATCTCGTGCAGTACGCGATCGCCGCGTACGCCCGTCGCAGGTCCTGGGGCTCCGACGACTTCGCGTGCGCCGAACAGTTCGCGACGACCGTGTGCCGCGCGTCGAACGGGACGTTCTCCGTCCCCGTGCACTACCTCGGGATCTGGGACAGCGTCAGCGCACCCGGGATCTTCGAGAAGGACCACCACTTCGAGAAGACGGCGGAGTTGCCGAACGTGGAAGCCGGCCGGCACGCGATCTCCATCGACGAGTACCGCAGGCCGTACAAGGTGGACGAGGTCGCCAACGACCGGATCGAGGAGGTCTGGTTCACGGGCGTCCACTCCGACGTCGGCGGTGGATTCGAGGACTGCCGGCTCGCGGACATCTCGCTCCGCTGGGTCCTCGAGGGCGCCCTCGACCACGGCGTGCTCCTGCGCCGGACGGTGAGCCTGCGGCAGCTTCCGAAACCGGAGCAGACGAGCGCGACGGCGACGCCGACCCGGATGAGCCGCATCTGGTGGCTCATCGGGCGAGGAACTCGTGAGATCCTCGGCGGCGCACGATCGCCCGAAGGACTGAAGATCCACGAGAGCGTCAAGCTCCGGGAGGACGGTCTGGCGACCCGGCTACGGAATCCGCACTGGGTCGATCCGGAGTGGTACACGCCGAAGCGCTACGACCTCGAGGTATCCGGCTGTACGAACCGCCGGACCGCGCCGCTCCGCCCCGATCGGAGGTCTCGGCGCACCGGGGTCGGTCACAACTCCCGTGAACGCGACAGCTCCGCCGACCTCGCCCTGAGGTGGCGCCGCTCGGGTTCGGTACCGGCGAGCTCGAGCGCCCGCCGATACGCTTCGGCCGCTTCGCCTTTCCGGCCGACCCGAGCCAGCAACTCGGCTCGTGCCACCACGTACGGTCCGTAGTCGCGCATACTCGGCTCGTCGGCGAGTCCGTCGAGGAGTTCGAGTCCGGCCGCGGGCCCGTCGCGCATCGCGACCGCCACGGCGCGGTTCAGTGTGACGATCGGTGACGGGCTCAGGGCGGTCAGTACGTCGTAGAGGGCGACGATCTGCGGCCAGTCGGTGCTGTCGACGTCGCTCGCCTCGTCGTGCAACGCGGCTATCGCGGCCTGCACCCCGTACGGGCCGGGTGGTCGTCCGGTGAGTGCGGCGACCACCAGTGCGCTGCCCTCCTCGATCATCGCGCGGTCCCATCGGGTGCGGTCCTGCACGTCGAGCAGCATGACGGCGCCGGTCGGGTCGGTGCGTGCGTCCCGGCGGGCATGGACGAGCAGCATCAGCGCGAGCAACCCGCTCACCTCCCGTTCCGCCGGCATCAGACGGTGCAGGATGCGCGTGAGGCGGACCGCCTCCTCTGCGAGGGCGAGGCGTTGCAGATGTTCACCGCTGCTCGCGGCATAGCCCTCGGTGAAGATCGAGTACAGCGCCGCGAGCACCACCGGCAGGCGCTCCGGCAGTTCGTCCGGTCCGGGCACCCGGAACGGGATGCGGGCACCGCGGATCTTCTTCTTGGCCCGCACGATCCGCTGGGCCATCGTCGGCGACGGGACGAGGAAGGCCCGCGCGACCTCGTTCGTCGTGAGACCACCGAGGCAGCGCAGGATCAGCGCGACGCGGTCGTCCGCCGCGAGGGCGGGGTGGGCGCACGTGAAGAACAGTTCGAGGCGGTCGTCCGGCAGTTCTCCGGCCTCGGGCGGTTCGTACGACGCGCGACGTTCGGTCTCGACGGCCAGTTCCGCCAGTCGCGTCGCATACACGCGGTCGCGGCGCACCCGATCCAGCGCTCGGCGCCTGGCCGTGGTGAGCAGCCAAGCACCCGGACGCTCGGGCACACCGTCGACCGGCCAGTGCACGAGCGCCGCCTCGAGTGCCTCCGATGCGACCTCCTCGGCGAGGTCGAGGTCGCCGAAGCGATGGACGAGCGCGGCGAGGAGCCGGCCGTGTTCCTCGCGGAACACCGACTCGACGGCCGCGGCCGGCTCCCCCATCGCTCAGTCCCCGAAGTCGGCGATCGGCCGCACGACGACCGTGCCGCCGTCCCGCGACCCTGGACAGCGTGCCGCCCAGTCGAGTGCCTCGTCGAGGCTGCCGACGTCGATGACGTCGTATCCGCCGAGCACCTCGCGGCTCTCGCCGAACGGTCCGTCGGTCACCGTGCGTCGTCCGTCCACGTCGACCTGCACGGTCGTCGCGGTGACGAGATCCTGGAGGGCGTGCCCGGACACGAGGACACCCGCGTCGCGCATTGCCTTCTCGTAGTCCTGCCAGTCCTCGACGGTGCAGGTGGGCTCGTCGGTCGTGGATGCGTAGATCAGCAGCATGTACTTCATGGCGGTCGCTCCCGTCTGTGTGGTGTTCGTCCTACACCATCACGACGAACGGACACCTGCCGTATCGACGACCCGACGAGGAATTTTTCTAGCCGCTGTTGCGCAACGCCGTGGCGAGACCGTTCATCGTGATCTGGATACCGCGCCGGACACGGTCGGTGTCCTCACCGGCACGGAACCGGCGCAGCAACTCGACCTGCAGGTGGTTGAGCGGTTCGAGATACGGGAACCGGTTGTGCAGCGACCGCTCGAGCGCCGGATTGTCCGCGACGAGCGAGTCGTAGCCCGTGATCTGCCGGTAGGCGTCGACTGTGCGGGCGTGCTCGTCGACGATGCTGCCGAACACCCGCTCGCGCAGTTCGGTGTCCTCGACGAGTTCGGAGTACCGGGCGGCCAGGCCGAGATCGGACTTGGCGAGCACCTGCGCCATGTTCGACAGCACCGAACGGAAGAACGGCCAGCGACGGTAGAGATCCTGCAGGGTCGCCAACCGGTCCGGATCACCGGCCACCCAGTCCTGCACGGCCGTTCCCGTGCCGTACCAGCCGGGGAGCATCACGCGGCTCTGGGTCCACGAGAGCACCCACGGGATGGCCCGCAGGTCGCTGATCGCCTTCGTCTGCTTGCGGGAGGCGGGACGGCTGCCGATGTTGAGGGCACCGATCTCCGAGACCGGCGTCGCGGTGGTGAAGTACTCGACGAATCCCGGTGTCTCGTGCACGAGTCGGCTGTACGCGGCGCGAGCGAGGTCGGCAAGTTCGTCGAGGATCCGGTAGACCTCCGGTGCGTCCTTCCCGAGGCCTTCGACATCGAGCAGGCTCGACTCGAGGGTCGCCGAGACGAGCGCCTCGAGGTTGCGGCGGGCGAGTACCGGTTCGCGGTACTTCGCGGCGATGACCTCGCCCTGCTCGGTCAGACGCAACGAGCCCTGGACCGCGCCGGGA
Organism: Rhodococcus sp. C26F; assembly: GCF_053345925.1. Taxonomy (NCBI): domain Bacteria; kingdom Bacillati; phylum Actinomycetota; class Actinomycetes; order Mycobacteriales; family Nocardiaceae; genus Rhodococcus; species Rhodococcus sp. C26F. Next base: position 136,415 of record NZ_JBKFBA010000005.1, read on the forward strand.
GGCTGGGCGAGGATGGCGTCGTAGCTCGGTCCGCCACCGCGACCGACGGTGCCGCCGCGACCGTGGAACAGGCGCAGCCGGATCCCGGCGGTGCGCGCCGCCTCGACGAGATCGAGTTCCGCGCGGTAGAGCGCCCAGTTGGCGGTGAGATAACCGCCGTCCTTGTTGGAATCGGAGTAGCCGAGCATGATCTCCTGCAGTCCGTCGTGTCCGTCGACGAGGCTGCGGAACTCGGGCACGGCGAGGGCGGCGGTCAGCGTGGCGGCACCGCCGCGCAGGTCGTCGATCGTCTCGAACAGCGGGATGACCTGCACCGTGCTGCGCGGATAGCCGCGGTCGAGGTCGAGCAGCCCGACCTCCTTGAGCAGGACCTCGACCTCGAGCAGGTCGGACACCGAGGTGCACATGCTGATGATGTAGTGCTCGATGGCGGCCGGTCCGATGCGACGGACCACGTCGGCGGCGGCACGCAGGATGCCGAGTTCCTTGGCCGTCTCGTCCGACAGGTGGGCGTCGGGGGTGGTGAGCGGGCGGCGGATCCGCAACTCCGCGGTGAGCAGCGCGACCTTGTCGTCCTCCGGCAGGTCGCGGTAGCGGTCGGTCACTCCCGCCCAGGAGAGCAGTTCGGCGACGACGTTCTCGTGGACCTCGGAATTCTGACGCAGGTCGAGTGGCGCGAGGTGGAAGCCGAAGACCTCGACGGCGCTGCGCAGGTGCGCGAGTCGATCGTCGGCGATCACGGTCGCTCCGCCGGCGCGCAGCGAGGCGTCGACGATGTTCAGGTCGGTGTGCAGGCGGGCCGGGGTGGCATAGGGCTCGCACGGGATACGCACCGTGTGGGGCAGGTCGACGCCGGGCAGCAGCCTGTCCGCGGTCGCGGTGAGGCGGGCGCGGATGCCGTGTACGGCGCGTCGGTACGGCTCGTCGCTGTGGGCGGGATTGTCGTCGCCCGAGTCGTCGGCGAGCTTCTTCAGTGCACTGCTGATGGTCGCAGTGCGTTCGGACATCGACAGTTCGCGTTCGAGCGCGGCGAGTTCGGTGAGGTGATGTCGCAGCGCAGTCTCACAGGCGCGATTCGCGGCAGTGGTGACGACCTCGCCGTCGACGTTGGGGTTGCCGTCGCGGTCGCCGCCGATCCAGGTTCCGGGCCGGACCAGCGGTTCGGTGAGCACCGCCGCGTCCGGCCAGCGCCGCCGGAGTTCGCGTCGCACTTCGGCATTGAGGGCGGGAACGACGTCGAACAGTGCGAGGTCGTAGTAGCGCAGACCGTTGTCGACCTCGTCGATGATCCTCAGGCGCGCGAGCCGGATGAGCGCGGTGTCCCAGAGGGTCAGGATGTGCCGGTACAGGGCGCGGTCGATCTCCTCGAGCGCGGCGGGTTCGTCGGTCCTCTCCCGGCGCCGCATGAGCTCGGTGACGGCGGTCTGGACGTCGAAGACGGTGCGTCGGCGGGTCTCGGTGGGATGAGCGGTGATGACGGGGGCGACGAGAGCCGATGCGAGCGCGTCGGTCACGGTGTCGGCGTCGAGGCCCGGACCGGCGGCGTCGAGCTTGGCGTAGGTGGCGGCGAGGCTGCTGTCCTGCGGTGGGTCGCCTGCGCGCACGTGCAGGGCTCGACGTCGTTCGCGGTGCAGATCCTCGGCGAGATTGGCGAGCAGACCGAAATGGCTGAACGCCCGGGCGACGGGAATCAGGTCGTCGGTGGCGACGCCGGCGAAGCGTTCGGCGAGTTCGGTGCGGTCGATCTCGGAGCGCCGGATCCGGAAACTCTCCACCCGGGCCGATTCGACCAGGTCGAAGGTCTCGGGTCCCGCCTGCTCACGGATGACGTTGCCGAGGATGCCGCCGAGCAGGCGGATGTCCTCGCGGAGGGGTTCGGTCGCAGAGGCAGGCACAGTGTCCGTCATACGGCCAGTATCTGTGCCCGGCGGCCGGGGCGCGACCGCGGCAGCGGCCGTGCACGTGCGGGGATCAGCTGAACTTGATCTGCAGTCCGATGCCGAGGATCGAGATCACCCAGATGATGCCGGTGAAGACGGTGAGACGGTCGAGGTTCTTCTCCGCCACCGTCGAGCCCGAGAGATTGGACTGGACTCCGCCACCGAACAGGCTGGACAGACCACCGCCCTTACCGCGGTGCAGCAGCACCAGCAGGATGAGCAACAGGCTCGTGACGATCAGGAGGATGTCCAGGAACAGTTCCATGTCGGTGTTCGATGTCCTTCGGATGGTGGGCGACGTCGGCGTCAGCTTACCCGCTCGTCCTGTGGGGATGCTGCGGGTGTACCGGGGACGCCGGGTGGGCGAAATGCGGGTGGGGTGCAGGGTCTCGTCGAGATCCTGCACCCCACCGTGATGCTGTTCGCTCTAGAGGAGCGGACCGCCTGCGGCGATCGCCGACAGCTGAGCGAATTCGTCGGCCTTGAGGGAGGCGCCTCCCACGAGGCCNCCGCCGTCGACGTCGGTCTGAGCGATGAGCTCACCGACGTTCTCGGCGTTGACCGACCCGCCGTACAGGACGCGGACCGACGCCGCGACCTCGGGCGAGGCGAGTTCGGCGAGGGTGCTGCGCACCGCGGCGCACACCTCCTGTGCGTCGGCCGCCGAGGCGACCTTGCCCGTGCCGATGGCCCAGACCGGCTCGTACGCGACGACGATCTTCGCGATCTCGTCGGCGGACAGGCCGGCGAGCGAGTTCTTCAACTGCTCGATGTTGTACTCGACGTGGTTGCCCGCTTCGCGGACGTCGAGTCCTTCGCCGATGCACACGATCGGCGTGAGACCGTGCCGCAGCGCGGCCTTGGCCTTGTCGCGGACGATCTCGTCGGTCTCACCGTGCAGGGTGCGACGCTCCGAGTGCCCGACGACCACGTAGGTGCAGCCGAGCTTCGCGAGCATCGCGCCGGAGATCTCGCCGGTGTAGGCGCCGGAGTCGTGGACCGAGATGTCCTGGGCTCCGTAGGTGATGCCGAGCTTGTCGCCCTCGACGAGGGTCTGCACCGAGCGGATGTCGGTGAACGGGGGGATGACCGTCACGTCGACCTTCTCGAGGTACTTCTCGGGAAGGGTGAACGCGATCTTCTGCACCAGGGCGATGGCCTCGAGGTGATTGAGGTTCATCTTCCAGTTGCCCGCGATGAGCGGTGTCCGTGCCATGACCGTCAGCCCTCCAGAACTGCGATGCCGGGCAGTTCCTTGCCCTCGAGGTACTCGAGGGAGGCGCCACCACCGGTGGAGATGTGGGAGAAGCGGTCCTCACCGAGTCCGAGCGACCGCACGGCCGCAGCGGAGTCGCCGCCACCGACGACGCTGAACGCGCCCTTGCCGGTGGCCTCGATGATCGCTTCCGCGACACCCTTCGTGCCGGCCGCGAAGTTCTCGAACTCGAACACACCCATCGGGCCGTTCCAGAACACCGTCTTCGCCGAGCCGAGGAGCGAGGCGAAGCGCTGCACGGACTCCGGTCCGATGTCGAGGCCCATCCATCCGTCGGGGATGGAGTCGGCCGCGACGGTCTGCGACTGTGCGTCGGCCGCGAACTTGTCGGCCACCACCACGTCCTGCGGGATGTGGATGACGTCGCCGAAGCGTTCGAGCAGCTGCTTGCAGGTGTCGATCATCGACTCCTCGAGCAGCGACGTGCCGACCGAGTAGCCCTGTGCCGCAAGGAACGTGAAGCACATACCGCCACCGATGACGAGCGTGTCGACCTTGGGTGCGAGCGCCTCGATGACCCCGAGCTTGTCGGAGACCTTCGAGCCGCCGAGCACCACGGCGTACGGACGCTCGGTGTCGGTGGTGAGCTTGGCGAGCACGTCGACCTCGGCCGCGACGAGACCACCCGCGTAGTGCGGGAGCAGCGTCGCGACGTCGTAGACCGACGCCTGCTTGCGGTGCACGACACCGAAGCCGTCGGAGACGAATGCGCCGTCGTCACCGACGAGCTCGACGAGTTCACGGGCGAAGGCGAGCCGCTCGGCATCGTCCTTGCTGGTCTCGCGAGCGTCGAAGCGGACGTTCTCGAGCAGGAGGATGTCGCCGTCGGTCAGCCCTTCGGAACGCGCCAGCGCATCCTGGCCGACGACGTCGGAGGCGAGCTGGACGTTGCGGCCGAGCACCTCACCGAGCTTCGCTGCGACGGGCGCGAGCGAGTACTTCGGATCCGGCTCGCCCTTGGGGCGGCCGAGGTGCGCGGTCACGACGACCTTGGCCCCGGCCTCCGCGAGCGTGCGGATGGTGGGCGCGGACGCGAGGATGCGGCCGGCGTCGGTGATCGTGTCGCCGTCGAGCGGGACGTTGAGGTCGGAGCGCACGAGTACGCCCCGACCCTCCACACCTGCGTCGAGCAGATCCTCGAGGGTCTGAACTGCCACTGTTCAAATGTCCTGTTCTACGAGTTTCAGAGAGACTTGCCGACAAGACCGACGAGGTCGGCAAGACGATTCGAGTAGCCCCACTCGTTGTCGTACCACGAGACGACCTTGACCTGCTCGTCGATGACCTTGGTCAGAGGCGCGTCGAAGATCGACGAGTGCGGGTCGGTGACGATGTCCGAGGACACGATCGGATCGGTGTTGTACTTCAGGATGCCCTTCAGCGGACCCTCCGCGGCAGCCTTCAGGGCGGCGTTGACCTCGTCGGCGGTGGCCTTCTTGGTGAGGGTCGCGGTGAGGTCGGTGACCGAGCCGGTCGGGACCGGGACGCGCAGCGCGTAGCCGTCGAGCTTGCCGAGCAGCTCGGGGAGCACGAGGCCGATGGCCTTGGCGGCGCCTGTGCCGGTGGGGACGATGTTCAGGGCGGCGGCGCGGGCGCGACGCAGATCCTTGTGCGGTCCATCCTGCAGGTTCTGGTCCTGGGTGTACGCGTGGATCGTGGTCATCAGGCCCTTCTCGATGCCGAACTCGTCGTTCAGCACCTTGGCGAGGGGGCCGAGGCAGTTCGTGGTGCACGAGGCGTTGGAGATGATGTTCTGCGTGCCGTCGTACTTGTCGTGGTTGACGCCCATGACGATGGTGATGTCCTCGTCGGTGGCGGGCGCCGAGATGATGACCTTCTTGGCGCCGGCGTCGATGTGACCCTTCGCCTTGGCGGCGTTGGTGAAGATGCCGGTGGACTCGACGACGACGTCGACACCGAGGTCGCCCCACGGAAGAGCGGAGGGGCCTTCCTTGATCGAGAGGGCCTTGATCTTCCGGTCGCCGACGACGATGTCGTCGCCCTCGACATGCACGTCCTTGTCGAGGCGCCCCAGGATCGAGTCGTACTTCAGGAGCGTCGCGAGGGTGTCGTTGTCGGTGAGGTCGTTGACGGCAACGATCTCGATGTCGGTGGTGCCGAGTGCCTTCTGCGCCTCGACCGCCCGGAAGAAGTTGCGCCCGATGCGTCCGAATCCGTTCACGCCTACGCGGACAGTCACAATGAAGCTCCTTTGCCCAGTATTCGATGGTCGTGGTGGTGCTCGTGCTCGTGTGACCTCCACCCTAGTGGGGTTCGGTCGTACTGTGGGGAGCCGCCCGGTCGTGGCGCGAACTCCCTTGCAAGCCTGCCCCGCTATGCCTCGTCCAGCAACTCAGCGGTGACGGCCGACTCCGTGTCGGGGATCCCGAGTTCCTTCGCTCGACGATCCGCCATCGACAGCAGGCGGCGGATCCGTCCCGCGACGGCGTCCTTGGTCATCGGCGGATCGGCGAGCTGACCGAGCTCCTCGAGCGACGCCTGACGGTGCTGCACGCGCAACGCGCCGGCGGCGGCGAGGTGGTCGGGCACGTCGGCGCCCAGGATCGCCAACGCCCGCTCGACCCGCGCAGCGGCCGCCACGGCGGCGCGTGCGGACCGGCGCAGATTGGCGTCGTCGAAGTTGGCGAGACGGTTCGCGGTCGCCCGCACCTCCCGGCGCATGCGGCGCTCCTCCCAGACCAGTCGGGTGTCCTGCGCGCCCATGTGGGTGAGCAGCGCACCGATGGCCTCGCCGTCGCGGATCACCACACGGTCGGCGCCGCGCACCTCACGCGCCTTGGCGGTGACGCCGAGCCGGCGGGCGGCACCGACGAGCGCAAGGGCGGCCTCCGGGCCGGGGCAGCTGACCTCGAGGGCCGAGGAACGGCCCGGTTCGGTGAGCGAACCGTGGGCAAGGAACGCCCCGCGCCACGCCGCGGCGGAGTCGGAGACACTGCCGCCGACCACCTGTGCCGGCAGTCCGCGCACGGGCCGTCCGCGACCGTCGAGCAGGCCGGTGCGGCGGGCCAGCGCCTCACCGTCCTTGCCGACGCGGACGATGTACCGGGAGCTCTTGCGCAGACCGCCCGCGCCGAGCACCTGGATCTCGGCGGGATAGCTGTAGAGCTCGAAGATCTCGCGGCGGAGGCGACGTGCGATCGATCCGAGGTCGACCTCGGCCTCGACGACCACTCGTCCGGCGACGATGTGCAATCCCCCGGCGAAGCGCAGGAGGGCGGACACCTCGGCCTTGCGGTTGCTGATCCTGGTGACCGACAACCTGCTCAGCTCGTCCTTGACCTCCGCTGTCATTGCCACGAGACGCTCTCCCTCCCGCCCCCGCGTGTGGCACGGACTCCACCGCGCGAGGACAGACATGTTTCCAGTGCCCCCGCCAACTTGGCGGGGTCGTGTCGATGCGTACCGGTCTCGGCGACGTCGACGAACGAGACGTCCGCTCCGAATCGGGCCGCGGACCGGCTCAGGTGCTCGCGCTCGCGTCCTTCCGGTACCGAGGCAGCATCCACGACGACGTGGTCGACACGGAAATCGGGGGCGTGCTGGGCGAGAACGTGCAGGTGACGTTCCGCGGAGAAGCCTGCGGTCTCCCCCGGTTCCGCCGCGAGGTTGAGCACGAGGACCTTGAGCGCCGTCGTGTGGACCAGCGCCTCGTGCAGGTCCGGGACGAGCACGTGCGGGATGACGCTCGAGAACCAGGATCCCGGACCGAGCACCACGAGATCGGCCTCGCACACCGCGTCGAGCGCGGGCGGGCAGGCCGGCGGATCGGCGGGGATCAGGCGGACGCGGCGCACCTTGCCCGGGGTGGTCGCCACCGCGACCTGTCCCCGGATGCAGCGGCTCACCCGCGGGTCGGATTCGAGTCCCGAGACGTCGGCTTCGATGTCGAGGGGGATCGGCGACATCGGCAGCACACGGCCGCGCACGTCGAGGACGCGGGCGAGCATGTCGAGGGCGGTGACGGTGTCGCCCGCGACCTCGGCGAGCCCGGCGAGGATCAGGTTGCCGACCGAGTGCCCGGCGAGGGCGCCCGTGCCGCCGAAGCGGTGTTGGACGGTCTCGGTCCACACCCGGACCTCGTCGTCGCGGCCGGCGAGCGCTGCGAGCGCCATGCGCAGGTCGCCGGGTGGGACGAC
>NZ_JBKFBA010000005.1:143796-222428 GCF_053345925.1 Rhodococcus sp. C26F
CCGAGTTCGGCGCGCAGCCGTCCCGAGGACCCTCCGTCGTCGGCGACGGTCACCACGGCGGTGACCCGGTCGGTGAGGCGCCGGACGGCACTGAGCGTCGCGTACAGGCCGTGTCCGCCACCGAGAGCGGTGATCGCGGGGCCGGGGACCGCCCCGGAGCTCGGAGCGCTCTCGGAGTACGGCGTGCTGTCGGAGTCGGGAGTCTCGGCGGCGTTCACTCGCGCCCCAGATCCCGGTGCACCACGTTCACCGTCAGATCCGGTGCCTGCTCGAGGCGTGCGGCGAGGGCCTCGGCCATCGCCACGCTCCGGTGTTTCCCTCCGGTGCAGCCCACTGCAATCGTCATGTAGCGCTTCCCCTCCCGACGGTAACCGGCGGTCGTCAGATCGAGCAGCCGGTGATAGGTGGCGAGATAGTCCTCGGCACCGTCGCGGGAGAGTACATAGTCGCGCACCGCCGCGTCCTGCCCGGTGTGCGGCCGCAGTTCGGCGATCCAGTGGGGGTTCGGCAGGAACCGCACGTCGCACACGACGTCGGAATCCATGGGCAGGCCGTACTTGAAGCCGAACGACTCCACGGTCACCCGGATGGTGTCGGATGCGGCGTCGCCGAAGGCCGCATCGATCTTGCGACGCAGATCGGGCCCGGACAGCGCGGACGTGTCGATGACGAGGTCGGCCGCGGCCTTGACGGGAGCGAGCTGCTCGCGTTCGACGGCGATGCCGTCGGTGAGCGTGCGGTCGGCCGTGTCGGACTGCAGCGGATGGCTGCGGCGTACCTGCTCGAACCGCCGGACGAGCACCGAGTCGGCGGCTTCGAGGAAGAGCACCCGGGTGTTGACCGGGCGGACCGCCAGATCGGTGACCACGCGTTCGAGGTCGCCGGTGAACAACCGGCTGCGCACGTCCATCACCACGGCGAGGCGTTGCAGCGGAGGTTCGGCCTGCACCGCGAGATCGATCATCGACAGCACCAACTGGGGCGGGAGGTTCTCCGCGACGTACCACCCGAGATCCTCGAGGGCGGTCGCCGCAGTACTCAGTCCGGCTCCGGACAGGCCGGTGACGACGATGACCTCGGCCTGCGCCGGCCGTTCCCCGTCGACACCCTGTTCCGAACCGTCCGCCATCCCCGGGATCCGACCCACTTCGGTCACTGTTCCGACTCCGCTCGTACTCCCGACACGCCGACGGAGCCATCATCGCCTACCGGCGTGTCGCCCGCATCCGCGGCAGTCGGGTCACCCGCAGGTGCCGCAGCCGGATCGCTCGCATCCGCGACGGTCGGGGCGTCGGTGTCCTGCGGCGACTCGGCCGGAGCCGGTACGTCGCCCCGCAGCGCCGCGAGGACGGCTTTCGCCGTGGCCTGCCCGATCCCGGGCACCGCGGTGATCTCCTCGACGCTCGCCTCGCGTAGCCGCGCGACCGACCCGAAGTGGGTGACGAGCGCCTTGCGTCGGGTGTCGCCGAGTCCACGGACCCCGTCGAGAGCGGAGGCGGTCATGCGCTTGGACCGCTTGCTGCGGTGGTAGGTGATCGCGAAACGGTGTGCCTCGTCGCGGATGCGCTGCAGCAGGAACAGCGACTCGCTGGTGCGCGGAAGGATCACCGGGTCCTCCTCCCCCGGCACCCACACCTCCTCGAGACGCTTCGCGAGCCCGACGACCGCGACATCCGTGATGCCGAGTTCGTCGAGGACCTCGGCCGCGGCCGCGACCTGCGGCGCACCACCGTCGACGACGAACAGGTTCGGCGGGTAGGCGAACCGGCGCGGACGGCCCGTCGCCGGGTCCAGTGCTGCTTCGGGCGCGAGGTCCCCGCCGTCGCCGCCCTCCGGAACGGATCCGTCCGAATCGGCCTGTCGGGCGAGGTCGCGGTTGTGGCGGAGGAAACGCCGGCGGGTGACCTCGGCGATCGAGGCGACGTCGTCGGAGTGCCCGTCGCCGGCGGCGTGCTTGATGGCGTAGTGCCGGTAGTCGGACTTGCGGGGCAGCCCGTCCTCGAAGACGACCAGCGATGCGACGACGTCGGTGCCCTGCACGTGGCTGATGTCGACACACTCGATACGCAGCGGCGCCGAGTCGAGGTCGAGGGCGTCCTGGATGCCCTGCAACGCCGCCGATCGGGCATTGAAGTCGCCCGCGCGCCGCAGCTTGTGCTGGGCGAGTGCTTCCTTGGCGTTGCGCTCGACCGTGTCGGCCAGTGCCTTCTTGTCGCCGCGCTGCGGGATGCGCAGACGCACGGGACCGCCGCGCAGACGCCCGAGCCAGCGGCTCATCTCGTCCGGGTCGGGCGGCAGGGCGGGGACGAGCACCTCGCGCGGCACGGCGCTGGTGGCGTCCGCGTCGTCGGTGCCGAGCGCGGCCTCCTCGCCGTAGAACTGGGTGAGGAACTGTTCGACGAGCAGCGAGAGTTCTTCGGCGTCGTCGGTCCCCTCGGCGGCCTCGACGCCTTCGACGTCGCGGTCCTCGGGACGGTCGAGCACGTCGCCGGACTTCTCGACGACCCAGCCCCGCTGACCCCGCACGCGACCGCCGCGCACATGGAAGACCTGGACGGCCACCTCGAGGTCGTCGCCCGCGAACGCCACGAGGTCGGCGTCGGTGCCGTCGCCGAGCACGACGGCCTGCTTCTCGAGGGCCTTGCGCAGCGCACCCAGATCGTCGCGCAGGCGAGCTGCGGTCTCGAAGTCGAGTTCCTCCGCGGCGGCCTGCATCCGCTTCTCGACATCGCGGACGAGCTTGTCGGTGCGACCGGCGAGGAAGTCGCAGAAGTCCTCGACGATGCGGCGATGTTCGTCGGCGGAGACGCGTCCGACGCACGGCGCGGAGCACTTGTCGATGTAGCCGAGCAGGCACGGGCGGCCGATCTGCGCGTGCCGCTTGAAGACCCCGGCCGAGCACGTGCGCGACGGGAACACCCGCAGCAGCAGGTCGAGGGTCTCGCGGATCGCCCAGGCGTGCGAGTAGGGACCGAAATAGCGCACGCCCTTGCGGCGCGGCCCGCGATAGACGAACAGGCGGGGATATTCCTCGTTCAACGTGACCGCGAGCATCGGGTACGTCTTGTCGTCGCGGTAGCGGACGTTGAACCGCGGATCGAACTCCTTGATCCAGTTGTACTCGAGTTGGAGTGCCTCGACCTCGGTGCGCACCACCGTCCACTCGACCCGGCCCGCGGTGGTCACCATCTGACGGGTGCGCGGATGCAGCGAGGCGATGTCGGCGAAGTACGAGTTCAGGCGGGACCGGAGATTCTTCGCCTTGCCGACGTAGACGACCCGGCCGTGCGGGTCGCGGAACTTGTAGACCCCCGGCTCCGTGGGAATGGAACCGGGGGCTGGGCGATATGTCGAGGGGTCGGGCACAGGTCCAGGCTAGTCGTCGCCCCTGACGGCTCCGCCGTCGTCGTTGCGTCTGACGGCTCCGCCGTCGTTGTTGTCGCTGACGGCTCCGCCGTCGTCGTTGTCGCTGACGGCTCCGCCGGTGTAGCGGGACTCCAGTTCGCGGAAACGCTCGAGCGCGTCCACAGCGCGTTCCCCGTCGCGCGCCTGGATGGCGACGACGGGCACGTACTCGTCGAACGGCAGCTCGAGGCGGGCCCAGGGGGCGCCGTGGTCGAAGAACAGCCCGCGCACGTCGGTCCACGGGATGTGTCGTTCGGCGACCACGTTGCGGACGGAGACGCCGTCGGCCCCCGCCCGCAGCCGTGGGCGGGTGAACAGCAGGACGCCTCCGGTGAGCACGACACCGATGGCGAGGATCGCGATCTGGTCGACGACCCGCAGGTTCACGCCGGTGTCGCCGCCCCCGCGGAGCACGAGCGCCGCGAAGATGTGGATGGCCATGACGACGACCGCCGCTACGACGACCCAGCGCCGCATCTTCTCCGGGCGTACCTCGAGATCCCAGCCGGTCTCGTCGCGGGTCAACGCGCCGCCTTCCGCAGCCGCCGCAGGGTCACGGCGGTGTCGAGCGCGGCCGCGCAGGCCTGGCCGCCCTTGTCCTCCGCGGAGCCGGGCAGACCGGCGCGGTCGCGGGCCTGCTGTTCGGTGTCGGTGGTGAGGACACCGTTGCCCACCGGGGTGCCCTCGTCGAGCGCGATCCGGGTGAGGCCGTAGGTCACGGCCTCGCACACGTACTCGAAGTGCGGCGTGCCGCCGCGGATCACCACGCCGAGCGCGACGACCGCGTCGTGGGTGCGGGCGAGCTGCTGCGCGACGACGGGAAGCTCGATCGCTCCGGCGACCCGCTCGAGGGTGACGTCGGTGACGCCCGCCTGTTCGGCGACACGCTGTGCGCCGGCGATGAGGGCGTCGGAGATCTCGGTGTGCCAGCGACCGGCGACGATCGCGAGGCTCAGCCCTGCGGCGTCCGCGAGCTGCAGGTCGGGCAGGCCTTCGCCGCTCATCAGGCGTCTCCCTCGTCGAACTCGTCGAGACCGATCAGGTCGTGGCCCATGCGATCGCGCTTGGTGCGCAGGTACGAGATGTTCTCGCGGTTCGCGCGCAACGGCATCGGGACACGCTCGGTGATCTGCAGGCCGTAGCCGTCGAGACCGACGCGCTTGGCCGGGTTGTTGGTCAGCAGCCGCATCGACGAGATACCGAGGTCGACGAGGATCTGAGCGCCGATGCCGTAGTCGCGGGCGTCGGCGGGCAGGCCGAGTTGCAGGTTGGCGTCGACGGTGTCGGAGCCGGAGTCCTGCAGCTGGTAGGCCTGCAGCTTGTGCATCAGGCCGATGCCGCGTCCCTCGTGGCCGCGCATGTAGAGCACGACGCCGCGGCCTTCCTCGGCCACCATCTCGAGGGCGGCGTCGAGCTGCGGACCGCAGTCGCAGCGCAGCGACCCGAAGACGTCGCCGGTCAGGCATTCGGAGTGCACGCGCACGAGCACGTCGGAGCCGTCGCCGTCCGGGCCGGCGATGTCGCCGCGGACGAGCGCGACGTGTTCGACCTCGTCGTAGATGCTCTGGTAGCCGACGGCCGTGAAGTCGCCGTGCCGGGTGGGGATGCGGGCCTCGGCGACGCGCACGACGTGCTTCTCGTGCTTGCGGCGCCACGCGATGAGATCCGCGATCGAGATCAGGGCGAGTTCGTGTTCGTCGGCGAAGACCCGCAGTTCGTCGGTGCGCGCCATCTCGCCTTCGTCCTTCTGCGAGACGATCTCGCAGATGACGCCGGCCGGTCGCAGGTCGGCCATGCGCGCGAGGTCGACGGCGGCCTCGGTGTGCCCGGGCCGGCGCAGGACGCCGCCCTCCTTGGCGCGCAGCGGCACCACGTGACCGGGACGCGTGAAGTCCTGGGCGGTGGAGTTCGGGTCGGCGAGCAGCCGCATGGTGGCGGCGCGGTCGGACGCGGAGATACCCGTGCCGATGCCTTCCCTCGCGTCGACGGTGACCGTGTAGGCGGTGCCGTGCTTGTCCTGGTTGACGCTGTACATGGGAGGCAGACCGAGACGGTCGCAGTCCTCGCCGTCCAGGGGCACGCACAGGTACCCGGATGTGTAGCGGACCATGAACGCCACGAGTTCCGGCGTTGCCTTCTCCGCGGCGAAGATGAGGTCGCCCTCGTTTTCACGGTCTTCGTCGTCGACCACGACGACCGCCTTACCGGCGGCGATGTCGGCGACCGCGCGCTCGATGGTGTCGAACCTCGTCACTTCCCTGGACTCCAACTCTCGTATCCGGACGACTCGTGCTCCGCGTCCACTGTCGATCTCCACAGTACGACGCGTCAGCGCGCGTTCTGCAGGCGCTCCACGTACTTGGCGATCACGTCGACCTCGAGGTTGACGAGGGTGCCCGGCTCGGCGGTGCCGAGCGTCGTCAGCGACAGGGTGGTCGGGATGAGCGAGATCTCGAACCACTCCTCCCCGCGTTCCCCTCCGAGACCCGATACCGTCAACGAGACACCGTCGACGGTGATCGATCCCTTTTCGACGACGTAGCGGGAGATTTCGGCCGGGAGCGAGATGCGCACCACGGTCCAGTTCTCCGAGGGTGTGCGGGAGACGACGGCGCCGGTGGCGTCGACGTGGCCCTGCACGAGGTGGCCGCCGAGGCGGCTGTTCAGCGCGGCGGCGCGTTCGAGGTTGACGGAGCTGCCGAGCGTGAGTTGTCCGAGCGACGACCGGTTCAGCGTCTCCTGCATCACATCGGCGGTGAAGGACCCGCCGTCGAGGACGTCGACGACCGTCAGGCACACCCCGTTGACCGCGATCGAATCGCCGTGCTTGGCGTCGGAGGTGACCAGCGGTCCGCGCACGGTGAAGCGTGCCGCGTCGGCGAGGTCCTCCTTCGCGACGATCTCACCGAGTTCCTCGACTATGCCGGTGAACATGTTCCGCTCCTTAGCTCCCGATCCGCGACCGGGTCCGATTCGGTTGTCCCGGTCCGGGACGAGTGTCAGTTGTCCCGGTCCGGGACGAGTGTCAACAGAATGTCCGAGCCGACGGTCTCGACCCGTTCCCGGCGGAACCGTAGCGCGTCGGAGATCGTGCCCACCCCGGCGTCCTCCACGGCGGCCTCGCCGGCTCCGAGCACGACGGGCGCCAGGTAGGCCTGGATGCGGTCGACGCAGCCCGCTGCGAGGAAGGCGCCCGCGAGCCGGGGGCCGCCTTCGAGCAGCACGTCGGGTCGATCGCCGAGCGCGTCGAGCACCTCCCCGATGTCGTGGGTGCGCAGCACCAGCGTCGGCGCCGCGTCGTCGAGAACCCTTGCGGAGGTGGGGATCTCACGCATACCGATGACGACCCTCAGCGGCTGGTGCGGCGCGAGTTCGCCGTCGGGCAGACGGGCGGTCAACCACGGGTCGTCGGTGAGGACGGTGCCGGTTCCGACGATGATGGCGTCGAGCCGGCTGCGCTGGTCGTGCACGCGAGCACGCGATTCGGGACCGGAGATCCACTTGCTCGTGCCGTCGGCGGCCGCGCTGCGACCGTCCATCGACGCGGCGTACTTCCACGTCACGTGCGGCCGGCCGGTGTGTTGCCGGTGCAGCCATGCCCGCAGCGGGCCGCGGGCGACGGCCTCGGCACCGAGACCGGGATGCACGGTGATGCCCGCGGCACGGAGGGTGTCGGCGCCTCCCCCGGCGACGGGATTCGGATCGGCGACGGAGTAGTACACCGTCGCGATCCCCGCCTCGATGAGGGCCTGCGCGCACGGGCCGGTGCGGCCGGTGTGGTTGCACGGTTCGAGGGTGACGACGGCGGTTCCGCCGCGCGCGCATTCGCCCGCGGCCTCGAGTGCCCGGACCTCCGCGTGTGGACCGCCGGGTGGTGCGGTGGCCCCGACACCTGCCACCGCGCCGTCCGCGTCGAGGATCACCGCTCCGACAGGTGGGTTGGGGCTGGTCGTGCCCCGCACGGCCTCCGAGGCGTCGAGCGCGAACTGGAGGGCTTCGGCGATCTCGGGTGCGGTCACGGCGCGAGCGTCAGGTGCGGGGACGCAGCCCCGGCCTGCGCCCGCAGTTTGCGGACCGCCTCACCGGGATCGGCGGCGCCGTAGACGGCGGACCCAGCGACGAAGCAGTCCACACCCGCTTCCGCGGCGGCCTCGATGGTGTCGGTGTTGATGCCACCGTCGATCTCGACGAGCAGACGCAGTTCACCCGAGTCGACCAGACGACGCACCTGACGGGCCTTGTCGAGGACGTCCGGGATGAAGGACTGACCACCGAAGCCAGGCTCGACGCTCATGACGAGCAGCGTGTCGAATTCCTTCAGGATCTCGAGATAGGGCTCGATGGGGGTGCCGGGCTTGACGGACAGCCCTGCCTTGCCGCCGGCCGCGCGGATGTCGCGGGCCACGGCGACCGGGTCGTCGGTCGCCTCCGCGTGGAAGGTGACGTTGTGGGCACCGGCTTCGGCGTAGGGCGGAGCCCATCGACCGGGGTTCTCGATCATCAGGTGACAGTCGAGCGGGATGTCGGTCGCCTTCAGCAGCGACTCGACGACCGGGAGACCGAGCGTCAGGTTCGGAACGAAATGGGCGTCCATGACGTCGACGTGGAGCCAGTCGGCACCGGCGACGGCCTGCGCCTCGTCGGCGAGACGAGCGAAATCCGCGGACAGGATGGACGGAGCGATCATCGGGTGGGCCACAACCGACGAGTCTAGTCGGCGCCCTCCACCGGGTCGGACCTGCGTCGCACCCGCCGCACGCAGCCGAACCCGGCCGGGAATTTCCGATCTCGGGCGCATTGGTGCCATCAAGTGGCCGTAATACCCGGAAGGCTGGCAGTCACCCGACCGAAAGGATCATCGTGACCGCTCTCCATCACCGCGAATCCCTCCCTCCCCGTCCGGACGGATCGAACACCGTCGACACCTTCCTGATCTCCGACGGCGCAACCGAACTCGTCGACTTCCTCATCGCCGTCTTCGAGGCCGAGGAGGTGCCCGAAGCGCGCACCCTCGACCACGACGGGCTCCTCCTCCACTCGGAGGTGCGGGTCGGCGACTCCGTGCTCGTGGTCGCCGACCGGAAACCGGACTGGCCCTTCACCCCCGCCTTCGTACGGGTCCACGTGCACGACGTCGATGCCGTCCTCGAACGCGCCACGCAGCACGGCGCGGCGATCGTCACACGGCCGACGGACTTCTTCGGCGATGTCCTCGCGCGGTTCTCGGATCCGTCCGGCAATCTCTGGTGGATCCAGCGGCACGATCCCGGCGCCGACACATCCGCGTGGACGGACGATGCGGCAGCGGACGAGTCGGCGGACTGGTCGAACGTTGCGAGTCCGGAGCTCGGGTACATCCACTCGACACTCACCGAAGCCGTTCGTACCCTGCGGGATCCACGGTCTCGCGCGGTGTGACCGGCGGTTGTCGGACCGGTGCCGCGGGTCGTCAGACCACGCGGGCGAGGGCGTCGAAACGATCGATGTCCTCGCGGTGGCAGACGTGGCTTCCGGCGGTGAGCAGTGCCGCGGTGCCGCAGGCGATCCCGAGAGCAAGCGCGTCCCGCAACGATCGTTCCTGCAGCAGTCCGACGACGAGTCCGGCGACCATGCTGTCGCCGGCNNNCGGCGCTGCGCACCTTGGCCGCCAGGGCCGGCACCCGCACGGCCTCGTCGGCGGTCGCCATGATCGCCCCGTCTGCGCCGAGCGAGACGACCACGATCTCCGTGACACCGGAGGTGACGAGTTCGCGCGCGGCCGCGATCTGCTCGTCGTCGGTGGCCAGCTCCCGCCCGGTCCACTCGCACAACTCGTCCAGGCTCGGTTTGACGAGGTAGGCACCCGAATCGATGCTGGTCAGCGCATCGCCCGACGAGTCGAGGACGAACCGCGCGCCGGCCTCGTGCGCCGCCGCGGCGATGCGTCGGACGAACGTGCCGGGTACACCGGGCGGGAAGCTGCCGCTCGCCACCACGTACTTCGCTCCTTCGGCGACCTTCTCGAGCGTCGTGAGGCAGCGTTCCTGCTCCTCGTCCGTCAGCTCGGGACCGGGTGTGACGAAACGGTATTCCTGACCGCTGCGACGGTCGATCGCCGTGAAGCACTCGCGGGTGGACCCGGCGATGGGGACGATGTGTTCCTCGACATCGTCGTCGTCGAGCAGACCGCTCATCTGTTCACCCCGCGCACCACCGGCCGGATAGACGGCAGCAGCCGAGGCACCGAGCACGCGCGCGACCTTCGCGACGTTCACTCCTCCCCCGCCGGCGTCGTAGAACGGCTCGTCGCAGCGGAGCTTGCGGGTGGGCACCACCGCGTCGGTGAAGGTCGTGACGTCGAGTGCCGGGTTCATGGTCAGGGTGACGATCTCGGGCATGACCGGAACCCTATTCGGACCCACCCGCCGGCGCGCGGAACTTCTGGTCACGCCGCCGGCGCCCGGTGCTTGCGCTTCTTCGCCCGGCCCTTGCTGCGACTCGCCACGGCGGAGCCGAGCATCAGCAGACGCATGGACCGCGCCGCGGCGTCGACGAGCAGGTCGTGACCGTTGGCGACGGCGTCCTCGAGACGCATCGGGACGGGGATGATCGACGCGATCGCGCCGATCCCGACGTCGTGGACATCGCGCGCCCCCTCGCCGAGCGATCCGGCGATGGCGAGCACCGGAACGCCCGCACGCTGGGCGCGGCGGGCGACCTCCGCAGGTACCTTGCCGCGCGGGGTCTGGAAGTCGATGCTGCCCTCGGCGGTGATGATCAGGTCGGCACGCGCGATCAGGGAGTCGAGATCGATACCTGACAGGCCGCTGTCGAGCAGCACATCGAACCGGGAGGCGATCCGGGCGCCGATGCCCGCGGCCAGACCGGCACCGAGGCCGCCTGAAGCGCCGGTGCCCGCCCCGAACCGCACATCCAGCCCGTGTGCCCGCCCGTCCCGCTCGAGCACCTTCGCCCAACGCTCCAGAGCAGTGGACAGCTCTTCAACCTGCGCGGGTGTCGCACCCTTCTGCGGGCCGAAGACCCGAGCGACGCCGGTCGGCCCGCACAGGACGTTGTGGACGTTGCAGGCCAGGACGATCTCGGTGTCGGCGAGCGCCGGGTGCAGATCGTCGAGATCGAGACGCGCGGCGCGCGCGAGGTGCCGTCCCCCGTCGGGCAGTTCGTGGCTGTCGGCGTCGAGGATCCGGGCGCCGAGTGCTTGCAGTGCCCCGGCTCCGCCGTCGCTGGTGCCCGAGTCGCCGCAGCCGATGACGATGCGGCGGATGCCGTCGTCGAGTGCCGCGGCAATAAGTTCACCGACCCCGCGGGTGGTGGTGGCACCGGGATCACGGCGATCGGCGGGTACGAGGCGCAGGCCGGCGGCCGAGGCCATCTCGACGACCGCCGTCCCGCGGGTGGCACCGCCGAGACGCGCCCAGCTCGCCCGCACCGGCTCGCCGACGGGACCGGTCACGGTGACCGGGACGAGCGTGCCGCCGGTGGCCTCGGCGAGGATCTCGGCGGTGCCCTCCCCACCGTCCGGAACGGGCACGAGGTCGACGGCGGCGCACGGCAGAGCCCGGCGGACTCCCGCACCGATCGCGGCGGCGACGCCGGGCGCGTCGAGACTCTCCTTGAAACCGCTGGGTGCGACGAGCACGCGATGAGGAACCTTCAACGCCATGACGACTCCGATCGTGGAACGGGACAGACCGTGGAACGGGACAACGGGGGGAACGGAACAGGGATCAGACGAACAGCGACAGGCCGAGCAGCGGCCAGACGAACCACGCGAACAGCAGGACCAGCGCGGCGAGGAGCGGACCCAGCCACGCCGCCAGGCGCAGCAGATCCGAGGTCGAGTAGGTGGGGGTGCCGGGCACGTCCGCGAACAGCGTCACGGGCTTGGCCGACGACGGCAGGGTGTGGCAGAAGCCTGCGGCGGCCGTCGAGACGAAGGCCGCGGCGAGCGGATCGACACCGACGCTCGGCGCGAGTGCCACCACCACGGGAACGAGAACGGCGGAGCGGGCCGAGCGCGACTGGATGACCAGGTGCGCCGCGGTCGAGATCACGACCACGACGATCACGAACAACGGACCGGCACCTTCTCCGCGCGAGGTCAGCGGACCGAAGGCCGTCGATGCGAGCCAGTCCGCCGCACCGCTCGTCGTCAGCGCGGTACCGATCGACAGCGTCGCTGCCATGAACAGCAGCAGGGGCCACGGCACGGTCTTCAGTGCGGGCGCGAGGCGCACGGAGCCGTACCGCGGGGAGGTCGCGACGAGCGCACCGAGCAGCGCCACCACCGCCGGGTGGATGCCATGGACGGGTTCGGTGCACCACAGCACCATCACCACGGCCAGCAGGAGTGCGGCGCGGGATTCGGCGACGGAGAGCGGCCCGGAGACCGGGGTGTCGGTCTGCGCACCGATGTCGGCGGCGGTGACGGTGAGACGTCCGCGCCGATCGTCGGCGGAGGTGAACAGCAGCAGCACCAGCTCGGCGGCGGCGTGCGACGAGACGATCGCCAGCGGCAGGCCGAGGATCATCCAGGTCGCGAAGTCGAATCCGGTGCCGGTCGCGGTGACCAGGATCTGCGAGGTGATCAGGTGAGCGCCGGCGCCGAGCAGCGACGCCACCGCCGACAGCAGGATCACCGTGGGGAAGAGCAACGCGAGTGCCCGCACCAGTCGTGGCCGGTCGGCGAGGACCGTCGCGAGCGCCACGAACACCGGGAGCACCAGCGCGGCGCGACCGGAGGTCGACGGGACCGCGAACGCGGTGACGATCAGCGCGGCCGTCACCAGGTGCACGAGCGCCCGCGGGCTGCACGCCCCCGTCACCAGGAAGGCCGCGCCGCGCGTCGCCAGACCCGACGACGCCACACCGGAGGCGATCACGAAGGCGGACAACAGGAGCCACACGACGTCGTCGCCGAGGGTCGCGAACAGTGCCTCCGCGTCGATGACACCGACGACCGTGAGGGCCGCGGCAGCGCCGAGCGCCACATAGGTGTCGTCGATCCTCGTGAACACCCACAGCCAGACGGCCACGGCGAACACGATCATGGTGACGGCGGCCGGAGGCGTCAGGTGGGGGTCGGTGCGCGTGAGATACACGAGGAGACCGACAGTGCCGGCGAGGATCCCGACCGCGACGATCCGGCCGGGCGTCGGGACGGTGTGTCTGCGCGGCGGACGCTGCTGCGGCGCAACGGTGCTCGGCGGGACGGTGGCGTGGAAGGTCATCGCAACCGGTACCCCGCTCCGCGGATCGTCTCGACCCGGTCTCCCCCGATCTTGTTGCGCAGCGCGCGCACGTAGACGTCGACGACGTTGGACGCGGGATCGAAGTCGTATCCCCACACGTGCCCGAGGATCTGTTCGCGGGAGAGCACCTGCCCGCGGTGACGCAGAAAGACCTCGAACAGTGCGAACTCGCGGCTGGTGAGATCGACGCTCTCCCCGGCGATCTCGGCGCGCCGGGCCCGCAGGTCCAGGGCCATGTCGCCGTCGCGGATCACCGCTGCCGGATCGGCCGCAGAGCTGCTGTCGCCGATCCGCAGCCGGATGCGGGCGAGCAGTTCGGCGAACTGGAACGGTTTGCTCACATAGTCGTTGGCGCCGCCCTCGAGCCCCGCGACGGTATCGGTGACGCTGTCCCGCGCGGTCAGCACGATCACCGGGGTCCGCACACCTTCACCGCGCAGCCTCTCGAGGACGGTGAAGCCGTCCATGCGGGGCAACCCGATGTCGAGGATCACCAGATCGAAGGCGCCGCTGCGAGCGAGCATCAGGGCGGTCTCGCCGTCGGTGGCGTCGGTGGTGGTGTATCCCGCTGCGCGCAGCCCCTTCTCGAGGAAGGCGGTGATGCGGGTGTCGTCTTCGGCGATGAGGATTCTGCTCACTGCGATGCGATCCTTCGGGTGTCGGCTGCGCCAGGGGAACCGGTCGTGCCGGTCGTGCCGGCTGTGCCGGTCGTGCCGGTGGTTCCTGCGGGGTCTCGTAGTGGGAGGTCGATGCCGAAGGTCGCGCCGTGCCCGACCGTGCTCTCGACCCAGGCCGAGCCGTGGTGCGCATCGGCGATGGCGCGGACGATGGCGAGTCCGAGACCCGCCCCGCCTCGTTCGGCGGCGGGTCCGTGCCGGTCACCGGGGACGGTGCGTCCGCGGCGGAAGCGTTCGAAGATGCGTGCCGCGTCGTCCGGTGCGACCCCGGGTCCGGTGTCCCGGACCCAGATCCGGAGGTGCTCGGTGCCGTCGTGCTCGACGAAGACGGATCCGAGTTGGATGACGTCCCCAGGGTGGGTGTGAGTGACGGCATTGGTCGCGTACTGCAGCACGGCCTGGGTGACGCGTTGGGCGTCGATGTCGGCCGTGCCCTCGGCGATCTCCATGAGCTGCCAGTCGCGGGTGCCGAGCATCTGCGCCTTGGCCTCGACGTCGAGCATGAGGTCGGTGACGTCGACCGGTCGTCGTTGCACGAAGTCGGGGCGCTCGGCCTTGGCGAGGACGAGCAGGTCGGTGACGATCCGCGCCATCCGGTCGAGTTCGTCCTCGACGAGCCGGATCGTCTCCTCGCGTGTCGCGTCGTCGGCGTGACCGAGATCCATGAGTTCGAGGTGCCCGCGGATCACGGTGATCGGTGTCCGCAGTTCGTGGCCGGCGTCGTCGACGAACTGCTGCTGCGTGGTGTAGGCCTGTTCGAGGCGGTCGAGCATCGAGTTGAAGGTCTGGGCCAAGGCGGCGATGTCGTCGCGTCCGTGCACGGGCACCCGACTCGTCAGATCCTTCTCGCCGATGGCGGCGGCCACCTCGCGCACCTGGCGGATCGGGGCGAGGATCTGCCCCGCGACCAGCCAGCCGATGATCGCCGTGAGACCGAGGCCACCGATCGCGACCAACCCGATGGTGCGGGCGGTGTCGGCGACCTTCGCGCGCTGCTCGGCGGTGAACACGGCGACGATCAGTGCGCCCCGGTCGTCTCCGGAGGTGACGTCGGCGCGGGCCCAGCGCATCTGTCCACCGTCCACCTCGTGGACGCCCGAGCCGGTGGGGGCGTTGAGGATGCGCTCGAACAGCACACCGTCCTCGGTGAGGTTCGCCGGCAGGTCGGGCCGGTCCACCGCGATACGGCGGTCGAAGAGCAGCGAACCGTCGACGACGCCGACGATCACCTCGCCCTCCGAGGTGTGCTGGCGGTTGAGATAGACCTCGAGCATCCGCTCCACGGAGGTGAACGGGAACGTCGTGGTGGGGTCGACGCCCTCGGCGGCGAATGCCCGGAATTCCTCGATCTCCTGGGTGATGTCGGCATTCGCGTCACGGTCGACGTGGTTGAGGAGCAGCACTCGCGCGGTGACGACGACGGCGACGAGCGCGACGGCCGTGGTCAGCAGGATCCAGCTGAGGATGCGCCACCGGGCAGGGAACGCGGATCCGCGACCGGGGTGAGGGATGCGAAGGTGACCGGTGCGCTGCGTCCCGGCCGGCTTCCCGGACTCAGTCGTCATCGTCGTCCCAGGCGTCGTCCCCGCTGTCGTCGCCGTCGTCGTCCCGGTCGTCGTCGTCCCAGTCGTCGTCCCACTCGACCTGAGGGGTCGGCAGGGGCTGACGCGCGACGTCGGACCAGCCCGGATCGGGAACCGGGGCCGGAACGACGGCAGGCGGGGATGTCTGCGTGTCGGGGACCGACGGTGCGGACGCCGACTCCTGCTCGGGTTCGGGTCGTACCTCGGGCGCCTCGGCCCCGGGGGACGGCGCCGCGGGCTCGGTCGTGGTCGGCACGACGGAGACGGTGACCGATGCATCACCGATCTCGGGGGAGCCCGCCGGTCGTGTCAGGGCCTGGCTCCCCCACGCGAGGGCCGCCGGGATCAGCAGCAGCGCTGCGATCACGAGCATGCGTTTCATCACCGGCATGGAGAACAGCATCCTGCACCGGAGTGAATCGATCGTGAAGACCGGATGAGAAGACTTTCATCTTCCCCGGCGCCGGACACGACGATCCGTGTCCGGCGGTCGCGATCAGCGCTCGGGTTTACGCAGCGCAGCCATGAACATGGCGTCGGTGCCGTGGCGGTGCGGCCAGAGCTGGACTCCCGGCCCCTCCCCGACCTGCGGCACGCCGGGGACGAGTTCGCGGGTGTCGAGCTGTTCGACACCGTGGCGGCGCACCGCGTCGGACACGACGGCGACGGTCTCCGAGACGTGCGGTGAACACGTCGAGTAGAGCACCACACCACCGGGACGCAGCAGTCCGATCGCCGATGCGAGCAGTTCCTTCTGCAGCCGCACGAGTTCGGCGACGTCGCCGGGTTGCCGTCGCCACCGCGCCTCGGGACGCCGACGCAACGCGCCGAGTCCCGTGCAGGGTGCGTCCACGAGGATCCGGTCGTAGCCCGGTTCGAGTCCGGGCTCGCGCCCGTCGGCGATGTGCACGGTCACCGGCAGGTCGCGGGCGGTCTTGCGGACCAGTTCCGCGCGGTGGTCGACCGGTTCGACCGCGTCGACGGCGAACCCGTCGATCGCGGCGATGGCGCCGAGCAGCGCCGCCTTTCCGCCCGGTCCCGCGCACAGGTCGAGCCAGCGGCCCCGGTCCTCGCCGATGAGGGGTGCGAGGGTGAGGGCACGTGCGACGAGCTGGCTGCCTTCGTCCTGGACCGCGGCCATGCCTTCGCGGACGGGTTCGAGGCGGCCGGGGTCGCCGTGCTCGAGGTGCACCGCATAGGGCGACCACGGTCCGATCTCACCGCCGGTGACGAGCGCGAGTTCTTCCGCGGTGATGACCCCGGGGCGGGCGACGAGGTGGACGATCGGGCGCGCGTCGTCGGCGGCGAGGACGTCGGCGAGTTCGGAGGCATCCGATCCGAGCGCGTGGGCGAACGCCTGCGCGATCCACAGGGGGTGGGCGTACCGGAAGGCCAGGTGACCCACCGGGTCGCGGTCCGGGTCGGGGGCGAGCAGCGTGATCCACTCCTCCTCCGAACGCTCACCCACACGACGAAGCACCGCGTTGACGAAACCTGCTCGGCCCGCTCCGAATTCGGCCCGGACGAGGTCGACGCTCGTGGCGACGGCGGCGTGCGGGGCGACGCGCGTGCGCAGCAACTGGTAGGCGCCCAGACGCAGCACGTCGAGCAGCGCACCGTCGATCTCGTCGACGGGACGGTTCGCGGCGTCGGCGATCACGGCGTCCAGCAGGCCTCGCGCGCGGGCCGCGCCGTAGGTGAGTTCGGTGGCCAGGGCGGCGTCGCGCGCGTCGAGATGCCGCTCCCGGAGCAGCGACGGGAGAACGAGATTGGCGTAGGCGTCCCGTTCGCGCACGGCGCGCAGCACGTCCCGCGCGGCGACGCGAGCGGGGTCGGCGGGTGGCTTCGACGGTCGGCGGGTGTGTTCGGACGCCGGATTGCGGTTCGGCTTCCCTCCGCCGTTGCGTCCCCCGCGGCCTGCGGGGTTCCGTCCTCCGGGATTGCGCTTGCCCCGCGGGGGCCTGCCGGATTCGCTCATCGCGCACGCACCTTCGGGTCGAGACGGGCGCCGCGCGCCCAGTCCGTGGCTGCCATCGCCTTCTTCCCGGGCGGTTGCACCGTCCCGAGCCGGACGGCAGTGGTAGCGGTACCGACGAGCACGCCGTCCTTGCGGATGTCGAGCTCACCGGGTTCGAGGGTCTCGTCGGTCACCGTCACGGGACCGATCTTCACGCGCAGGTCGCCGATCATCGTCCACGCTCCCGGAGCGGGGGTGACGGCGCGGATCCGCCGGTCGACGACATGTGCGGGGAGGGTCCACTGCACCTGGGCGGCCTCGACGGTGACCTTGGAGGCGTGCGAGACACCGTCGGCCGGCTGCGGTGCGGGTGTGAGGATGCCGTCCTCGAGGCCGTCGAGGGTGGATTCGAGCAGCGTCGCACCGGCCTCGGCGAGGCGGCCGAGCAGGTCGCCGGCGGTGTCGGTGGGACGGATCGTCTCGGTGACGACGCCGTAGACCGGACCGGTGTCGAGGCCGGCCTCGAGCCGGAAGGTGCTCGCTCCGGTGATCTCGTCACCGGCAGCGATCGCCGCCTGCACGGGCGCCGCGCCGCGCCAGGCGGGCAGCAGCGAGAAATGGAGGTTCACCCATCCGTGCACAGGGATGTCCAGGACGTCCTGCGGGATCAGGGCGCCGTAGGCCACCACGGGGCAGCAGTCGGGTGCGAGTTCGGTCAGTCGCGCGACGAACTCGGGGTCGCGCGGAGAGCGCGGCGTGAGGACCTCGATGCCGTGTTCGTCGGCGATCTGCCCCACGGCGGATCGCACGACCTTCCGGCCGCGACCGGCGGTGGTGTCGGGGCGGGTGACCACCGCAACGACCTCGTGGCGTGACTCGATGAGGCGGAGCAGCGACGGGACAGCGGGTTCCGGTGTTCCCGCGAAGACCACGCGCATGTCAGAGCACCGCCGAGCAGGAGGTGGGGTGCGCGGCGTGTGGACTGTGCGGGGATTTCACGGATGCTGCTCCAGTTTTCGACGGCGAGGACCTCTCACAGTCTAGGGAGTCGACGTCGTGCGACCTGCATCACCGCGCCGGGTAGCCGCTTCACCGATGTCGCTGCCGTAACGGGGTGGAGCTCAGGTGTTGGACTGGAGGATCAGTTCGGGGATACCGGTGCCGAGCGCGACGGTGGTGCACTCCCCGATCGCGTACCGGCCGGGGTCGAGCGCGTGCCGCGCGAGCTGCAGAGAGAAGGGGTCGTAGACCATGTTGAAGTGACCGGTCAGGTCCTGCGGGCACAGCTCCTGGATCACGTGGTTGACGGCGCCCTCACCATGGAGTGCGACATTGCCGGCGGGCTGGATGACCTCGTCGACCTCGCTACCGATGGTCGTGTAGCGCACGCCGGGCACGGTGTCGGTGGGTGTGTTGAGTTCGGTGAGCAGTTCCGACCCCTGAAGCTGCTGCACGAGGGCGACGGAGAACTCGCCCTCGACGATGTCGGTCGCTCCGGGCAGCGCGGCGAAGGCGGCCCCGATGCCGTAGAAGGTGCCTCCGTAGCTCGGCGACGCGATCCCCACCCACCGGTCGACGACCTCGGCACCCCCGAGTTCGTTGATGTAGTAGCGGGCCACCGTGGCTCCCTGTGAGTAGCCGACGACGTCGACCTCCTCCGCACCGGTGGCGTCGAGGACCTCGGTGACGAACTCACCGAACTGTGCTGCGGAGACGCGGATGTCGCCCGTGCCGTAGTCCTCGGCACCGTCGGCGAACCCGTAGTTCAGGGCGAATACGCACCAGCCTGACGCGGCGAGCAGCGGTGAGAGAGCAGCGAAGTCGGAGTAGGCGTTGGAATCGGTGCCGTGCGCGAGCACCACCGGACGAGGGTGCTCCTCGGACGGCACGCACGCGAAGTCGTTGCTACCGGCGGGGGCGACATCGGGGTTGTTCTCGGCGTATTCGGCCGCTTCGGCGTGCCCGGTGGCCACCGGTCCCGCCGGGACGGGCACGCTGCTGTACGACCCTTCCCCGAGACCGAGGATCGGTCCGTCGTCGGACGGGAGCGGCTGCGCCGCCGCTGCGCCCGCAGTCAGTGCCGCTGCACCCACAGTCAGCATCGCGACGACACACGCTCCGACGACACCACCGACACTCCGCCCGGCACCCATTCGTCCGCCCTCTCCTCCTGTGCCTCCCCGGCACCTACGGAAGAGATCGGTCACAATCACCGGCTCTGTTACTGTGACAAATAATATCCCCGGCAACGCGTGTCGCTGTCGTCCGTATGTACGACAGCAGCCAACGGGTCTTGCGCTCGGTCCATGCCGGATCGACACTGGGAACAGCCTCCGTCGACGGAAACTCCACGGTGCGAACACGGTGTCCCCCACCGTCCTCGCAGATTCCGGCCTGCGCTCCGCAGGTCTCGTTGCTCGTCGATCCCCGGGAGTCGTCATGATCACCGATCCCGACGGACCCGCCGATACCCGAATCATGGGAATCGTGCACTCCGCCCTCCGCCGCGACCTCCTCCGCATCGAGGTCGCCACCTCGACGAAGACATGGCAGGAGACCCACCGAGTGGCTCTCGCCGACCACGTGTTGTGGATGATGGATTTCCTTCACCATCACCACGAGTCCGAGGACCGTGGGCTCTATCCGCGTGTGGTGCAGTGCAATCCCGACGCGGCACCGCTCGTGGAGAGGATGAACGCCGACCACCGCACCATCGAGCCTGCGATCGTCACAGTCGAGGAGGCGGCACGCGATTTCCGCGCCGACCACCCCGGCTCCGGCGAAGCACTCGGTGCAGCACTGTCCCGCTTGTCCGAGGTTCTGCTCCCCCATCTCGAACGTGAGGAGCGGGAGATGATGCCACTGGTCTCGACCAGCATCACCGACGCGCAGTGGCGCGCGTGGGACCAGGAGTTCAATATCGAGCCGAAGGGGATGCAGCAGCTCGGCAAGGAAGGGAACTGGCTCATCGACGGTCTCGACGACTCCTCGCGCAATCACGTCGTGCACCTCGTGCCGCCCGTACCGCGTTTCGTCCTGCTGCACATCCTCGGCATACGACATCGCCACGACTTCGCGGCGCTGTGGAAGGGTACGGACGCCGCATCCATTCCGTCGCAACCGATTCCGAAAGCGGCCTAGGCCGACAGCGGAGATCCGCGCCCCCTCCGCGGCCGGGTCAGCCGATACGCGGCGGATCCACCTGAACCCGCAGCGGACCGTCCGCGCGACGCGCCGTGCGGGTGGCCTGGGCGTCGCGCAGGGCGCGACCGAGTGCGCGACCGCGCTCGCGTGCGACCCGCACGATCATCCGGTGCACGTCCTCCGGTTCGGGTCCTTCGGATCCGAACGGCAGTCGTTGCCCCGGCGGTAGCGGCACGGGCCCGAGCACCTCGGCTCCATCGGGCAGGTGTGTGGCCTCGAGCAGTTCGGCGACAGCCGCGGACGACCCATCGATCGCGGCCATGTGGACCGCGGGCGGGAAACCGACCTCGGCTCGTTCGGAGACCTCGGACTGGGCGTGTCCCACGGGATCCCAACGCACGAGCGCCTGCACGGTGGGGATCCCGGAATCGGCGACGACCACGACCTGTCCCCCGTCGGCGAACGACCGTACGAGCGCCGATGCGGTGAGCCAGCGGCGCATCGTCTCCTCGGTGGCGCGCAGATCGGCACGGCCGAGCAGGGCCCACCCGTCCAGGAGCAGCGCCGCCCCGTAACCGCCCTCGGCGACGGGTTCGGCGCCCACGGTGGAGACGACGAGCGACGCCGAACCGGGCACGGTGTGCTTGACGTCGTTGCCGCCGGAGGTCACGACCGGCACGCCCGGGAAGGCACGGCCCAGTTCTTCGGCGGTGCGAGCCGCCCCGACCACCACGGCCCGCAGCGAACGCGCACCGCACGCGTGGCAGCGGTGACGCGCATCGGCGACACCGCACCAGCGGCATGCCGGGATCGCGGCACCGTCGGGACCGGCCGCCGTGGGCAGTGCGAGCGGGCCGTTGCAGTGCCGGCAGCGGGCGGGTGCCCGGCACTTTCCGCACGCGAGCGCGGGCACGTATCCGCGCCGCGGTACCTGCACGAGCACCGGACGGTCGACCGCGAGGGCGGATCGGGCGGCGGCGAACGCGATGGCAGGCAGTCGCGCGGCACGCGCGGCCGGATCCCGTGCGAGTGCGTGGTCGCTGTCGGCGAGGGCCGTGACCTTCGGCGCGCACGCCCGTACGACGTCGCGGGGTGCCACGAGATCGTGTGCCCAGCCGGCCTCGACGAGCGCCTGGGTCTCCGCGGTGCGGGCGTGCCCGGCGATCACGATGGCGGCACCGACCGCGTGGGCGCGCAGAGCAGCCACTTCGCGGGCGTGCGGATACGGGGACCGTGGTTCGCAGTGCAGGTCGTCGCCGTCGTCCCATACCACGAGGAGCCCGAGATCGGGGTTCGGGGCGAAGACGGCGGCCCGGGTCCCGACGACGATGCGCGCGGATCCGCGCAGCGCCGCAAGCCAGCGTCGATACCGTTCGGCCGGTCCGAGGCCGGCGGCGAGGCCGACGACGTGATCGGCCCCGGCGACGTCTGCACACGCCTTCACGAGACGGTCGAGGTCGCGCTGGTCGGGAACGACGAGCACGGCCGCCTTCCCCGAGGCGAGGGTCAGTGCGGCGAGTTCGGCGAGCCGTCGGGGCCAGTCCTCACCGGGCAGCGCCTGCCAGGCCGCGCGCGGGGCGCGGCCGCCGCCGAGCGCTTCGAGGAAGTTCTCGCCGTGCCGGTACCGGCCCCACGCGGCGGGATCGATCTCCGGAACAGGCGGAGGTTCCGGTGTGCGCGGCGCCTCGGCTTCGACACGTGCGTGTCGCGGAGGTACCGCCAGACGCAGCACGTCGGCCCGGGTCCCGGCATAGCGGGTCGCGACTTCCTCTGCCAGAGCAGCGATCTCGGGCGTGAGGACCTGCTCGGACGAGACGACGCGGTCGAGTCGGCCGAGCTTGCCGGTGTGATCGCTCGTCGCGGCGCGTGCGAGCAGGAAACCGTCGACGAGACGTCCGGCGAAGCGGACGCGGACGCGGACGCCCGGGCGGGCGTCCGCGTCCAGGTCGCGCGGGATCAGGTAGTCGAACTCCCGGTCGAGGTGCGGAACCGGTAGCAGCGGGAGAACCCGCGCAACCGGATCGACCTCGGCGGCGTCGAAATCAGCAGCCACCCGGGCCCGATCGGAATCTACAGACCGGCGGCCGCGCGCAGCTTGTCGGCGCGGTCGGTGTTCTCCCACGGCAGGTCGATGTCGGTACGGCCGAAGTGGCCGTACGCAGCGGTCTGCGCGTAGATCGGGCGCAGCAGGTCGAGGTCACGGATGATCGCGCCCGGGCGCAGGTCGAAGACCTCGCCGATGGCCTGCTGGATGCGGGCCGGGTCGGTTTTCTCGGTGCCGAAGGTCTCGACGAACAGACCCACCGGAGCAGCCTTGCCGATCGCGTAGGCGACCTGCACCTCGATGCGGTCGGCGAGACCGGCGGCGACGGCGGTCTTGGCGACCCAGCGCATCGCGTAGGCGGCCGAACGGTCGACCTTCGACGGATCCTTGCCGGAGAACGCGCCACCACCGTGGCGGGCCATGCCGCCGTAGGTGTCGACGATGATCTTGCGGCCGGTGAGGCCGGCGTCGCCCATCGGGCCGCCGAGGACGAACGATCCGGACGGGTTGACCAGCAGACGCACGTCGGCCGTGTCGAGATCGGCCAGGTTCGGGTCGGCGAGCACCGCGTCGACGACGTGGGTGCGCAGATCCGGCGTGAGCAGGTTGTTCAGATCGATGTCGGCGGCGTGCTGCGTCGAGATGACGATCGTGTCGAGACGGACGGGCTTGTCGCCGTCGTATTCGATGGTGACCTGGGTCTTGCCGTCGGGACGCAGGTACGGCAGGACCCCCGACTTGCGGACCTCGGTGAGCCGGCGCGACAGGCGATGTGCGAGGGAGATCGGCAGCGGCATGAGTTCGGGCGTATCGGAGCAGGCGTAGCCGAACATCAGGCCCTGGTCGCCGGCGCCCTGGCGGGCGACCTCGTCGTCGGTGAGCACACCGCTGCGCGCCTCGTGCGAGACGTCGACGCCGCCGGCGATCTCGGGCGACTGCGCGCCGATCGCGATGTTGACACCGCAGGAGTTGCCGTCGAAGCCCTTCGACGACGAGTCGTAGCCGATCTCGAGCACCCGATCGCGGACGATCTTGGGGATGTCGGCGTATGCCGAGGTGGTGACCTCACCGACCACGTGCACCTGGCCCGTGGTGACGAGGGTTTCCACTGCTACCCGGGCACGAGGATCCTCGGTGAGGAGCGCGTCGAGAACCGAGTCGCTGATCGCGTCACAGATCTTGTCCGGATGCCCTTCGGTCACGGACTCACTGGTGAAAAGACGACCGCCGGTCTTACTCACGAAACTCCCTCTCGACTGTGCGCCAGGCGCTGGACGGACAAACCGTATGGAGCATGCGCTCCCCGATCGAGTCGGCAGGACCCGATCGCAGTGCCGACGCTACTGCTCCGCAGGCGTCGGCGCGAGTATTGAAATCACCCGATTCTGCTGCGTTCCGCCAGCAGAGGTCCCAGCGCGTCGAGCACGCGGCTGGCCATGAGGGCCTTCGACCCGTGGGCGAGGGCGGTTTCCGAACCGTCCGCGGACAGCAACCAGCCGTTGTTGTCGTCGACCTCGAACGCCTTGCCTTCGCCGACGGCGTTGACGACGAGGAGATCGCATCCCTTGCGGGCGAGTTTCTCGCGGGCGTAGGTGAGCACGTCGCCGTGTTCGTCGCCGGTCTCCGCCGCGAACCCGACGATGACCGTCTCGGCGGACAGGCCGCCTTCGGCACGCGCCCGGACGAGACCGGCGAGGATGTCGTCGTTCTTCGTCAGCGCGATGGAGTCGGGTTCGCCCTCACCCTTCTTGATCTTGCTGGTCGCGAAGGTGGAGGGCCGGAAATCGGCGACGGCCGCGGACATGATGACGGCGTCGGCACCCGAGGCGTGCTTGGCGACGGCGTCCTGCATCTGCGCGGCCGTCTGGACCCGCACGACGTCGACCGCGGCCGGGTCGTCGAGACCCGAGATGCTGCCGGCGACGAGGGTGACGTCGGCGCCGCGCTGAGCAGCGAGACGGGCGAGTGCGTAGCCCTGCTTGCCGGACGACCGGTTGCCGAGGAAGCGCACCGGATCGAGGGGCTCGCGGGTACCTCCGGCGGACACGACGATGCGGCGACCGGCGAGGTCGCGGGGTAGCGCGTCGGCCCGCTCGAGCAGCAGCGAGGCCAGATTGAAGATCTCGTCGGGTTCGGGCATCCGCCCGGCACCGGTGTCCTTGCCCGTCAGGCGACCGGACGCCGGTTCGACGACCACGGCACCGCGGCGACGCAGCGTCGCGACGTTGTCGACGGTCGCGGGATGCTCCCACATCTCGGTGTGCATCGCGGGCACGAACATCACGGGGCACCGCGCGGTGAGCAGGGTGGCCGTGAGGAGGTCGTCGGCGCGACCCGCGACCGTCCGCGCCATGAGGTCGGCGGTGGCCGGAGCGATGACGACGAGGTCGGCCTCCTGGCCGAGCCGGACGTGCTGCACCTGCGGCACCTCGGCGAACACACCGGTCTGCACGGGGTTGCCGGAGAGCGCCTCGAAGGTGGCGCGACCGACGAATTGGAGGGCGGACTCCGTCGGGACGACCCGCACGTGGTGTCCGCTCTCGGTGAAGGCCCGGATCAGTGCGCAGGACTTGTAGGCGGCGATGCCACCGGCGACACCGACGACGATGCGGCGGCGCTGCACGGATCCGGCCTCGCCGCTCGAAGCGGGGTTGCTCACTCGCCTTCGGTGTGCTCGAGCAGATCCGAGTGGATCTCGCGCATGGCGATCGACAGCGGCTTCTCCTGCAGACCCGGCTCCACGAGGGGGCCGACGTACTCGAGGATGCCGTCGCCGAGCTGGTTGTAGTAGTCGTTGATCTGGCGTGCCCGCTTGGCGGCGTAGATCACCAGCGCGTACTTCGAGGAGGCGCGCTCGAGCAGCTCGTCGATAGGCGGGTTGGTGATACCCGTGGGGGTGTCGTAGACCGGAAGGGTGTTGCCTTCGAGGTCGGTCGCGGCTGCCTGGATGCTGCTCACTCGGTGTTCTCCTGAGAGGTCGCGGGATGGGAGGGCGCCGGAACCGGCAGCCGGACGCGCTCGAGGCGCGGACGGATCAGTCGGCTCCGGGTCCAACCAACAAGGATACCAATTCATCGCAGGCCCGGTCGACATCGTCGTTGACGATCACGACGTCGAACTCGTCCTGCGCGGCCAGTTCGCTGCGGGCGGTATCGAG
Source organism: Rhodococcus sp. C26F (assembly GCF_053345925.1). Lineage (NCBI taxonomy): Bacteria > Bacillati > Actinomycetota > Actinomycetes > Mycobacteriales > Nocardiaceae > Rhodococcus > Rhodococcus sp. C26F. The sequence goes on from NZ_JBKFBA010000005.1 coordinate 169,015, forward strand.
CCTGCGAGCGACGACCTCGTCGGTTTCGGTGCCTCGGCCGGTGAGGCGCTCGACGAGCACCTCCCAACTGGGCGGGGCGAGAAAGGCGAGGACTGCGTCCTGCATCGCCGCACGGACGGCCCGCGCTCCCGCGAGGTCGACCTCCACGAGCACCGGATGCCCCTCGGCGAGTGCGTCGAGCACCGGCTTGGCCGGAGTGCCCGATCGCTGCAGGCCGCCATGGATGTCGGCCCATTCGAGCAGTTCACCGGCTTCGATCATCCGGTCGAACTCAGCGCGGCCGACGAAGCGGTAGTCCACCCCGTCCACCTCGCCCGGTCGCGGGTCCCGGGTGGTGGCCGAGACACTGAAGTGCAGATCCGGGATCCGGCTCCGCAGAAGGCGTACGACGGTCGACTTACCCACCGCGGAGGGTCCGGCCAGTACCACCAGCCGGCCCCTCCGCGTTGCGGGTGCGCTGTCCGTCACGGGTCGTGCGTCAGCTACCACGTGCTCAGGCGTCGAAATCGAACCTGGCGAGCAGGGCCTTGCGCTGACGGTCGCCGAGGCCGCGCAGACGGCGGGTCGGGGCGATCTCCAGCTCGGTCATGATTTCCTGCGCCTTGACCTTGCCGACCTTCGGCAGGGCCTCGAGCAGAGCCGACACCTTCATCTTGCCGAGGATCTCGTCGTTCTCGGCGTCCTTGAGCACCTGCTTGAGGTCGGTGCCGCCGCGCTTGAGGCGCTCCTTGAGCTCAGCCCGGGCACGACGGGCAGCAGCCGCCTTCTCCAGAGCAGCGGCGCGCTGCTCATCGGTCAGCTGGGGAAGGGCCACGGTTCCTCCGTCTCATCGTTGGCTTTCGAGTCTTCACCGCTGTAACCAGCGGCGATAGCGACCGTACTCACGACCACCGACGAATGCGAACCCACCCCCCGGCGATCCGCTCGAAAATCCGTGCGGTAGTGCACGCCGCTTCCGCAGTGGATCTCGCGTCCTCCGATCGGCGTCGAGACAGTGCCACGAACTGCTCGAACAGCGAAAAACCGCAGGTCACCGCGTGTCTGTTACGACGGAGGGGGACGCATCGGGTCGGGCGGCTCCCCGGCTCACCGACCCGCTGTTCCGGCGCTTCGGCGGGCCGAGAAATTTTTTTCCCATTCCGCGTGTCGCGCCACTCCGAGCGCAGGTCAGAGTGCATACGAGCGGTATGTACGACTCGTGCCCGGACCGCGCGTGGCGATCCGGGCACGAGAGTCGAACGTCTCAGTCCGTCAGGAAGGCGAAGCCGTCCAGCGTGCGGGTGACGGCGGCCCGCAGGTCGGCGACGGACGGGCCGGCCCGCAGCACGTCACGTGAGACGTTGGGCACGACCGCGCGCAGGTGGTCGCCTGCGAGTCGTCGCACGTCGTCGGCGGTGCCGCCCTGGGCCCCCACTCCGGGCATCAGGATGGGCCCGTGAAGGTCGGACAGGTCCGGTGCTTCGGTGAGGGTCGCACCGACCACCACACCCACGGAGCCGAGCCCTGCGGCCCCGTCCGTGGGGGCAGCGCTGTTGCGAGCAGCGCACTCGTCCACCACGGCCTGCGCGACGGTGCGCCCGTCGTCGAGCCGCGCGCGTTGGAACTGGGCACCTTCGGGATTGGAGGTCGCCGCGAGCACGAACACCCCGCGCCCCGTTCCGGCGGCCAGATCGAGCGCCGGGGCGAGCGAACCGAACCCCAGATACGGGGATACGGTCACCGCGTCCGAGCACAGCGGAGAGCCGTCCGACAGCCAGGTGCGCGCATAGGCGTCCATCGTGGAGCCGATGTCGCCGCGCTTGGCGTCGGCGAGGACGAGCACCCCCGCCTCCCCCAGGTCGGCGATGGTGCGTTCGAGCACCGCGAGACCGGCGGAGCCGTAGGCCTCGAAGAACGCCACCTGCGGCTTGACGACCGCGACGGTGTCGCCGAAGGCCTCGACGCACAGTTCGCTGAACCGGGCCAGGCCGTCGGCGTCGTCGCCGAGCCCCCACGTGGTGAGGAGCCCCGGGTGCGGGTCGATGCCCACGCACAGCGGCCCGCGGCGCCCGAGAGCGTCCGCGAGTCGCTGCCCGAAGGGTGTCACGCCTGTTCGGCGGGTACGCCGCGCAGCCGCGCGTGCATCCGCTGGATCGAGCTGACTCCGATCTCACCGCGCAGTGCCGCCTCGATACCCTGCACGGCCGCGGAGGCACCCTGCACCGTGGTGACGCACGGGATGTTCGCGGCGACCGCCGCACTGCGGATCTCGTAGCCGTCCACGCGCGGACCGGCGTTGCCCCAGGGGGTGTTGATGACCATGTCCACGTCGCCGGCGCGGATGCGGTCGACGACGTCGAGTGCGCCTTCCGGCTTGTCCTCGCCGGAGACCTTGTGGACCTGCTCGCATGGAACACCGTTGCGGCGCAGCACTTCTGCCGTTCCCACGGTGGCCATGATGTGGAAGCCCAGGTCGGCGAGGTGCTTGACCGGGAAGATCATCGACCGCTTGTCCTTGTTCGCGAGCGAGACGAAGACCGTGCCCGAGGTCGGCAGGGAGCCGTAGGCGGCGGTCTGGCTCTTCGCGAACGCGGTTCCGAAGTCGTCGTCGAGGCCCATGACCTCACCGGTGGACTTCATCTCCGGGCTGAGCAGGGTGTCGATGCCCGTGCCGTCGGCACGCCGGAACCGGTTGAAGGGCAGCACCGCTTCCTTCACCGCGACCGGTGCGTCGAGCGGGATGTCGCTGCCGTCGCCCTCGGCCGGGAGGATGCCCGCGGCACGCAGCTCGGCGATGGACTCTCCGAGCATCACCCGGGCGCAGGCCTTGGCGAGCTGCACCGCGGTGGCCTTGGAGACGAACGGCACCGTGCGGGAGGCACGGGGGTTCGCCTCGAGGACGTAGAGAATGTCGTCCTTGAGCGCGTACTGGACGTTGAGCAGGCCCTTGACGCCGATGCCCTTCGCGAGCGCCGCCGTCGAGCGGCGGACGTTCTCGATGTCGGCGCGGCCCAGCGTGATCGGCGGCAGTGCACAGGCCGAGTCGCCGGAGTGGATACCGGCCTCCTCGATGTGCTCCATGATCCCGCCGATGTACACGTCGGTGCCGTCGCACAGCGCGTCGACGTCGATCTCGACGGCGTCGTCGAGGAAGCGGTCGACGAGCACGGGGCGGTCGTCGGAGATCTCGGTGGCGTTGGAGATGTAGGTCTCGAGCGCCTTCTCGTCGTAGACGATCTCCATGCCGCGACCACCGAGCACGTAGGACGGGCGCACCAGCACCGGGTATCCGATGCCGGCGGCGATCTCGCGCGCACCCTCGAAGGTGGTGGCCGTGCCGTACTTCGCGGCCGGCAGGTCGGCCTCGTCGAGCACGCGACCGAACTCGCCGCGGTCCTCCGCGAGGTCGATGGCCTCGGGCGAGGTACCGACGATCGGCACCCCGGCGGCCTTCAGGCGACGCGCCAGGCCGAGCGGGGTCTGGCCGCCCAGCTGGACGATGACGCCGGCGACGGTGCCGGACTCGCACTCGGCGCGGTAGACCTCGAGGACGTCCTCGAAGGTCAGCGGCTCGAAGTACAGGCGATCGGCGGTGTCGTAGTCGGTCGAGACCGTCTCGGGGTTGCAGTTGACCATCACGGTCTCGTAGCCGGCCTCGGAGAGCGTCAGCGCGGCGTGGACGCACGAGTAGTCGAACTCGATGCCCTGGCCGATGCGGTTCGGGCCGGAGCCGAGGATGAGCACCTTCGGCTTGTCGCGCTGCTCCGCGACCTCGGACTCGGCCGCGGGGTCGAGTTCGTAGGTCGAGTAGTGATACGGCGTCTTGGCCTCGAACTCGGCGGCGCAGGTGTCCACGGTCTTGTAGACGGGGTGGATGCCCAGCTCCTGACGCAGGGCGCGCACGTCGTCCTCGGAGGCGAACTGCGCCGGGCGCAGGGCCGCGATCTGCCGGTCGGAGAAGCCGTGGTGCTTGGCGTAGCGCAGCTCGGTGGCACCGAACTGCTCGGCGTTGCGGACGTCCTGGCCCAGCTCGACGATGTGCGCGAACTGCTCGAGGAACCACGGGTCGATCTTCGTGGCGTCGAAGAGCTGCTCGACGGTCGCACCGAGCTCCAGGGCCCGGGCGATCCGGTAGAACCGGCCGTCCGTGGGGGTGCGGATCTCCTCGAGGATCTCGTCGAGGGTGCCCTCGATCTCGGGGCCCGTCCAGAAGCCCGCGGACTTCGTCTCGAGCGAACGCAGCACCTTGCCGAAGGCCTCGGCGAAGTTGCGGCCGATCGACATGGCCTCACCGACCGACTTCATGGTGGTGGTGAGGGTGCCGTCGGCGCCGGGGAACTTCTCGAAGGCGAACCGCGGGGCCTTGACCACGACGTAGTCGAGGCTCGGTTCGAAGCAGGCCGGGGTCTCCTTGGTGATGTCGTTGACGATCTCGTCGAGCGTGTAGCCGATGGCGAGCTTGGCGGCCATCTTCGCGATCGGGTAGCCGGTGGCCTTCGATGCGAGGGCCGACGACCGCGACACGCGCGGGTTCATCTCGATGACGACGAGCCGGCCGTCGCGCGGATCCATCGCGAACTGGATGTTGCAGCCGCCGGTGTCGACACCGACCTCGCGCAGGATGGCGATCGAGAGGTCGCGCATCTTCTGGTACTCGCGGTCGGTGAGGGTCATCGCGGGAGCGACGGTCACCGAGTCGCCGGTGTGCACACCGACCGGGTCGACGTTCTCGATCGAGCAGACGATGACGACGTTGTCGGCGCCGTCGCGCATGAGCTCGAGCTCGTATTCCTTCCAGCCGAGGATGGACTCCTCGATGAGCACGTTCGCGGTGGGCGAGGCCGCGAGGCCGCCACCGGCGATGCGCTCGAGGTCGGCGTCGTCGTAGGCCATGCCGGAGCCGAGGCCACCCATCGTGAAGGAAGGGCGCACGACGACCGGGAAGCCGAGTTCGGCGACGGTCGCGCGGACCTCGTCCATCGTGTAGCAGACGGCCGAGCGGGCGGACTCGCCACCGCACTTGGCGACGATGTCCTTGAACTTCTGCCGATCCTCGCCGCGCTGGATCGCGTCGAAGTCGGCACCGATGAGTTCGACGTCGTACTTGTCGAGGATGCCGCGCTCGGACAGCGCGACGGCGGTGTTGAGGGCGGTCTGGCCGCCGAGGGTCGCGAGCACCGCGTCGATCGGGGTGCCGTTGGCCTGCTCGGTCGCGATGACCTTCTCGACGTAGTCGGCGGTGATCGGCTCGATGTAGGTCGAGTCGGCGAACTCGGGGTCGGTCATGATCGTGGCCGGGTTCGAGTTCACCAGGGAGACGCGCAGGCCCTCCTCGCGGAGCACCCGGCACGCCTGGGTGCCCGAGTAGTCGAACTCGCAGGCCTGTCCGATGACGATCGGGCCGGACCCGATGACCAGGACGTGGGAGAGGTCGGTACGGCGTGGCATCAGTTCTTCTCTCCCTCGAGCATGCGGGTGAAACGATCGAACAGGTAGGCGGCGTCGTGCGGTCCGGCCGCCGCTTCGGGGTGGTACTGCACGGAGAAGGCACGGCCGTCGAGGAGCTTGACGCCCTCGACCGCACCGTCGTTGGCGCAGGTGTGGCTGACGACCGCGCGACCGAACGGTGTGTCGAACTCCTGGCCGGCCTCACCTTCGAGCGCGAACCCGTGGTTCTGCGCGGTGATCGCGATGCGGCCGGTCTCGTGCTCGACCACCGGGATGTTGATACCGCGGTGACCGAACTTCATCTTGTAGGTGCCCAGGCCGAGTGCGCGGCCGAGGATCTGGTTGCCGAAGCAGATGCCGAACAGGGGCAGACCCTGGCCGAGCACCTCCTTGGTCAGGTGCACCGCGCCGTCGGCGGTCGCCGGGTCGCCCGGCCCGTTGGACAGGAAGACGCCGTCGGCCTTCAGGTCGAGGATGTCGTGCAGCGTCGCGGTGGACGGCAGCACGTGCACACGGATGCCGCGCTGGGCGAACATGCGCGGGGTGTTGGTCTTGATGCCGAGGTCGATGGCCGCGACGGTGAAGCGGGCCTCGCCGTCGGTCGGTTCGACGACGTAGCCGGAGGTGGTGCTCACCTCGCCGGCGAGGTCGGCGCCGAGCATCGAGGGCTGGCTCTTCACCCGGTCGAGCAGGACGTCGATGTCGAGGTCGTCACCCTTCCAGGCGAGGGCGTCGCCGGAGAAGATGCCGGCGCGCATCGAACCGCGGGTGCGCAGGTGCCGCACGAGTGCGCGGGTGTCGATGCCCGCGAGACCCACGATGTTCTGCCGCTCGAGTTCGTCCTGCAGCGAGCCGGTGGCACGCCAGCTCGACACGCGACGCGAGGGGTCGCGGACGATGAAGCCGGCCACCCAGATCTTGGACTCGGCGTGATCGCCGGTGGGGCCGACGGACTCGTTGTCCTCGTGGTTCCAGCCAGTGTTGCCGATCTGCGGTGCCGTGGCCACCACGATCTGCCGGTGGTAGCTGGGGTCGGTGAGGGTCTCCTGGTAGCCGGTCATGCCCGTGCTGAAGACGGCCTCGCCGAGGGTCTGTCCGACCGCACCGAAGGGGATGCCGCGGAAGACCCGTCCGTCCTCGAGGACCAGCACAGCCGTGCCGCCGCCGAATGTTCTGCCGCTCATGCGTTGTCTCCGTTCTTATCGACCGCACCAGAGCCGGCCGCACGGGCTGAGATCTCGCGTGTCGTGATCGTCGTGTTGTTCGTCGTGATCGTCATCGTCGTTGTGATCGTCACCGTCTCAAGATTTTTCGTCCGACCCGCTCGTCCAGAGCGGGTAGATCGACTTGTCGTCCCCGCGGAAGCCGGTGTCGACCTCCGTTCCCGAGGGCAGCTGCCAGCGGATGACCAGCACCCCGTCCTGGGACATGACCTTGCCCGCCAGACCGCGTTCGGTGCGGATCGCGCGGATCGAGTCCTGCGGGATCCAGATCGGGGATGCGCCGTCGCGTTCGAGCAGGGCACCGGATCGGTATCGGGTCAGTTCCGCGTTGGCGCGGTGGCCGAGATCACCGACCGCGATGCGGTCCTGCCAGCTCGGCGCGAGCGTGCTGCCGACGTACAGACCGGTGGTCGGCTCGACGAGCCGCTCCCCCGGCTCCGCCGGCACGGTCGGCAGTTCGCCGACCGCGTCCTGCTGGCGTCGGGCGCGTCCCTTCCAGCCCTTCCACATCAGCAGGACGAGCACGACCCAGAGCGCGAGGAAACCGACGGTGATGAGAAAGCGATCCATGTCGGTTCCTACCTTTCGGTCGAGCGCGGGAACACCGCACCGTCGCGGGCGGTGATCCGTCCGCGCAACACGGTGGTGGTGACCCGGCCCGGCAGGGTCATGTCCTCGTAGGGCGTGTTGTGGGAGATGCTCGCGAGGTCGGGACCGTGCACCGTCCACTCGGTATCCGGGTCGACGAGCACGATGTTCGCGGGTTCGCCCACCTCGAGGGGCCGGCCCTGATCGTCGAGGCCCACGATCTCCGCGGGACGCTCGCTCATGACCTTCGCGACGCCGCGCCAGTCCAGCAGGCCCGGCCGGACCATCGTCTCGATCACGACGGACAACGCCGTCTCGAGCCCGAGCATTCCCGGACGTGCCTGTGAGAACTCGCAGCACTTGTCCTGTTCGGCGTGCGGGGCGTGGTCGGTGGCCACGCAGTCGATGGTCCCGTCCGCGAGGCCGCGGCGCAGTGCTTCGACGTCGGATCTCTCGCGCAGCGGCGGATTGACCCGGTTGATGCCGTCGTAGCTCTCGAGACGCGAGTCGTCGAGGAGCAGGTGGTGCGGCGTGACTTCGGCGCTGATCGAGATGCCCTGCGAGCGCGCCCACCGGACGAGCTCGACGGTGCCGGCCGTCGACGCGTGGCAGATGTGCACGCGGGCTCCGGCGTCGCGGGCGAGCAGCGCGTCGCGGGCGACGATGGACTCCTCGGCGGCGCGGGGCCAGCCGGTGAGGCCGAGACGCGCCGCGGTCGGTCCTTCGTGCGCGACGGCACCGACGGTCAGCCGCGGCTCCTCGGCGTGCTGGGCGATGAGGACACCGAGCGAGGCCGAGTACTCGAGCGCGCGACGCATGAGCAGCGGGTCGTAGACGCACTTGCCGTCGTCGGAGAACATCCGCACGCCACCGACACCGGCGGCCATCGTGCCCATCTCGGCGAGCTGCTTGCCCTCGAGTCCGACGGTGACCGCACCCACGGGGTGGACGTCGACGAGCCCGACCTCGCGGCCGCGGCGCCACACGTGGTCGGTGACGACCACCGAGTCGGCGACCGGATCGGTGTTGGCCATCGCGAACACCGCGGTGTACCCGCCGCGCGCCGCGGCGGNCGGCCGAGCCCGAATCGACGGTCTCGGTGTCCTCGCGGCCCGGTTCGCGCAGGTGCGTGTGCAGGTCCACGAAGCCCGGGAGCACGATCTGCCCGGTACCGTCGACGATCTCCGCGTCGGCGTCGGCCTCGAGATCGGTACCGATCGCGAGGATCTGCTCGTCGCCGAGCAGCACGTCGACCGGGTCGCCCTCGCCGTAGAGGCGGACGTTGCGGATGAGCACCTGCGGCGTCACCTGTGTCACTCCTGTTCCTGTGTCTCCCGGATGGGAAGTGTGGGTCACGACAGGCTCCCTTCCGTGCCCACGAGCAGACGGAAGAGCACCGCCATCCGCACGTGGACACCGTTGCTCACCTGCTGCAGCACAGCGCTCTGCGGGGCGTCGGCGACGGGGAAGCCGATCTCCATGCCGCGGAGCATCGGGCCGGGATGCAGGATCACGGCGTGCTCCGGCAGCAATGCCGCGCGCTTGGCGTTGAGTCCGTATCGAATCGAGTACTCGCGGGCGGACGGGAAGAACCCGCCGTTCATGCGCTCGGCCTGCACCCGCAGCATCATGACCGCGTCGAGGGTGGGAAGTTCGGCTTCGAGCGAATCGGCGACCGTCACCGGCCAGGTCTCCACCCCCACCGGCAGCAGGGTGCGGGGAGCGACGAGCACGACCTCGGCGCCGAGCATGCTCAGCAGCAGCGCGTTCGACCGGGCGACACGGCTGTGCAGCACGTCGCCGACGATGCCGATCCGGCGGCCTTCGATCGAGCCGAGACGCTGGCGCAGGGTGAGCGCGTCGAGCAACGCCTGAGTGGGATGTTCGTGGGTACCGTCGCCGGCGTTGACCACGGCCGGTCCGGAGCCGGATTCGTTGGTCCACTGCGCGATCCGGTGCGCGGCACCGGAGGCGGAGTGACGGACCACCAACGCGTCGGCGCCGGCGGCGTGCAGGGTCAGCGCGGTGTCGCGCAGCGATTCGCCCTTCTTCACCGACGAACTGGACGCCGAGACGTTGATGACGTCGGCGCTCATCCACTTGCCGGCGACCTCGAAGGACACGCGGGTGCGGGTGGAGTTCTCGTAGAAGACGGTCATGATGGTGCGGCCGCGCAGCGTGGGGAGCTTGCGCACCTCACGCCCGAGCAGTGCCTGCTCGAACCGCTCGGCCTCGTCGAGAAGCCCCGTCGCGGAGTCCTTCGTCAGATCCGCGATGGTGAGCAGGTGTTTCACTGGGACTTGCCTCCGGAGATCTCGACGGCGTCGCGCCCGTCGTGTTCGGTCAGCAGCACGCGGACGTCCTCGCTGCGCGCGGTGGGGACGTTCTTGCCGACGTAGTCGGCCCGCAGCGGCAGTTCGCGGTGGCCGCGGTCGACGAGGACCGCGAGTTGCACCGCGCGGGGTCGTCCGAGATCGCGCAGGGCGTCGAGCGCGGCGCGGACGGAGCGTCCCGAGAACAGGACGTCGTCGACGAGGACGACGAGGGTGTTGTCGACGCCGCCCTCGGGCACCGAGGTGCGCTCCAGCGGGCGGTGCGGCTTCGTGCGGAGGTCGTCGCGGTAGAGCGTGATGTCGAGCGAGCCGACCGGGACACGGACGCCGGCGAATTCCTCGATGCGGTCGGCGAGGCGCTGGGCGAGGGTGATCCCGCGGGTGGGGATGCCCAGGAGCACGACGCGCGGTGCGTCCTCGGGGGTGTCGAGAGCGGTCTTCTCGATGATCTGGTGTGCGATGCGGGAGATCGTCCGGTGGACGTCGGCAGCGGAGAGCAGCTCACGCGCCGGCACGCCGGTACCGGAAGACGTAGTGGGGGTAGAAGCTGTGGACCCGTCCTCGGACACGGCCATGCAGCGACCTCCTTCTCCGCCTCACTGGACGGATCGTTAAAGGATGCCTGACAGTTGTCGAGCCTATCAGCGTCGACGTCCGCCCCGGCACGGATGACGGGTGAAGCGCAACACAGGCCCGGATGCGCGAGCGGGCCCGGCGGGAAGACTCCCACCGGGCCCGCTCACGGTGCCTCGTGTCGTCGCTCACCCGAGAAGGGTGACGAACTCAGGACTCGTCCGAGCCCTGATCCTGCGACTCCTGCGCCGGCCGGACGAGGGTGGCAGCGGCTGCTGCACGCACCTGGTCGGCGACAGTGACGATCTGACCGAGCACCCCGTTGACGAAGGCCGGCGAATCGTCGGTGGACAGCTGCTTCGCCAGCTCGACCGCCTCGTCGACGGCCACCACGGGCGGCACGTCGGTCGCGTGGAAGAGCTCCCACACCGCGATGCGCAGGATCGCGCGGTCGACGGCGGGAAGGCGGTCCAGCGTCCATTCGTGCAGGTGATCGGCGATCACCCGGTCGGTCTCGTCGAGGTTGTCGGCGACACCGCGGATTATGGTCTGCGCGTATGCCGGCACCGGCGCGACCTGGTCGTCGTCGATCGCGAGTTCGACGCGATCGGCGGCGAGGTCGACGGGGTGCACGTCGCGGGCCTCGGCCTCGAAGAGCAGGTCCACGGCGCGCTTGCGGGCCTTGTGGCGGGCCCCGAGCTTCTTCTGGTTACCGGACACTCAGGAATTCACTCGCCCGAGGTAGCTGCCGTCGCGGGAATCGACCTTGAGCTTGTCGCCGGTGTTGATGAACAGCGGGACCTGGATCTCGGCGCCGGTCTCGAGGGTCGCGGGCTTGGTGCCGCCGGTGGAGCGGTCGCCCTGCAGGCCCGGATCGGTGTGCTGGACGACGAGCTCGACCGTGACCGGGAGCTCGACGAACAGCGGGACGTCCTCGTGCGTGGCGACCTGCACGGGCATGTTCTCGAGCAGGAAGTTGGCGCTGTCGCCGAGCAGCTCGGGCGAGATGGTGATCTGGTCGTAGGTCTCGCCGTCCATGAAGACGTAGTCGGTGCCGTCGTTGTAGAGGTAGGTCATGTCGCGGCGATCGACGGTGGCGGTCTCGACCTTGACACCGGCATTCCAGGTCTTGTCGACGGTCTTGCCCGACGTCACATTCTTGAGCTTCGTGCGCACGAAAGCAGGGCCCTTGCCCGGCTTGACGTGCTGGAACTCGATGATCTGCCAGAGCTGTCCGTCGATTTTCAGAACGAGGCCGTTCTTGAAGTCACTGGTATCAGCCACTTGGTTCGTGTCTCCTAGGGTCGAGGAACCGCCCTCAAACGACGGTCAATGTCTTGTCGGTGAGCGTGAGCAACTCCGGAGTATGCTCCCGCACCACGAGCGTGTCTTCGATCCGCACGCCTCCGCGCCCCGAGAAGTACACGCCCGGCTCGACGGTCACCGCCGCACCGGCGACAAGTGTACCGGTCGCCGCGGCGCCGATTCCGGGCGCTTCGTGGATCTCGAGGCCGACTCCGTGGCCCAGCCCGTGCAGGAACAGGTCGGCGTAGCCGGCCTCGGCGATCACGGTGCGCGCGGCGGCGTCCACCGCGGCACAGTCGACACCGGGCGCGAGCGCCTCGCGTCCGGCCTGCTGCGCGCGCAGGACCAGCTCGTACAGGTCGCGCTGCCAGTCCGCGACGCGGCTCAGCACGTAGGTGCGCGTCATGTCGGAGTGGTAACCGCCGATCTGCGCCCCGAAGTCGAGTTTCACGAAGTCGCCCTCCGCGAGGACCGCGCCGGTCGGGCGATGGTGCGGGATCGCCGAATTGGCACCGGCGGCGACGATCGTCTCGAAGGAGATGCCGTCGGCACCGTGCTCGAACATGCGCCATTCGAGGTCGCGGGCGACCTCCTTCTCGGTTCGACCCGGACGCAGACCGCCCGCCGCGATCAGGTCCGCCAGTGCGCGATCGGCCGCACCGCATGCCTCGCGCAACAGACCGATCTCGTGTTCGTCCTTCACGGCCCGCAGTTGTTCGACGAGCCCGGGAGCGGGAACGAAGCGGACGGACACGCCGAGCTCGTCCCACCGCGACCGTTCGTCGACCGTGACGACGTGACTCTCGAATCCCCAACGCGCAGAACCTGTTCCGAACTCGGTGACGAGGTGCGCGGCCGACGACCGGGCGATCACGGCCCGCAGGTCGGGGACCTGCTCCCCCACCTGCGTGACGTAGCGGCCGTCGGTGCAGATGACGGTGCGCGTCTCGTTCTCGTCGTCCTCGGTGGAGACGATCAGCGCCGCGTTGGATCCCGTGAAGCCCGTGAGGTAGCGGATACCGGTCAGATCGGTCACCAGCAGCGCATCGAGTTCGCGTTCGGCGAGCAGCGCACGCAGCGCTCGACGGCGGGAGGCGTGGTCGGCAGACATATCGCTCAACCTACCGCGATCACGGCTGTGGGACGGGACACACTGTCGGCTTCGCCACCCGTTACGCTGAGGTACATGAAACCCTGGTTGCTCCGCGGACTCGGGCTCGCCCTGGTCCACGTGGTCGTGCGCGTCCTGCTCGGTGCCGCTCTCATCCAGTGGCCGTTGCAGGGATCGGTACTGCGCTGGCTGGGCTTCGCCGTGGTGGTCGTCGCAGCGTTCGTCTGGGCCGGTCTCGACGGCATCCGCGACCACCGCGCCCATCCCGACGCCGACGAGGGCGACGACCTGACGATGCGCTGGCTCGCCGCCGGTGCGGTCACCGGCCTGGTCGGCGGGGTCCTCACCTGGCTCGTCGACACCGTCACCCCGATTCCGGTGGGCGTGACGTCCCTGTTCTTCGAGATCACCTCCGGTGCCGCGTTCACCGTGCTTCTGGTGTTCCTGCCGGCGATGGCGGCGGTGACGCTGGGCCGGTTCTTCGCGCGCCGGAACGAGCGCAAGGCCGCCCGCGACGACGACTGGTCGGTCCACCGCGATCACCACGCGCCCGCAGGCGTCGGAGCGGCCGCGGGTTCCGCTCCCGCGAACTCCGCGCAGCAGGCCGATCCCGCCTGGCGCAGCGACGACTCGCCCACCGAGGTGTTCCCGCGGGTCGATCCGAAACAGTGAGACCCGAGTAGTGAGACCACAGCAGTGAGACCACCCGCCCCCGCACATCCGGGGGCGGGTGCTCAGTTTTCCGGGTTGTGACGGTCAGTAGAGGTAGCCGACCCCGAGGAGCCGACCATGACCGACATCACCGAGACGCTCGACCTGACTCCCGCGACCCGCCGCATGGAGCGCATCCTGGCGGGGATCGACGACGCACAGTTGTCGGGGCCCACACCGTGTTCCGAGACCTCCGTCGGTGCGCTCGTCGACCACGTGCTGGGCCTGTCCCTTGCGTTCACGGCCGCGGCGCGCAAGGACATCGGCCCGCACACCGACACTCCCCCGCAGCTCACGAGCGAACTGCCGCCGGACTGGCGGCGTCTCGTTCCCGACCGGCTCGGCGACCTCCGCGGAGCGTGGAGCGACCCCGCAGCCTGGGAGGGCATGACGCGCGCGGGCGGCCTCGACCTGCCCGCGCCGGTCGCCGGACTCGTCACGCTCGACGAACTCGTCGTCCACGGCTGGGACCTCGCCGTGGCCACGGGACAGCAGTACTCCTGCGAGCCCGACGAGATCGCCGCGTGTACCGCCTTCGCGGAGAGCATCACCGACGAGGAACGCGTCGCCGCCGGGGGCGGCCTGTTCGGTCCGGCGGTCCGGGTGGGCGACGACGCTCCCACGCTGGAACGCCTGATCGGACTCACCGGGCGCGACCCGTCGTGGCGACCGCCCGCATAGAACTGGGCGGTCGACCAGGCGGCGGTCAGAGCAGCACGGTTCCCGCGTCGGCCTTGCCCTGGCGCGCGACCTCGGAATAGGCCGCCGCGAGCAGGGTCGGGTCGGGTCCCTCGAGCCTGCCGGGCTTCGCGAGCCCGTCGAGGACGACGAACCGGAGCATGCCGGCACGGTTCTTCTTGTCGGTCTGCATGCCCTCGAGCAGATCGGCGAAGGCGTCGGGATCGTAGGTGGTGGGCAGGCCGACGGATTCGAGGATCGCGCGGTGCCGGTCGGCGGTGGCGTCGTCGAGACGCCCGGCGAGCCGGCCGAGTTCGGCCGCGAAGACCAGGCCCACCGACACGGCGGCGCCGTGGCGCCAGCGGTACCGCTCGCGACGCTCGATGGCGTGGCCGAGGGTGTGACCGTAGTTGAGGATCTCGCGCAGGCTCGACTCCTTGAGGTCGGCCGCGACCACCTTCGCCTTGACCTCGACCGATCGCCGGATCAGCTCGGGCAGCACCGTCCCGGCGGGATCGAGCGTGGCCTCGGGGTTCTCCTCGATCAGGTCGAGGATCACCGGATCGGCGATGAAGCCGGTCTTGATCACCTCGGCGAGTCCGGCCACGATCTCGTTGCGCGGCACCGTCTTGAGGGTCGCGAGGTCGACGAAGACCGCCGAGGGCTCATGGAACGAACCGACGAGGTTCTTGCCCGCCTCGGTGTTGATGCCGGTCTTGCCGCCCACCGCGGCGTCGACCATCGCCAGCAGCGTGGTGGGGATGTGGTAGACCCGCACGCCGCGCATCCACGTCGCGGCCACGAAGCCCGCAAGGTCGGTGGCGGCACCGCCGCCGAGGCTGATGACGGCGTCCGAACGGGTCAGGCCGATGCGGCCGAGCACCTCCCAGCAGAATCCGGCGACGGCCAGTTCCTTGCCGTCCTCGGCGTCGGGGATCTCGATGCGGTGGGCGTCGATGCCGGTCTCGGCGAGCGCCTCCCGCACGGCCTCGGCCGTCGCGGTGAGCGTCGGCTGGTGGAAGATCGCGACGGTCCGCGTGCCGGACAGTTCTTCGACGACGTCGCCGAGCAGTCCCCGGCCGATGATCACCGGATAGGGCTGGGCGGTCTCGACGTCGATGCGTACCGGTTCGGTCACGGTGTGGGGCTCCGATCCTCGCTGATGGTCTGGCTGGTCGCGGCGTCCGCCGCTTCGAGTTTGGCGAGCACCTGCTGGACGACCCGCCCGGGGCTGCGGCCGTCGGTGCGCACCCGGATGGTCGCCGCCTGCCGGTACAGCGGGCGACGGCGACGCATGAGGTCGCGGTACTTCTGGGCCGGATCACCACCGGCCAGCAACGGCCTGGTTCCGGCGGCGCCGACCGCGCCGGTGCGACGCAGTCCTTCCGCCACGCTGATCTCGAGATAGACGACGGTGTGTCCGGCCAGTCGCGCACGGGTGCGCTCCGAGAGGATCGCTCCCCCACCCAGGGACACCACACCGTCGTGGGTGTCGAGGGCGCGCGCGACGACCTCCTCCTCGATCTCCCGGAAGGCCGGTTCGCCGTCCCGGGTGAAGATGTCGGGGATGGTCCGGCCGGTCACACGCTCGATCTCGGCGTCGGTGTCGAGCAACGGCAGCTCGAGCGCGTTCGCGACCCGACGACCGATCGTCGACTTGCCCGCTCCCGGCGGGCCGATGAGTACCAGGCGAGGCGACATGCGATCACCGCGGCGGCCGCGCCGCGATGCCCTTCAGGTAGTGGTCGATGTTGCTCACGGTCTCGGCGAGCGAGTCGCCGCCGAACTTCTCGAGGGCGGCCTGCGCGACGACGAGGGCGACCATCGCCTCGGCGACGACACCCGCCGCGGGCACCGCGCACACGTCGGAACGCTGGTGGATCGCGACGGCCTCGTCGCCGGTGGTCATGTCGACCGTCGACAGGGCGCGCGGCACGGTCGAGATCGGCTTCATCGCCGCCCGCACGCGCAGGGCCTCACCGTTGGTCATGCCACCTTCGATGCCGCCGGCGCGGTTGCTCGAGCGGAGCACACCGTCGAGGCCGGGCTTCATCTCGTCGTGGGCAGCGCTGCCGCGGCGACGCGCGGTCTCGAAGCCGTCGCCGACCTCGACACCCTTGATGGCCTGGATCCCCATGAGGGCCGCGGCCAGTCGCGCGTCGAGGCGATCGGCACCGCTGACGAACGAACCGAGGCCCACGGGCAGCCCGTGCACCACGACCTCGACGATTCCGCCGAGGGTGTCGCCGTCGCGCTTCGCCGCCTCGATCTCGGCGATCATGGATTCCTCGGCGGCCTTGTCGTAGGCACGCACGGGGCTCGCGTCGATCGCGGCGAGATCGTCGGCACCGGGTTCGGGGCCGACATAGGGATCGGATGCGCCGATGGAGATGACATGCGAGACGACCTCGGCGCCGAACGCCTGGCGCAGGAAGTTCCGGGCGACGGTGCCGGCCGCCACGCGTGCTGCGGTCTCCCGGGCACTGGCGCGCTCGAGGACGGGACGCGCGTCGTCGAAGCCGTACTTGAGCATGCCCGCGAAGTCGGCGTGGCCGGGGCGGGGACGGGTCAGCGGCGCGTTGCGCGCCTGACCTTCGAGCAGTTCGGCATCGACCGGGTCGGCGGCCATGATGGTTTCCCACTTGGGCCATTCGGTGTTGCCGATCTCGATCGCGATCGGGCCGCCCAGCGTGCGTCCGTGCCGGACGCCACCGATCACGGTGACCTTGTCGGCCTCGAACTTCATGCGTGCGCCGCGGCCGTAGCCCAGTCGCCGTCGCGCAAGTTGCTCCGAGATGTCGTTCGACGTCACCTCGACTCCGGCGACCATCCCCTCGAGCATCGCGACGAGGGCGGGACCATGGGATTCTCCAGCAGTTATCCAACGCAGCACAGGTCCATCCTTCCATGTTCGTCCGCCGACTCGACATGCCGCCCCTGGTCAACCCGTCGAGATCGCCGCCAGTGCCGCGGCGGCGCACATCGACGGTCCGTGCGGAAGCACGCGCGGAGCGGCACGCGCACCCCCGCGGCGGGTCTCCCGGAGCCGCAGAAACAGGGCCGCACCTGCGGTGAGGACGGGTGGGAGCAGTGCACCGAGGAGCACCGCCGAGGGGCCGGCGAGTCCGGTGACGGCACCGAGTCCGAGGGCGAGTTTGACGTCGCCCGCACCCACCGACCGCGGCACCGCAAGGTGGGTGATCAACAACGGTGCCGCGAGCAGAAGTGCACCGGCGAACGCCGCCCGGCCGTGCCCCGTCGCCGCGGCCACGCCGAGGATCGTGCCCGCTCCCCCGAGCGTCAGCACGTTCGGCAGACGCCGCACGAGCAGGTCCACGGTGCTCAGGCACACGCACCACCATCCGAACATCGCTGCTCCGACGACCGCCGCGCCCGTGGTGATCGAGACCGCGACGAGTGCGGCTGCCGCGCATGCCGCCTCGCACGAACCCGGCAGCGGCCGACGACCGGCCGTTCTTCCCGCCACCACGCGCACGATCGCTCCCACGCCCACGCCGAGAACCACCATCGCGAGCCCACCCACCGTCTCCCCTGCCACGACCCGGAGCATCCCCCATCCACACTCGCCGGCAGGGCGTTCGCACGGTGTCCGGCCCGGTCCTGTGGACAGGCACGTCTCCTGTGGACAAAGCCGCACGGTGCGGCGATCGTCCTGCGAGGATTGCCGGAGTCTGTCGGTTCCGGTCGGAAGGTTCTGGTCGAATGGAGATTTCGTCGCTGCTCGAACACGTGGGCACGGCCATCGACGTCGTCGGAGTCGGCGTCATGGTGATCGGCGCATTGACGGCGACGTGGATCGCGGCGACCGCGCGGCGGCGCGGACCGGGTTCGGAGATCTACGAGCCGTACCGGCGCAATCTCGGCCGGTCGATCCTGCTCGGCCTCGAATTCCTGGTCGCCGCCGACATCATCAAGACCGTCGCCGTCACGCCGACCTTCACGTCGGTGGGTGTGCTGGCGGTCATCGTGCTCATCCGTACCTTCCTGAGCTGGTCGCTGCAGCTGGAGATCGACGGCCGGTGGCCGTGGCAGCGTTCGGTTCCCGAGGCCGAGACGACGATCGGCACGACACCGGCTACCTGAGCGCGTCCCGCAGGTCGTCGCGGCGACGCAGGAGATGTGCGCGNCTCCGTGCGCGCCGCGGCGGTGGTGTACGCCTCGCTCGCCTCGGTGATCCGGCCGAGGCGGGCGAGCAGGTCGGCCCGGACGGCGTGGAAGACGTGGTACCGCTCGAGGTCGAGGCGGTCGACGATCCCGAGAGCCGCTGCGGGACCCTCCACTTCGGCGAGTGCGACGGCCCGGTGCAACGCGACGACCGGCGTGGGGTCCGCGGCGAACAGCAGGTCGTAGAGCGCGACGATCTGCACCCAATCGGTGTCCTCGAAGGTGGGCGCGTCGGCGTGCACCGCGGCGATCGCAGCCTGGATCTGGTAGGGCCCCGGCCTGTTCCAGCGCAGGGTGCGCCGCACGAGCGCCTGCCCTTCGTCGATCAGCGCGCGGTCCCACCGCGAGCGGTCCTGGTCTGCGAGCAGGACGAGGTTGCCGCCGGGTCCTGTCCGCGCCGCGCGTCGGGATTCGCCGAGGAGCATCAGGGCGAGGAGTCCCGTGGTCTCGGGATCGTCGGGAACGAGCCCGGCCAGCAAGCGGGCCAGCCGCACCGCCTCCGAACACAGGTCCGTGTCGGCGAGTTCGGGTCCGGTGCTCGTCGTGTGGCCCTCCGTGTACACGAGATAGAGCACGGACCGCACCGCGTCGAGGCGTTCGGGAAACTCGTCCGGGGACGGGATGCGGAACGGGATGCGCGCGTCGCGGATCTTCCGCTTGGCGCGGGAGATCCGTTGCGCCATCGTCGTTTCGGGCACGAGGAAGGCCCGGGCGATCTGCGTGGTGGTGAGCCCGCCGAGCAGGCGCAATGTCAGCGCGACTCGCGCCTGAGGCGCGAGCGCCGGGTGACAACAGGTGAAGATCAGACGGAGGCGGTCGTCGGGGATCTCGGGCGAGTCGACCGCCTCGGGGTGGAACGCGACGCCGGATGTCGGGTGGAGCAGGTCCGCCTCGGCGTGCTTGACCGATCGTGCGGCCTCCCGCCGTGCCCTGTCGATCGCCCGGCGACGGGCGGTGGTGATGATCCATCCGGCCGGGCTCGGTGGGATGCCTTCCCCGGGCCATCGTTCGACGGCGGTCGAGAAGGCGTCCTGCACCGCGTCCTCGGCGACGTCGATGTCGCCGAGGACGCGGGTGAGCACGGCGACCGCCCGGCCGTACTCCTCACGGAAGATGCGTCCGATGTCGGCTGTGGACGGCCCGGTCATCGACGTACGCAGGTCATCCGGCGCAGGATCCGAACTCCAGGGGCCGCACCTCGATGGGCAGTGTGGTGGCGTCGGCGAGACCGCGCGCCCATTTCAGCGCCTCGTCGAGGTCGGGCACGTCGATGACGTCGAAGCCACCGAGATGCTCCTTGCCCTCGATGTACGGACCGTCGGTCGTCACCGTGCGCCCCTCGTCCGTGCGCACGACCGTCGCCGTGTCCGGAGGGTGAAGGCCGCCGGAGAACACCCAGACCCCTGCCTCCCGGATCTCGTTCTGCCACGCCGCGACCTTCTTCATGATCGGTTCGAGGAACTCCGGTGACGGCGGTTCACCGTCGGGCTGGTAGATGCTCAGCAGGTACTGCGCCATGGCGGGGTCCTTCCCCTCGGTGGCCGGCGGTTCCGGCCTCTCACCCTCTATACGAACGGTAGGGCGCCGATTCGACACCTGCGCGGAGAAATCCGCTGCCCACCCGCTCAGGCATCGCGGGTGGACAGCGGACGGTGTCGGGTGCGGCCTACTGCGCGACGAGTTCGAGGATGGTGGCGTTGGCCTGGCCGCCGCCCTCGCACATGGTCTGCAGGCCGTACCGGAGGTTGTTGCGGCGCATGTGGAAGATCATGTCGGTGAGGATGCGGGCACCGGAACCCCCGAGCGGGTGACCGAGGGCGATCGCACCACCGTTGGGGTTGAGCTTGTCCTCGGGTGCGCCGATCTCCTTCTGCCACGCCATGGGCACCGGAGCGAACGCCTCGTTGACCTCGAAGACGCCGATGTCGTCGATCGACAGGCCGGACTTCGCGAGCGCCTTCTCCGTCGCCGGGATGGGTGCGGTGAGCATGATGACCGGGTCGGAGCCGGTTACGACGGCAGTGTGGATCTTCGCGAGCGGGGTCAGGCCGTGCTTCGCGGCGCCCTCCTCGCTCATGATGAGCAGCGCGGCGGAGCCGTCGGAGATCTGCGAGGAGTTCCCGGCGTGGATGACACCGTCCTCCTTGAAGACGGTCTTCAGGCCGGCGAGCTTCTCGACGGTGGTGCCGCGACGAATGCCCTCGTCCTGCGAGACGACGGTTCCGTCCGGGGTGGTGACCGGCACGATCTGATCGGCGAACAGCCCGGCGTCCTGTGCGGCGGCGGCGCGTTCGTGCGAGCGCGCGGAGAAGGCGTCCACGTCGGTGCGGCTCAGGCCCCACTTCTCCGCGATCATCTCGGCGCCGATGCCCTGGTTGGGCCGCGCCCCGTCGTACCGCTCGAGGAAGGACTCGGGGTAGGGCGACCCGCCGACGGAGGTCGAGGTGCCCATGGGCACCCGCGACATCACCTCGACGCCACCGGCGACGACGACGTCGTAGTGTCCCGCTTCGACGCTCGCGATCGCGAAGTTCAGCGCCTGCTGGCTCGAGCCGCACTGCCGGTCGATGGTCACGCCGGGCACGGACTCCGGCCAGCCCGCCGTGAGCACCGCGGTGCGGGCGATGTCGATGGCCTGCTCGCCGGCCTGCTGCACGCAGCCCCAGATGACGTCCTCGACGACCGACTGATCGATGCCGGCGCGCTCGACCAGCGCGTTCAGGACCACGGCGGACAGCTGTGCCGGGTGCACGCCGGACAGACCGCCGTTCCTCCTGCCGACAGGCGTACGCACGGCCTGGACGATCACTGCACTCATGTTTGCTCCCTCTCGACCCGCAGGCGACAGCGGTGACGGCCGTCACGGCCGTCGGACGGGTCCGACACTACTTCGCGAACGGGCCGGAAAGTGCTCGCGGACCATTCTCGTTCGGTATCGGACCCCTCACCGGTATCTATGGATCGAGGAGCGTGCGGGTTCTCAGGCCGGGTGCGGAGAAGTCAGGTCGAGTCCGACGGCGCGCGCCATCTCCGCGCGCGGGGCGGGCAGACCCGTGAACTGCTCGACCTGCCCGAAGGCCTGATTCAGCAGCATGTGCAGACCGCTGACGACGCGGACACCGCGTGCCTCGGCCGCTGTCGCCAGCGGCGTCGGCCAGGGGTCGTAGATCGCATCGAGGGTGCACGGGGCCTGTGCGAGAGCCTCCGCGTACGGGGCCGCCGCGGGTGCGGGCACGGTGCTCACGAGCGCACCGGCCTCGGCGCAGACCCGGCCGAGATCGGGTGCGTCGAACGACAGCCATCGAGCCTCGATGTCGTCGCCGAGACAATCGAACGTCGCGCGGGCCTTCTCCTCGGACCGCGCGACCACGGTCACCGAACGCACACCGAGGTCGGTGAGACCGACGAGCGCCGGTCGCGCGGTACCACCCGAGCCCACGACGACCGCCGACGCGCCGGCCAGATCGCCGACGCCGGCCGAGCGCAGTGCTCCGGACACTCCGTCGACGTCGGTGCAGTCGGCGCGCCATCCGTTCTCGATGCGGACGAGGGTGTTCGCCGAGCCGATCCTCACGGCCCGCTCGGTGCGTTCGGTGGCGAACTCGAGTGCCGCGAACTTGCCGGGCATCGTGACGGACAGACCGACCCATTCCTCACCGAGCGAGGACACGAGGCCCGGCAGCTGCTCACCGGTGCATTCGATGCGTTCGTAGGTCCACTCGGTCAGCCCGAGGGCCCGGTACGCCGCGAGATGCAACAGGGGCGACTTCGAGTGCGCGATGGGTTTCCCGAGGACCGCGGCCCTCCGGACACCTCCGTTCGGATCAGCGGCCACTGTCGAGGATCCCGCTCGCGAGTGCCAGTTCGGTGTTCTGCAGGTGCTCCTCGTAGGAATTCGCGAAGAGCGTGGTGCCCTTGTCGTCGATCGTCACGAAGTAGATCCATTCCCCCGGTTCCGGGTTCTCCATCGCCTGCAGCGCACCGATGCTCGGTGACGAGATGGGCGTCGCCGGCAGACCGACCATGGCGTAGGTGTTCCAGGGGGTCACCCGCGCGCGGTCGGCGTCGGTGGTCGCGAGTTCGGTTTCGTCGAGCTCGTAGTTGACGGTCGAGTCGAACTGGAGCATCTGGTCGATCTCGAGCCGATTGAGGATCACGCGGGCGACCTTCGCGAAATCCTGTGGCAGGGCCTCGCGTTCGACGAGCGAGGCGGAGATGAGCATCTCGTACGGGGTCAGACCCACGCGTGCGGCCGCGTCGGTGATCCCTGTCGCGTCGTAGCTGGCAGCACTTTCCGACACGAGGCGGGCCAGGATCTCTACGGGTTCGGCCGTCGGATCGAAATCCCAGCTGCCCGCGGCGATGAGGCCTTCGAGCTGCCGCCTGCGGTCGGGCACGTTCGCGACCGCGTCGCGTGCCCATTCCGGAACGCCGAGTGCCTGCAGGTCCGGGGTGGCCCCGGCCGCGTCGAGTTCCTCGTAGGTGACGCAGTTCTCGGCGGCCGGATCGCCGTGGCAGCTCGCCTCGGCGATGAGTGTATAGATGCCCTTGCGGACGGCACCGGTGTTGACGTCGCGGATGTCGTGGAGCTGACGTCCCTCGGAGATCACGAGCGCACCGACCCGGCTGGCCGGGTCGACGAGGGCGGCGACGGCGTCGACAGCCGGGATGTTGGTGGCCACCTGGTAGAAGCCGGGTTGCAGCGAATTCATCCCCGAGTTCTGCACGGCCGCTTCGTAGAAGGCGGCGGAACTCGCGACGACACCCTTGTCGACGAACTCGCTGCCGATCTCCCCGGCGGTCTCGCCCGGGTTGACCTGGACGACGACGGCCGGTCCGGGAGGTCCGGTGAAGTCCGGCGGAAGATCGGTGCCGAGGAACCGGTCGTAGGCGAGATAGCCGCCACCCACGACGACGAGCAGGAGCACCGCGGCGGCGAGCGCGCCTACGACACGTCCGCGCTTCTTGCGCCCGCTCGCCTTCTGATCACGGCGTGCGGCGCGTTCCGAACCACCGACCGCGAGGGGGACCGCACGCTGCTCGGCGGTGATCTCCTCCGCTGCGACCGCGTCGTCGGCGGGGTCGTCGTCGCGGTAGGCGTCACGGTTCGCGTCGCGTGCGGCGTAGGAGTATCCGCCCGGGTACTCGTCGTCGAGATGTCCCCCGTCGAGGTGTGCCCTGTCGGGGTGATCGGCCGGAGCGTGTCCGGGATCGGCGCCGGTGAATCCCTCGTGCTCGTACCCGGATCCTGCGTAGCCCCCGTCGCCGTAGCCCTGCTCGGCATAGCCCTGCTCGCCGTAACCCTGTTCGGCGTGACCGGGCGGCGGGCCCTCGAATACACCCGGCTCGAAGTTCAGGACCGTGGTCTCGTGATCGTCGGGACCGGGTCGACGGGCCTCCGGGTGCCCACCCGGGACGCCCTCGTACCCACCACCGCCGTACGGATCACGGCCGTGGGAGTCGTTGCCGTACGGGTCGTGCCCGTACGCATCGTGACCTCGAGGGTCGGATGCGTACGGATCGTCGTACCGGTAACGCGGGTCTGATCGATACGGATCCTCGGATCCGGATCGATACGGATCCTCGGATCCGGTGCGATCCACTGGAGGTTCCGTGTACCCACCGGCGTAGGGATCCGCGAACAGATCCTGCCGTGCGTTCTCCGAATGGTCGTCGTGTCGTCCGTGCCGGCTCACCGGCTGCCCCCCGCGTCACGCCCCGACTCGTTCACTACCGAACTCCGCTCGTCCAACCAACCCTGCAAGATGGCCACGGCGGCAGCCTGGTCGATGACCGGCCGCGCACCTCGCGCACTCACCCCGCTCTCGCGGAGGGCGCGCGCCGCAGTGACCGTCGTGAAACGTTCGTCGGCCAGGCGCACGGGAACGTCGGGTAGGGCACGGCGAAGTCGACGCGCGAAGTCGCTCGCCAGTTTCGCAGCCTTGCCGGGCTCACCGCGCAGTGTCTGCGGCAGCCCGACGATAACCTCAACAGCCTCGTATTCCCTAACGATCTCGACGATGCGCCGGATATCGGGTGCGTCGGGTCCGCGTTCCTTGGACCGCGGCACCGTCTCGACCGGGGTGGCGAGGATCCCGTCGGGGTCGCTGGAGGCGACCCCGATCCGGACGCTACCGACGTCGACTGCGATGCGGCGACCACGGCCGGGATCGTCCACTCCGGGACGATCGGGGCGCGGCGGTTCGGCCACGCTCAGCCGGCCAGCTCGCTCAGACGGGCACGGAAAGCATCGAGTGCGGCCGGGATACCGGCCGGATCCGACCCTGCGCCCTGAGCCATGTCGGGCTTGCCGCCCCCGCGACCACCGATCGCGGGACCGAAGCTCGCGACGAGGTCGCCTGCCTTGATGCCCTTCTCCTGCGCAGCCTTGGTGGTGGCCACGACGAAGGGCACCTTGCCGCCGGCGTTGCCGAGCAGCAGCACCACGGCGGGCTCGGTGCCGAGCCGGCCACGGACGTCGGATGCGAGTGTGCGCAGGTCGTTGCCGGCGACACCCTCCGGGGCGGCCTCGGCCACGACGAGCACGTCACCGACGCGCTGCGCCTTGCCCGCGTACGTTCCGGCTGCGGCGGCGACGTTCGCGGCGCGGGTCTTCTCGAGTTCCTTCTCGGCGGCCTTGAGCCGATCGAGCAGGGCCTCGACACGTCCGGGCACCTCCTCGGAGGGAACCCTCAAGGTCGAGGACAGGCCCGCGAGCAGCGCGCGTTCCTTCGCCAGGTGGCGGTACGAGTCGAGACCGACGTACGCCTCGACGCGGCGGATGCCGGAACCGACGGACTGCTCACCGAGGAGGGTGACGGTGCCGACGTGCGAGGAGTGCTGCACGTGCGTGCCGCCGCACAGCTCCATCGAGAACGGGCCGCCGATCTCGACGACGCGGACCTCGTCGCCGTAGTTCTCGCCGAACAGGGCCATCGCGCCCATCTTCTTTGCCTTGTCGAGGTCGGTGACGAAGGTGTTGACGGGATAGTTCGCCGCGACGGCCTCGTTGGTGACGGCCTCGATGTCCTGCTTCTGCTGCTCGGACAGGGCGCCGGGCCACGAGAAGTCGAAGCGCAGGTAGCCGGGCTTGTTGAGCGAACCGGCCTGCACGGCGTTGGGGCCGAGCACCTCGCGCAGCGCGGCGTGGACCAGGTGGGTGCCGGAGTGGCCCTGGGTAGCGCCCTTGCGCCACTCGGGATCGACCTGCACGAGGACGGCGTCGCCTTCGACGACCTGGCCCTCGAGCACCGTGACCTTGTGGGTCCACAGTTGCTTGGCGATCTTCTGGACGTCGTCGACCTTGATCTTCAGGCCCGGGCCGGTGATGGTGCCGATGTCGGCGATCTGGCCGCCGGACTCCGCGTAGAGGGGGCTGCGGTCGAGGATGAGCTCGACCTGCTGGCCCGCGCTCGCCGCGTGCAGGCGCTCGCCACCGGTGATGACGGCGAGCACGTGCGCCTCGGTCACCAGCTCGCTGAAACCGGTGAACTCGGTGGGACCGCGGTCGAGGAGTTCCTTGTAGACGGTCAGGTCGGCGTGGGCGTGCTTGCGGGCGCGGGCGTCGTCCTTGGCGCGCTGGCGCTGCTCGGCCATGAGCGATCGGAAGCCCTCCTCGTCGACGGTCAGGCCCGCCTCGGCCGCCATCTCGAGGGTGAGGTCGATCGGGAACCCGTAGGTGTCGTGGAGGGTGAACGCCTCCGTGCCACCGAGCACATTCCTACCCTGCGACTTCACGGTCTCGACGGCGCCTTCGAACAGCTTGCTGCCGGTACCGAGGGTCTTGAGGAAGGCCGTCTCCTCGCCCACCGCGACGGTCTCGATGCGCGAGAAGTCGGTGTCGAGTTCGGGATAGGACGGGGCCATGGTGTCGCGCACGACCGCCATGAACTCGCGCATGGTGGGCTTGTCGGCGCCGAGCAGACGCGCCGAGCGCACGATGCGGCGGAGCAGGCGGCGCAGCACGTAGCCGCGGCCGTCGTTGCCGGGGTTGACGCCGTCGACGATGAGCATCGCCGCGGTGCGGGCGTGGTCGGCGATCACGCGGAAGCGCACGTCGTCGTCGTGCTTCGCGCCGTAGACGGCGCCGGTGAGTTCGGCGGCCTTGTCGATCACGGGGCGCAGCAGGTCGGTCTCGTAGACGTTCTCGACGCCCTGGAGCAGGAAGGCGACGCGCTCGACACCCATGCCGGTGTCGATGTTCTTCTTCGGCAGCGGGCCGAGGATCGGGTAGTCGTCCTTGGCACCGCCCTCACCGCGCTCGTTCTGCATGAACACGAGATTCCAGATCTCGATGTAGCGGTCCTCGTCGGCCTCGGGGCCGCCTTCGACGCCGTAGGCGGGGCCGCGGTCGTAGAAGATCTCGGAGCACGGACCGCACGGTCCGGGGATGCCCATCGACCAGTAGTTGTCCTTCATGCCGCGACGCTGGATGCGTTCCTCGGGCACGCCGACCTTGTCGCGCCAGATCGAGAACGCTTCGTCGTCGTCGAGATAGACCGTCGCCCACAGCTTCTCGGGGTCGATTCCGTAGCCGCCGTCCTCGACGGAGCCGGTGAGCAGCGACCACGCGAAGGTGATGGCCTCTTCCTTGAAGTAGTCGCCGAACGAGAAGTTGCCGGCCATCTGGAAGAAGGTGTTGTGGCGGGTGGTCTTGCCGACCTCCTCGATGTCGAGGGTGCGCACACACTTCTGCACCGACGTGGCGCGGGTGTAGGGCGGGGTCTGCTGCCCGAGGAAGTAGGGCACGAACGGGACCATGCCGGCGTTGACGAACAGCAGGTTGGGATCGGCGAGGATCAGCGACGCGCTGGGCACCTCGGTGTGTCCCGCCTTCACGAAGTGATCGAGAAAGCGCCTGCGGATCTCGTGGGTCTGCACGTCGATGGTCCTTTGTGGTCTGGCGATGGTGTGAACTACCCGGGGCGGGCGGTCGATCCTGTCGATCGGCCGTTCTTCAGCTTATCGCGCCGCCGAAAGTGGCCTCGGTACGGCGCCGTGAGTACTCGACGGACGGCGTCACCGCTCACCGCGCACGATGCGGCGCAGCTTGGGCAGGCGGGCCGACAGCTCCCGTTCCACACCGCGACCGGTCGGCTCGTAGTAGTCGACGCCGACCAGCTCGTCCGGGGCGTACTGCTGCGCGAGCACGCCGTCCGGGTGCGCGTGCGGGAACTTGTAGCCGATCGCGTTGCCGAGCTTCTGCGCGCCCTGATAATGACCGTCGCGCAGATGGGCGGGCACCGGACCGGCCTTGCCCGCCTTCACGTCGGCGATCGCGGCGCCGAGCGCGGCGGTCACCGAGCCCGACTTGGGTGCGGTGGCGATGTGGATGGTGGCCTGGGCGAGCGCGAGCTGGGCTTCGGGCATCCCGACCTGCTGCACGACCTGCGCTGCGGCGACCGCCGTCTGCAGAGCGGTGGGGTCGGCCATGCCCACCTCCTCGCTGGCCTGGATCATCAGGCGACGGGCGATGAAGCGCGGGTCCTCCCCCGCGACGATCATCCGTGCCAGATAGTGCAGTGCCGCGTCGACGTCGGAGCCGCGCAGCGACTTGATGAAGGCGCTCGCGACGTCGAAGTGCTGGTCGCCGTCGCGGTCGTAACGGACGGCGGCCTCGTCGATGCTCGACTCCACGGTCGCGAGGTCGATGACGGCCGCGTCGCCACCGGAGACGGCGAGCGCCGTGTCGGCGGAGGCCTCGAGCGCCGTCAGGGCACGGCGGGCGTCGCCCCCGGCGAGCCGGACGAGGTGGTCGAGGGCGTCGTCGTCGATCTCGACCGCACCCGCGAGTCCACGGGCGTCGGTGCGCGCACGTTCGAGCAGTGCCCGGATGTCGTCGGGCCCGAGCGGCTGCAGTTGCAGCACCAGCGAGCGCGACAGCAGCGGGGCGACCACGGAGAACGACGGGTTCTCGGTCGTCGCGGCGACGAGCAGCACGATGCGGTTCTCGACGGCGGCGAGCAGCGCGTCCTGCTGGGTCTTGGAGAAGCGGTGGACCTCGTCGATGAACAGCACGGTCTGTTCGCCGTGGGTGAGGCGCCGACGTGCCAGGTCGATGACGGCACGCACGTCCTTGACGCCCGCGGACAGGGCGGACAGCGCTTCGAACCGGCGTCCGGTGGCTCCGGAGATCAGTGAGGCCAGGGTCGTCTTCCCGGTGCCGGGCGGACCGTAGAGCACGACGGAGGCGGCTCCCGATCCCTCGACGAGCCGCCGCAACGGTGCTCCCGGTTCGAGCAGGTGCTGTTGCCCGACCACCTCGTCGAGACTCGCCGGTCGCATGCGCGCAGCGAGCGGCGCATTCGCGCCGCCGGCCGCGACCGGTTGTCGGCGGACCTGCGGTTCGCCCTCGGGTTCCGGTTCGCGTGGCGCCTCGAACAGGGCGTCCGGTTCGGCAGACGGGTCGTTCGCCCCGAAAAGATCACTCACGCATCCGACGCTACAAGCTCGCGCCGACGCCCGGTCGGCGGCGGTGTTCGTCGTTCGCATGGACGGATGACCGACCGTGTGGTCGGATCTTGATCGTGCCCACGACACCGACCGCCGATCATGTGTCCCGCCGCGCCGTGCTCCGGTCGTCGATCCTCGCCGCCGGTGTTGCGGCCTTCGCCTCGACCTCGCAGCACGCGCAGGCATCCCCCGCCGTCTTCGCGCACGGCGTGGCATCGGGAGATCCGTTGCCCGACGCGGTGATCCTGTGGACGCGGGTGACACCCTCGCCGCAGGCGACACCCGGCTCGGGTGCGGGACCGGACGTCCCGGTCACCTGGGAACTCGCCCGCAGCAACAGCTTCGACACGCTGGTCGCGAGTGGGACGGTGACGGCGAGTTCCGTCTCCGACCACACGGTCAAGGTCGACGCCCGCGGGCTCGCACCGGGCACGACCTACTTCTATCGATTCCGCGCCGGTGGTGCCGTCTCCCCGAGCGGCAGGACGTTCACCGCGCCCTCGCCCGACGCTGCGGTCGCACGCCTGCGCTTCGGGGTCGTGTCGTGCGCCGACTGGGAGGGCGGTTTCTTCTCCTCCTACCGCCACCTCGCCGCACGCGACGATCTCGACGCCGTGGTGCACCTCGGCGACTATCTGTACGAGTACGCGGCCGGGAAGTTCCCCGTCGCCGGTGGCCGGGGCGTCCGGACGCACGAGCCCGCCCACGAGATCGTGAGTCTCGCCGACTACCGCATCCGGCACGCGCAGTACAAGACCGATCCGAACCTGCAGGCGCTGCACGCGAAGGTGCCGTGGATCGTGATCTGGGACGACCACGAGTCGGCGAACAACGCCTGGGCGGGCGGGGCGGAGAATCACGATCCCCTCGTCGAGGGCGACTGGGCGCCCCGCAAGGCCGCATCGGTGCAGGCCTACGACGAGTGGATGCCGGTTCGCCCGAACGGCGGACGGCTCTACCGGCGCCTGCGGTACGGACGGCTCGCCGAACTGTCGATGCTGGATCTGCGGAGTTATCGCTCCGAGCAGGTCCTCGGAGCCGGACGGCAGGTCGACGATCCGGGTCGCACGATGACCGGACGGGACCAGATGGAGTGGCTCACCGCCGGCCTGGCAAGCTCCCCCACCCGGTGGCAGTTGATCGGCAATTCGGTGATGTTCTCGCCGATCGTGTTGCCGCCCCTCGATCCGCGGACCACCGGAGCACTGACCGAACTCGTCGGAGTGCCGGCAGGAGGTCTGCCCTTCAACACCGACCAGTGGGACGGTTACACCGCCGACCGTCGACGGTTGATCGACACCATCACGGCGGCGGGACTGCGCAACGTCGTCTTCCTCACGGGCGACATCCACACCTCGTGGGCGATGGACGTCCCGGTGGACGCCGCCGACTATCCGGGTGCCGGCACCGTCGCCACGGAGTTCGTGGTTCCGTCGGTGACGTCGGCGAACATCGACGAGTTGCTGGGTGTGCCCCCGCGGAGCCTGTCTCCCGCGCTGGAGGCGACGGCGACCGCGACGAATCGGCACGTGCGGTTCGTCGAACTCGATTCGCACGGTTACGGGGTACTCGACGTGACTCCCGACGCGACACAGATGGAGTGGTTCTTCATCGGCGAGCGCACGGATCCGAACGCGGCCGCGCGCCGCGTCGCGGGATACCGGGTGGCCGACGGCGCGACGAGGATCGAGCCCGCCGCTCCGCTGGTGTAGACGCCGGTCGGCGCCTGCCCGATCGACCGCTCTAACCGGCGGCGCGGTCCTCGAGGTGGGCGAGCACGTCGCGGGCGTGTGCGGCGACGTCGTCGTGGCCTGTCGCGGTGGCGAACTCGGCGAGCAGCGACCAGCGGGCGCGGAGCGCCGGGATGCGCGGCACCGACAGTCCGTGTTCGCGTACCGAGGCGATCCGCGCATGGTCCTCGGGCAGGAACAGGTGCGTGCTCAGCCAGATGCACGCGAGCAGGGCGTCGAGCAGCCGCTCCTCGAGTACCTCGTCGTAGGCCAGCTGCGGCCACATGGCGACGACCTCGGCGCGCCACGCGTCGGCCATCGCACGGATGCGATCGACGGACAGCGGCACCGAGCACAGGCACAGCGGGAAGGAGCTGAGTGCGTACGCGATGTCCAGGGTCGCGTCGCGGAAGCCGCCCCATTCGTAGTCGAGGAACTGCACACCCTCGTCGCCGACCACGATGTTGTCGGGGCACAGGTCGGACGGGCTGAAAGCCCGGAAACGCCCGCCGGTGAACAGCTTGGACGCCCGCTCGGCACGCTCGCGTACCGATTCGGGCACCGACAGGCCGAAGTCGGCCTCGAGGAGCTCGGGCACACCCCGCACGGCATCGAGGGCCTGCTGGGACACGGCGTCGGCGACCCGCGCGACGTCGGCGCGACGCAGCAGCGCCGCGAAGTCCTCCTCGCGGCCGACGGTCGCGGCATGCATGCGTCCGAGTGCCTGGGCCAGGGCCATCAGGGTGTTCCCGGCGGCCTCGGAGCTGTTTCGCAGCACCTCCGACAGGGTGGTCGCGTCGCCGAGGTCGCTGAGCACCAGCAGGCGGGCATCGAAGTCGTAGGCGAGCAGTTCGGCGCCCGGACGGTGATCCTTCGCGAGGGCCGTCGTGAACTGGTAGGAGACCGCCTCGCGGAGGAAGGCGATCTGCTCGTCCGTCTCTGAACCGCGGAAGTCGACGTGGCCGGTGCCGCGCGAGGGCGGCACCTGCTTGAGGACCAGGGTGCGCGGGAGCGAGAACGGATTGGCGGCCACTCGTACCCGTACGACCACCGAACGTCCACTGCCCCCGAGATCCACGGGATCGGTCAGGGTCACCGTGGCGCCGGTACGGCGGGTGAGCAGCGCTTCGGCGGCGTGAACCACCTCGGACACGGGGTCTGCCAATGTTGCGGTCATCACTGCCCAATCTACAGGTTCTCGGTCACGACGAGGTCCTCCACAATGCTCGGATCGAGCAGGACCTTCCTCACCTACGCCCGGCCCACCAGGTCGCTTTTGTCTGCTTTGCGAGGGGAAATCGCTGTTCATCCGGGCGTGTCCCTGTTCCCGCTCCGGCCGCTCCGCTCCTCGGGCGCCGATCACGATCGGGACACGTCACGATCATTCCGGTGAAACGTGTGTCACCTTTTGAAAACCACGGGCGGTGCCACGATCCACCGCAGCCTTCACGACCCCGAAGATCAGACCCTGGAGGGCGGCCGCGATCAGCACGTCCCGGGTGCGCTGCGACAGATCCTGAGGTTCGGGCCGTTCGTCACTGCCGCCGACCTTCTTCCACACCTGGTTGAAGACGGCTCCGGCGAGGATGCCACCTCCCACACTGGCTGCGAGAGCGAGCGGCTTGTAGAAGATCACGCGTGCGTCGGCCATGGATACCTCCTCGATCCGTCGCCCCCGTTGGCGCCGGACCGACGGAGTACCCGGGCAGGATCCTCACAAACCTCATCGAGCCCACGAACCTCACCCGGGAACACCGCCGGACGGCACACACGACGGCGCGGTGCCCCCGTCCGGAGACGGGCGACACCGCGCCATCGACGGCTACGGGTGATCAGGCCTTGTCGGCGCCCTCGGTCTCGGGTTCGGGCACGAAGTCGATGCCCGTCTCCTTGCGCTGCTCCGGCGTGATCGGGCCGGGAGCATCGGTCAGCGGATCGACACCGCCACCGGACTTGGGGAACGCGATGACCTCGCGGATCGAGTCCATCCCGGCGAGCAGCGCGGTGATGCGGTCCCAGCCGAAGGCGATGCCACCGTGCGGGGGCGCGCCGTACTTGAACGCCTCGAGCAGGAAGCCGAACTTCTCGTTCGCCTCCTCTTCCGAGATGCCCATCACCTTGAACACCCGCTCCTGGATGTCGGGGCGGTGGATACGGATCGAGCCGCCACCGATCTCGTTGCCGTTGCAGACGATGTCGTAGGCGTACGCCAGCGCCGAACCAGGATCGGTGTCGAAGGTGTCGATGTACTCGGGCTTGGGCGAGGTGAACGCGTGGTGCACCGCGGTCCACGCCGAATGACCGAGGGCCACATCACCGCTCGCGGTCGCGTCGGCCGCCGGCTCGAACAGCGGGGCGTCGACCACCCACACGAACGCCCATGCGTTCGGATCGATCAGATCGAGCTTGCGGGCGATCTCGTCGCGGGCGGCGCCGAGCAGTGCACGCATCTGCTTGGTGGGACCGGCGGCGAAGAAGATGCAGTCGCCGGGGTTCGCGCCCACATGCGCAGCGAGACCCTCGCGTTCGGCGTCGGTGAGGTTCTTGGCGACCGGACCGCTCAGCGTGCCGTCCTCACCGACGAGCACGTAGGCGAGACCCTTGGCACCGCGCTGCTTGGCCCACTCCTGCCACGCGTCGAGCTGACGACGCGGCTGGCTCGCGCCACCGGGCATGACGACGGCACCGACGTACTCGGCCTGGAAGACGCGGAAGGTGGTGTCCTTGAAGAACTCCTTGCACTCCACGAGTTCGATGCCGAAACGCAGATCCGGCTTGTCGGTGCCGAAGCGGCGCATGGCCTCGGCGTAGGTCATCCGCGGGATCGGGGTCTCGAGTTCGTAGCCCACCAGGCGCCACAACGCGTGCAGCACCTCCTCGGCAAGGAGGATCACGTCGTCCTGGTTGACGAACGCCATCTCGATGTCGAGCTGGGTGAACTCGGGCTGACGGTCGGCGCGGAAGTCCTCGTCGCGGTAGCAGCGGGCGATCTGGTAGTAGCGCTCGATGCCACCGACCATGAGCAGCTGCTTGAACAGCTGCGGGGACTGCGGCAGAGCGTAGAAATTGCCGGGCTGCAGGCGGGCCGGGACCAGGAAGTCGCGCGCGCCCTCCGGGGTGGAGCGCGTGAGGGTCGGGGTCTCGACCTCCACGAACTCGTGGTGGGCGAGCACCGCGCGGGCCGCGGCGTTGACCTTGCTGCGCAGACGGATGGTCTTGCCGGGCTTCTCGCGACGCAGATCCAGGTAGCGGTACTTCAGGCGCGCTTCCTCGCCGACCTGATCGTCGAGCTGGAACGGCAGCGGGGCGGCCTCGTTGAGAACCACGAGCTCGGAGGCGTCGACCTCGATCGCACCGGTCGGGATCTCGAAGTTCTGGTTGCCCTCGGGGCGGACCTCCACCTTGCCGGTGATCCGGACGCAGTACTCCGCGCGGAGCCGGTGCGCCTGCTCGAGGACGCCGGCGCTGCGGAAGACCACCTGCGAGACACCCGAGGCGTCGCGCAGGTCGATGAAGATGACCCCGCCGTGATCGCGTCGCCGGGCAACCCAACCGGTGAGGGTGACTGTCTGCTCGGCGTGCTCGGCTCGCAACGAGCCGGCGAGATGGGTGCGCAGCACGGAATTCCTTTCGAAACGATCAGCGACGGGTTCGTCGGCTGTAATCCTACGAAAGACACGATCGGCCCGAGCGCACCCGTACCGAATAGTTCGTGCCAAGCTTGTCCGAATCCTACGAACACAGGAGAAAGCGGCGGCGATGACGTTCAGAGAAGGTGCACGCATGGATGCGGGCCGTGTCCGTACCGGCGGCGGTGGGCGCGGTGGAAAGCTCGCTCTCGGTGGCGGGGCCGGCGGCCTGATCGTCATCATCCTGGCGCTGCTGTTCGGCGGCGATCCGTCCTCGCTGCTCGGCTCGGGAGTGCCCGACACCTCCGGCGATCCGCAAGCCGAGAGCGCACTCGAACAGTGCGAGGTCGGTGGCAGCGCCGCGAACGAGAACGTCGACTGCCGGGTGCTCTACACCGTCGGGTCGCTCGACTCGGTGTGGGAGCAGCAGTTCGCGACGCAGACCGGCGTGGCCTACGTGCAGCCGGAGGTCGAGATCTTCACCTCGGCCACGTCCACCGGTTGCGGCAACGCCACCAGCGACATCGGGCCCTTCTACTGCCCGGCGGACCGGACCGCCTACTTCGACACCAGCTTCTTCGACGAACTCGAGACACGGTTCGGCGCCAGTGGAGGTCCGCTCGCGCAGGAATACGTCGTCGCCCACGAGTTCGGGCACCACCTGCAGAACCAACTCGGCGATCTCGGTCGCGCACAGGCCGACCCGCGCGGCCCCGAATCCGGCGCCGTCCGTACGGAACTGCAGGCCGACTGCTACGCCGGGGTGTGGGCCTACCACGCCGACAAGCTGCCCGAGCCGACCACCGGAGAGCCCTTCCTCGTGCCGCTCACCGACACCGACATCCGCGACGCACTGTCGGCCGCGTCGGCCGTCGGCGACGACCGGATCCAGCGGGCCGCCACCGGCCGGGTGAACCCGGAGGGATGGACTCACGGGTCGTCCGAGCAGCGTCAGGCCTGGTTCCTGGCCGGATACCGCACCGGCCGGGTCGACGCGTGCGACACCTACTCGGCACGCGATCTCGACAACCCGCCGGCACTGCGCTGAGTCCCGCGGTGTCGTGAACCGCAGAGCGAGCGCCGGGACGCCGTCACGCGACGGTGACGGTCATGTTCGCGCGGTCGGCGACCAGGTCGGCATGCTTCCGCATGCGCAGCGAGATGGGCCAGGTACCGGCGCGGCGCGCCTTGAAACAGAAGACCCGCTCGCCGGTCCCTCCCGGCAACGGGTTCTTCGACGGCAGGAATCGGATGTCGCGAAGGACGAGTCCCTCTCCGACCCTCGACGTCGACCAGCAGTAGTCCCGGGAGGTGTTCTCGGGAAGGTGCAGCTCGATCGTGTCCCCGACACCGACCGTGACATCCTTCGGACCAGTGGCAATGTGCTTCATGACCTCAGGATAGCCCGCGAATGTGATTTTCCTCACTCTCGTGACGACGGCTCTCGCACACCCGTCGCGACCGCGATGTGTGATGGGACACAAAACGGGGCATTCGTTCTGCATGCACGAAGAACGAGCCGGAATCACACGCAGCGACGCGGTGATGGGAGGACGCCTTCTCGCTCTCGCACACGAGGACGGCTACAGCGAACTGACCGAAGAGGTCGCGGCGCTGGTGTCGAGCCCCGGTTCGGACTCGCCGTCACAGATCACTCCCCCGCTCTACGGGGGCGTGCTGAGGTGGACGGTCTCGACGATCGCCGACGTCGTCGTCGACAAGATCGGCCCGCAGGTGCGTGGCGACGAGAGCTTCGAACTGACCATCCGGACCGAGAGCGGCCGTCACGTCCGGCCGGAGGAACTCCCGCAGCCGGAGAGCACCGTAATGAAAGCGGTCGTCGACGCGCTCGCCGGCGACTCGGTCGCGGCCCGCAGCGACCTCGACGAAGTGGTCTTCGCCATGGACTGGGCGTCGCAGATGGAAGCGTTGGTCGAGGCGGTGCTCTGGCTCGACCGGCTTCTCGACACACCGGTACCGGACGGGAACGACACACCGCCCTGGTGACCCCCACACGCGGAAGGGCGTGAACGGCGAGCGATGCCCGCCTTCACTCCCCTGACCCCCGAGATACTCACGGCCTCCGTCGCCGATCGCGCCGAGGCGCTCACCGGAAGCGTGTGCATCGCCGTGAGCGCACCGGACGCGGCAGACCCGGTGGAATTCGCACAGCGTGTCGCGACGGAACTGAGAACGCGGGGCCGCGCAGCGGACGTCGTCGATCTCCACGATTTCGTCCGGCCCGCATCGCTCCGGCTCGAGCACGGACGGACCGATCCGTACAGCTACCGCCACGACTGGTTCGACTACGCCGCGGTCGACCGGGAGGTGCTGCGCGCGGTACGCGAACATCGACGATGGCTTCCGCGGCTGTGGGACGAACGCACCGACCGTTCGGCGCGCGAGCGCCCGCGGCGAGCGGCGGAGGACCAGATCCTCGTCGTCGCCGGCCCCATGCTTCTCGGCCGTGGTCTCGACTTCGATGTCACCGTCGTCCTGACGATGTCCCGGGGCGCGCTCGAAAGGCGCACGCGCCCCGAGGATCACTGGACGATCGACGCGGTGCTCGAACATGACGCGGTGCTCGAACATGCAGTGCTCGACCATTCAGGAGCGGACGCGGACGTCCTGGTGCGCTACGACCACCCCACCCGCCCGGCAGTGCGGACGCGATCCGACTGAGCGGTCCTGCCGTCGCGGATCATCGCCCCGATCGAGGCTTGGCCAGGACCCGGTGAACCGCCGAGGTCACCGCGTCGGGCGCCACCGTGCCGAAGACCGCCATGGATTTCGCGAGCACGGAGCCGGGCACCACGTTCGCCTCGCCGCGCATCAGAGCAGCATAACCGTCGCGCGCGACGTGCGCGGGATCGTCCTTGGGCGCCTTCCCGAGGATCGTGTCGAGCATCCCGGCACGTGCGAAGAAGTGGGTGTCGGTGGCACCGGGGAGCATCGCGGTGAGCGTGACCCCGCTGCCGTCGAGTTCCTTGCGGACGCCGTCGGTGAAGGACTGCACGAAGGCCTTGGACGCGTTGTACACGGCCTGGTAGGGGCCGGGCATCTTCGACACCACCGACGAGGTGACGAGCATCCGGCCCGAGCCCACCCGCAGCATGTCGTTCAGCAGCAGGTGCGCCAGATGCACCGTCGAGCGCACGTTGACGTCGACGATCGAGAGGACGTCCTCGAGCTCTGCGTCGACGAACGGTCCGCCGATCCCGACACCGGCGTTGAGCGCAGCCGCCGCCGGGACGCGACCTCCGGCCGTCGCGGCCTCGTGGACCGCCCGGACCCCTTCCGGAGTCCTCAGATCCGCGTGGACCGACACCACCTCCGCACCGGACGTCCGCAGGTCTGCGGCGACCTCGTCCAGAGCGTCCGATCTCGCCGCGAGTACGCAGTCGTATCCGTCGGCCGCGAACAGGGCCGCCAGTTCCCGGCCTATGCCTCGCGATGCTCCGGTCACCACAGCGAGAGGTCGAGCGTCGTTCATATCTCCTCCTCGGCACGTATGGCAGGCGGGTACCCACACCGCTCGGGGTCGACACGGCACCGGGATCTCACGGCTGTTCCGCCTCCGAGGGCGCAACCGTTTGGGGCGGGCACGTCCTCGGGTATGCGGAGGGCACCCTGCGCGCGCACCTTCACGCGCAGTCCCTTCCGAATTCTGGAGTCCACTTGCAGCACAAGATGTATCGGTCGTCGTCCGACAAAGCATCGGAGGATGCACGCGAGGAACTCTGCGCCGCCGCGCAGAAGGTGTTCGGCTGGGACACGCTGCGTCCCGAACAGCTGGACGCGATGGTTCCGCTGCTGGGCGGACGCGACATCCTCGCCGTGATGGCCACCGGCTCCGGGAAGTCCGCGATCTATCAGGTGCCCTCGCTGCTGCTACCGGGGGTGACGGTCGTCGTCTCGCCCTTGATCGCGCTCCAGAACGATCAGATCGCCGGTCTGGACCACTCGGAGGCACCCGAGGCGGTCGCGATCAATTCGCGCCAGCGCGAGTCGGAGAACGAGGCGAACTGGCGGGCCGTGCTCGAACACGATGCCGACTACGTCTTCCTCGCCCCCGAGCAGCTCGCCAAGGACGAGGTCCTGGAGCGCCTGAAAGGCGTGGAGGTCTCGCTCCTCGTCGTCGACGAAGCGCACTGTGTCGCCATGTGGGGCCATGACTTCAGGCCGGAATATCTACGCCTGGGAGACGTGGCCGAGGCCTTGGGCCGGCCACCCGTCGTCGCGCTCACCGCCACCGCCTCACCCCCGGTCCGCGAGGACATCGTCGAGGCGTTGCGCATGCGGGATCCGCTCGTCGTCGCTGGTGGTTTCGACCGCCCGAATCTCGACATCGAGGTGCGCAGGCACACCGACGACGGCGAGAAGCGACGCGCCGTCGTCGAGGCCGTGGCGTCCCTGCCCGGTCCCGGCATTCTGTACGCCGCGACCCGCAAGGACACCGAGCGATACGCCGAGGCCCTGCGTGAACGCGGGATCGACGCGTGCCCGTATCACGCCGGGATGCGCGCGGCCGAGCGCGAGGACGTTCACCTCGGATTCCTCGACGGTCGCTGCGATGTCGTGGTGGCGACCTCCGCCTTCGGCATGGGCATCGACAAGCCGGACGTGCGTTTCGTCGTGCACGCCTCGATACCGGACTCGGTCGATTCCTACTACCAGCAGATCGGGCGCGCCGGACGCGACGGCGAACCGGCCACCGTCCTGATGTTCTACCGCCCCGAGGATCTGTCGCTCGCGACCTTCTTCACCACCCACAACCCCGACGAGGAGTTGATCGGCCGGGTGTTCTCGGCGGTCCGCTCCGCGTCGCCGATGAGGCTCGGACGGCTGCGTACCGAGCTCGACGTGCGGGGGCGGAGACTGGCCAACGCGGTGAACCTGCTCGAACGGTGCGGAGCTCTCGTCTCCGGCCGGCGTGGACTCTCCGCCGCCGACATCCCCCGACGGAAGGCGGTCGAGCGCGCACGCGAGACGGCCGCGTCGGGCGAACGACTGGACCGATCGCGGGTCGAGATGATGCGCGGCTACGCCGAGACTCGCGGTTGCCGCCGCCGGTTCCTGCTCGGGTACTTCGGCGAGACGCTGTCCGACCCCTGCGGCCGGTGCGACACCTGCCGGGACGGCGCGTCCGACGAGGTCGCGACGGTATCCGTGCTTCCGGGCGCCGATACTGCCCAGGCGGACTGCGAGACGTCGGTGTTCGCCCCGAACACGCATGTCGTGCATGCCGAGTGGGGACCGGGAGTGGTGATGACCTGCGAGCACGATCGCGTCACCGTCCTGTTCGACAGCGAGGGTTATCGGACACTGTCGCTCGACGCAGTCGCCGAGTCGGGGGTGCTGAAGG
This sequence comes from Rhodococcus sp. C26F, assembly GCF_053345925.1. Classification (NCBI taxonomy): domain Bacteria; kingdom Bacillati; phylum Actinomycetota; class Actinomycetes; order Mycobacteriales; family Nocardiaceae; genus Rhodococcus; species Rhodococcus sp. C26F. The sequence continues at coordinate 208,325 of NZ_JBKFBA010000005.1, forward strand.
TCGACGACCCCGCACCGGCAGAGCCCGTACCTGCCCATGCCGAAGAACCCGTGGCGTGAGGGGCCAGGGGTTCTCCGGATCCCGTCATCACGACGGGTGGGTACGGGTCAGGGGCGAACCGTGCCCGGGGTGGTCCGCGTGCGTGTCAGGAGCACACCGAGCGCGATCATGCCCACGCCCAGGACGAAGTGCAGCCAGTCGTCCGCGGAGTTCACCGGCACGAAGTTGGCGCCGCTGTCCTTGTCGATGATCAGGCCGTAGATCCAGAGCACCAGGTAGATCGCACCGCCGATGATGAGGAAACTGCGGGCGGTTGCCACGGCCCGGGCCGCAGCGAGCCCCAGGACACCGAACAACAGGTGCACGATGTTGTGCAGGATGGAGACCTGGAAGATCCCCAGGAGCATGGCCTCGGAATGATGGCCTGCGCCCGAGAGCTGGTCGTAGTCCGACGTGACCCCCGGGATGAAGCCGAGGATGCCCACCAGGAGGAAGACAGCGCCCACCACGAGCGCCGCAGTCTGCACCGGCGTTGCCGTCATCGAGCCACGGCCGGGGCTTGGGGTTCGAGATGTCATGTTTCGCGTCCTCTCACCGAACGTCCGTTTGGGTTGAGTGGTCCGAATTACGTCCCCCGGTTAGCCGTGACCGAACGAACCCAAACGTCGGTTTCCGTGTTCGAGGACGGAGGTCGAGAACGGCGGCCGAGGGCGGGTGCGGTACTCCACCCTCTGGCCGGACGGACACGACCGTGTCCGGACACGACGAAGGCCCGCGGGATCAACCCACGGGCCTTCGAGTCTGCGAGGCTCAGGCCTGGCTGCTGCCGAACGCATCGCCGGCCGCATCAGCAGAACCGGTGAAGAAGTTCAGCACGTCGAACAGGTCGGCGAGGTTACCGAAGAGGTCGACAAGGAACTCGAGTGCAGGCACGGGCTTCTCCCATCAATGGAACAACAACGAAGTTGTGACGACGCGCGTCGACACGCGATCCAATTGTTACCTGCATTCCACGCCAGCGCAGCACATAGATTTGTTATCCAGGCCACAAAAACTCTCTACCAGCGGAAACAGCGAAACATTTATGAAAATCGGTCAGAAATGTCGTAATCGCTCGGAAATACCCGTGACGGACAATCCGGTCCATTCGGATGAAAATCCGGAGGATTACAAGATCGCCTTGTGACCATACCTCCACCCCGGGTGTGGAACTTCCACCCCTGTCCGTTCGTCCTATCCTGTGAGTGCATCCGTCCCGCCCGACCCGACCCGAGGGAGTCATGAAACCCCCCAAGCGAAAACCTCGAAGACCCGTCCCGCCCAGATGTGACGCTCTGCTCGTCACCCGAGCCCGGTCCCCGAAGTGCTGACCGCCCTCGGAATCGCGGCCGGCATTCTTGTCGTTCTCGCCATCACTGCACTGACCGGCTACTTCGTCGCGCAGGAATTCGCGTACATGGCCGTCGACCGCTCCCGCCTGAAGGCCCGCGCCGAAGGCGGTGACTCGGCTGCGGCCCGCGCACTGGCGGTCACCCGCCGCACCTCCTTCATGCTTTCGGGCGCTCAGCTCGGCATCACCGTCACCGGCCTGCTCGTCGGCTACGTCGCGGAACCGCTGATCGGTAGCGGTCTCGGCGAACTGCTCGGCGGGGTGGGTATCCCCACCGCGGTGGGTGTCGCCGTCGGCACCGTGCTGGCCGTGCTCTTCTCGACGGTGGTCCAGATGGTCTTCGGTGAACTGGTACCGAAGAACCTCGCCATCGCCCGTCCCGAACCGGTCGCACGCCGCCTCGCCCTGTCGACGAGCGCCTATCTCGCCGTCTTCGGATGGCTGATCAAACTCTTCGACGCGTCGTCGAATCTCCTGCTGCGCACATTGCGCATCGAGCCGGTACACGACGTCGAGCACTCCGCGACACCGCGCGACCTCGAACACATCGTCGCTGCGTCGCGCGAGACCGGCGAACTTCCGCCGGAATTGTCCACCCTCCTCGACCGGATCCTCGAGTTCCCGACCCGGACCGCCGAACACGCGATGATCCCGCGGTCGCGGGTCGACGTCGTCGAACTGGACGAGCCGGTCGCCACCATCCTCGACAAGATGAGCGAGGGGCACACCCGATACCCCGTGGTGGGCACCTCGTCCGACGATCTGCGCGGTGTCGTGCACCTGCACGACCTCCTCGGCCTCGACACCCCGACGGGCACGGCCGCGGGGGTATGCCGCCCGCCCGTGATCGTGCCGGCCACGCTGGCACTGCCGGAGGTTCTCACCGAACTGGCCCGGGCCGAGGACGAGATGGCACTGGTGATCGACGAGTACGGCGGTTTCGCCGGCGTCGTCACCCTCGAGGACATCGCGGAGGAACTGGTCGGCGAGATCGCCGACGAGCACGATTCCGCGATGGCCGTCGAGGTCATCCGCCCCGAGGGCGACGGCTGGATCGTCCGCGGCGACGCACACATCGACGAGGTGGCCCGCACCCTCGACCACGAACTGCCCGAGGGCGATTACGAGACGCTCGCCGGCTTGGTCATCACCGAGTTCGGCGGCCTCCCCGAGGTGGGTGACACCGTCCGGATCACGCTGGATCCGGAGCCCGCCGAACTGCTGAACGAGGACGGCCCGATCCACAGGACCCTGGTGGCCGAGGTACGCGACATCGACAAGCACGTGCCGTCGTCCGTACGCGTGACCGTTCTGACGGAGGAGGTGACCGGCAATGAGTAATCCTGTGGTCGTCGCGGTGGTGACGATCGGCCTGATCGCCGCCAGCGCGTTCTTCGTCGCGGTCGAGTTCGCGCTCATCGCGGCGCGACGACACCGACTCGAGGACGCAGCGACGTCGAGCCGCTCGGCGCGGGCCGCCCTGCGCAGCGCCTCCGAACTGTCGGTGCTCCTCGCGGGATCCCAGCTCGGTATCACGGTGTGCACGCTCGCACTCGGTGCGACGACGAAACCCGCAGTGCACCACTGGCTCACGCCGTTGTTCGAGAACTGGGGCGCGCCGCTGTGGCTCGCGGACGTGGCCGGCTTCGTCCTTGCGCTGATCATCGTGACGTTCCTGCACCTCGTCGTCGGCGAGATGGCACCGAAGTCGTGGGCGATCGCCCACCCGGAGAAGTCCGCCACGATGCTGGCGCTGCCGATGCGGGCGTTCATGTGGGTGACCCGTCCGCTGCTGGTCCGGTTGAACCACATGGCGAACTGGTGCCTGCGGAAGGTCGGCGTGGATCCCGTGGATCAGGTCGCCGAAGGTCAGGATCCCGATGCGCTGCGGCACCTGGTCGAGCACTCGGCCACCGTCGGCACGCTCGACGAGCGCTATCACGGGCATCTGAGCAGCGCGCTGGAGCTCGAGACGCTCACGCTCGGCGAGATCGTCACGCCGCAGGCCGAGCCGAGCAGCGTGAAGCCGACCTCGACGGCCGTCGAGATCCGTGAGACGGCCCATCGCACCGGGCACCTCCGGTTGCTCGTGCGCGCCAACGGACACGTGGACGGTGTCGTGCACGTGCGCGACAGTCTCCAGGCCGCACCCGGAACCACGGCGACCGAACTGATGCGCCCCGCGCTGACGATCGACGCCGCGACGCCGGTCTACGAGGCGCTGACGACGATGCGGGAGACCAGGAATCATCTGGTCACCGTCACCGAGAACGGACGGATCGTCGGGTTGATCACCCTCTCGGACGTCCTGGCCCGGCTGCTGCCGATGAGCGGCGCCGCGAGCTGACCCACGACGACGACAGGCCCGTCCCGGATCTTCGGGGCGGGCCTGCCGCCGTCTCCGGTCCGCCGGACCGGTCGGGAGTGTCGGTGTTCAGGAATGTCCGAGTGCGGCGTGCATCTCCCAGACGATGATCTCGGCGCCGGTGGCTGTGGTGAGCTGTCGACCGCCACCTCCGGCGATCCGCACCGCGTCTCCTTCGGCGAGAGGTCCGGCTCCCTCGAGTGCGGCTTCGCCCCGGGCGACGAAGAGGTGCACGAAGGGTGCGTCCGGCAGCGTCACGGGGCGATCCGGACGCATCCGCGCGACGTGCATGGCGGCATATCTGTTGCGGATGCGGATGGCGGAATGGTCGGCGTAGGCGTCCATTCCGGATGCGACCGGCACGAGTCCGCCGGAGAGCAGTTCGTCGTCGATCTCGAGTTGTTCGTAGCCCGGCTCGATCCCGGCTTCGTCCGGCAGCACCCACATCTGCACGAACCGCACCGGTTCGTCGTGCTCGGCGGCATACGACGCAGTGGCACCGGGATGACGCCACGAGTCGTTCTTCTCGGAGTGGAGGATCCCGGAGCCCGCGCTCATGCGCTGCGCGAGACCCGGGTAGATCACCCCGGAATGCCCCGTCGAGTCCTGATGCACGAGCGATCCGCGGAGCACCCAGGTGACGATCTCCATGTCGCGGTGCGGGTGAGTGTCGAAACCGCTTCCCGGACGGACGATGTCGTCGTTGTTGACCATCAGCATCCCGAAATGCGTGTTGTCGGGATCGTAGTGGTGGCCGAACGAGAAGGAGTGCCTCGAATCGAGCCAGTCGATCTTCGTGTGGAGGCGGTCGTCCGCGCGGCGGACGTCGAGAATCGGTGCGGTGCTCATGCGGGGTCCTGTGTCGGGCAGTTCGGATCTGCGGTGGGCGGATTGCGGCGGGGGCGGATACGCGCCTGGGGCAGGGGCGGCGCCGGGAGACGCTCGACCCTCCCGGTGTAGCCGGAGACGCGGCCGAACCGATCGGACCCGCGTTCCCAGGCGTCCCGGTAGGCGACGATCTCGTCGTGGTCGCGGCCGACGAAGTTCCACCACATCACGATCTCCTCGCCGAGGGGTGTTCCGCCGAGGAGGACGATACGTGCGGGTTCGTCGGTGGTGTTGGTCAGTTCGAGGGTCGGCACGCCGGTTCCGGTGTAGCCGAGCGCGGCACGCGTGAGCACGGTGCCGAACAGCGCGACCGTACCGGTGTCGACGAGCACCCCGTGCTCGAACGACGGGTCGACGTCGAGGGTGATGCTGGCCGCGGGGTCCAGGACGATCTCCGCGCCGAGCAGTGGGGTGTACGTCGTCACGGGCGACTCCTGACCGGCGAGCGAACCGAGGAAGACCTTGACGTCTGCACCGGGCACCCGAACGACCGGCGGCACGTGGTGCTGGAAGTCGCGGGGCGCATCGCGATGTGCGTCGGGCAGGGCCACCCACAACTGCACGCCGTGCAGTGTCGTGGTCGCGGAGGTGGAGACCTCGGAGTGACAGATTCCGTGGCCTCCGGTCATGAGGTTCAACTCCCCCGGCCGGACCATCGCGTGCACGCCGTGACTGTCGCGGTGTTCGATCTCGCCGGTGAACAGCCACGACACCGTCTGCAGACCGGTGTGGGGGTGCGGTGCGACGTCCATGCCGCCGGTGCGGGAGACGTCGTCGGGGCCGTAGTGGTCGACGAAGCACCACGCGCCGATCAGCGAACGCTGCCGTTGCGGAAGCGTGCGGCGCACGGGCATGGCCCGGGGGCCACCGAGCGGGACCTCACGCGAGGTGATGATCTCCACGCGGGGGCGGAGCGGGTCGCGGATGGGGAGGTCCTCCGTCCGGCAGCGGATCTCCTCGGGACGGGTGTCGGTGTTGCTCATGCCGCTCGACTCCTCTCGGTGGTCCGTCGGTCGACCCTTCCAGTGTGTCACATTTGATTGCTCAGTCAACTAACGCGGGTACACTGGAGATCATGGGAGAAGCGAAGTGGCTCAGCAACGACGAACAGCGCCTGTGGCGCGCCTATCTGGATGCGACGCGCCTGCTGTTCCAGAATCTCGACAAGCAGCTGCTGCGGGACTCCGACATCTCCTTCACCGACTTCGAGATCCTGGTCCTGCTGTCCGAGGCACCCGACCGCCGGATGCGCATGCGCGACCTCGCGGACGCGAGCACCACGACCCGCAGCGGCATCACCCGCGCCGTCTCCCGCATGGAGAACGCGGGGTGGGTGCGGCGCGTGGAGTGCGAATCCGACCGACGCGGCGCGTGGGCCGAACTGACGGGTGTCGGCTACGCGAGACTCGCCGAGGCGGGTCCCGGCCACGTCGGGGCGGTCCGCGAGAACATGTTCGACCTGCTCTCCCCCGCCGATATCGCCCCCATGACCGAGGCCTTCGCCCGCATGCGCGATCGCATGATCGACGGCAGACGGTAGGCCTCCGCCCCGAGGCGAACTCCGCCCGCACCTCCGTAGCGAGACGTCGATCGGATCACGGATATGTTGACCGGGTCACAGTCACGATCCCGAAGGCGGTACCTCCTATGCGGTACGACCCGCGACGCACCTCGCTCGACCTGTATCCGTTGCAGCGCACGATCACGCCTCTGTTCGGCGACACCGACGCGCTCGGACACATCAACAACGTCTCGATCGCCCGCTACTTCGAGCAGGCCCGCGTCCTCGTCATGGAGGCCGTGTCGTCGACCCTGGGCGGTACCCACCCCTTCGAGCGTGCGGTACTCGCGAAGATCGAGATCAACTTCCTGGCCGAGGTGTTCTATCCGCACGACATCGTCATCGCCACCGGTGTCCACCGCATCGGGACGTCGTCGGTGGTGATCGGCTCGGCCCTGTTCCAGCACGGCCGGTGCGTCGCGCTCGCCGACTCGGTGGACGTCGGCACCGCCGCCGAAGGCGGCTCGCAACCGATCCCCGAAGCATCGCGCGTGGCGTTCGAGAAGTTCCGGCTCGCATACGGCGACTGACGCGCCGCCCACGAACCGCCTCAGAACAGGGTGAGCGCCGCCTCGGGTTCGGGGACGCGTTCGTCGGCGCGCAGCGCACCCTTCTCCTCACGCCGAGCGGACGCCCGGACCCCGAGGCGGTGACGTTCGAGCAGGGGCGCGACCCGCTCGTCCAACCACTGCGAGTACTCCGGAGCAACGTAGGCGCCCCGTCCGTAGAGGCGGCGATAGCGTCCCATGAGGGCAGGATGCTCCTGCGCGAGCCACGACAGGAACCACCCGCGGGTCGAGCCGCGCAGGTGCAGCGGTATCACGGTGACCCCCGACGCGCCGGCGGCGGCGAGGGAGCCGAACAGCGTGTCGAGGTGCTGTCGCGAGTCGGTGAGGAAGGGCAGCACCGGAGCGACCATGACGTGGCACGACAATCCGGCGTCGACGATCGCCTTCACGAGATCGAGACGGGCCTTCGGTGACGGCGTGCCCGGTTCGATGTGCGCGGCCAGTTCGGGATCGCCGATCGGGAGCGACACCGCGACCGACACGTCGACCTGACCGGCCGCCAGCGACAGCAGCGGGAGATCGCGGCGCAGCAGCGTGCCCTTCGTGAGAATGGAGAAGGGGGTGCCGGATTCGGCGAACGCCCGGATGACTCCGGGCATCAGCCGGTAGCGCCCCTCTGCCCGTTGGTAGGGATCGGTGTTGGTACCGAGCGCCACGTGTTCCCGGGTCCAGGATCGTCGCGCGAGTTCGCGGCGCAGGACGGCGGCGACGTTGGTCTTGACGACCAGTTGCGAGTCGAAGTCGTGCCCGGCGTCGAGATCGAGGTACTCGTGCGTGGGCCGGGCGAAGCAGTACCGGCAGGCATGGGTGCAGCCCCGGAAGGTGTTGACGGTGTACCGGAACGGCAACCGGGAGGCCTCCGGCGTCCTGTTCAGCGCGCTCTTGCACAGCACCTCGTGGAAGGTGACTCCCTCGAACTCCGGCGTGCGGACACTACGGACGAGACCGGCCCGTTCGAGGCCCGGCAGAGCTCCGTCGTCCGCATCCACAGTCTGACCCGCCCACCTCATAACCTCCAGTCGAACATGTGTGCTATTCGCTGTCAACAGATCGTTCGACATCGCGGTCGATCGGACGGGGCGCACTCGCTGTGCAACGAATACATCGACGTTCCCGCCGGTTCATCCACAGGCGGCCGAGGGTCCGGTGGCTCGCCCGGTGCGCTCGAGTTACAGTGCTCGCCACACTGATCTTCGATGGGGGGTTCGATGAGCGGTCTGTTTCCCGGTGCCGGAATCCGGGTGGTGCCCGACGGTATTCGAGCGTTCGGGGCCACGAATCTTCGTGCGGCCGAGCAGGTGGCGCAGGCGGGGACGTTCGATCTGCAGGCCAACATCTCCGCGTTGAGCCCGGCTCTGGGACTCATCGGCGGAGAGTTCCTCGCGGTGTTCGCCGCGGCCCAGTCCGAGCACACCCGTGCCGTCGCGCAACTGTCGTGGGCCTACGCGTCCAACGGCATCGCAGCACACGAGGCGGCCACCGGTTACGAAACGGCCGACACCGGAACGGCTTCGGCGCTGGCCGACGCTGCGGGAGGACTGTGATGCAGGGATCGGTCATCGACACCGCAACACCCGCCGCGTCACCGACCGTTCTCGACGCTCTCCGCGCGTCGCCGATCGGACCGGTCCTCGATGCACCGCTTCCGGCGCTGCCGGAACCCGTTCTTCCGGAGCCGGGTCTGCCCGTCCTCGAGGCGCATTCGATCGTCGAGCTGCTCGAATCGATTCCGGTACCGGTGCTGCCCGATCTCGAGACGATCGTGCGGCCGCTCACCGAACTCTGCTCGATGTTCGGCACCGGTATCCTCGACTCGCTCGATCCCTCGGCGATCCTGCAGCAGGGGTCGCGTCTGCTCGAGACCGCCACGATGCTCGGACGCAGTGCGCTGCACGCACTTCCGGAGTCGTGGGAGGGGGCGACGGCCGACGAGGCCGCAGGTCACGGTGTGCGCGCACAACAGTCCGCACTCGAACTGGCCGACCGCGGCGACCGGATCGGCGACGTCACCCGCGCCGCCACGGCGACCGTCGAACGCGGCAACATCGAATTGACCGGCATCGCACAGTCGTTCGTGGCCACGGCGATGGCGGCCGCGCCCGCTCTCGCGACGCCGCCGGGCCAGGCCGCCCTGTTGGCGTCCGCCGCGCAGCATCTCCAGGCTGCCCTGGCCGTCGTCGCGCGTACCCGGGGCGAGCTGACGGTCCACACCGCCGCGATGACGGCGCTGACCACGCCGATTCCCGTGCCCGCGCCGGTGGCCGTGGCCGGGGTGCAGGAAATGCGCACGGTCGCCACGGCCGCAACCGATGTCGCGTCGAGTGTCGCAGCGCCGTTCACGGCCGCCGCGCACGCCGCGACCACTCCCACCGCCTACGCGGCGACCGTGCCCACCGCACACGCGGCGGTTCCGACCGTCGGCACGGCGGTTGCGGGATCGGCCGGAACAGTGTCGGCCGGAGTGGTCACCGGTCACGGCACCGCGGGGGCCGCGTTCGGAACTGCAGGTGTGCCTGCCGCCGCTTCGATTCCGACCGCCCCGGGCTCGGGCGGGGGTGCGCCGGCCACGACCGGCGCGAGCGCGATGGGAAGGGCACCCTCGACCGCCGGGATGGTCCCCGCGACGTCCGCTCGCGGATCCGACGACGAGAAGCACCGCTCCCCCACCCGTCTGCTGAGTGCCGCCGCGGAGGGCACCGAGGTCGTCGGCGAACTGCCGTTGGTCGTTCCCGCCGTGATCGGTTCGCACGACGACCGCTGAGCATTACTCGTCGATCGGACGAGCCTGTCAGTCGACGAGGGAGGCGACCTCGTGGTCGGTCAGCGTCGTCTGCGGCACCCGGCCGGCGCCGCGCGCGAGTTCGATCGCCCGGTAGAGCGGGCGTTCGCCGAGCGCGGCGTCGCGGGCCTCGGCCCGCAACTGTTCGACGAGCACCGACGAGATCGCCGCCGCCGGAGCGATCTCGCTGGTGGCGAGCGCATCCGCAAGCTTTCGCAGGGCCAGCACGTCGAGTTCGCGACCGCCGCCGTCGGCGTACAGGGCGAGCGGGACCGACACGAGATTGTGCTCACCGTCGTTGACGCGCACGACGGCCTGCGATACCCCGCCCACCCGGACGATCAGTTCGACCCCGGCGAGTCGCGCGAGATCGACACTGCGCGACCGGAACGCCCCCGACAGCGTGACGACGGTGCCGCGCAGCAGCAGGTGCCGACGCGTGGCCAGGAACGCACCGACGGCCGGCGGCACCGCGAAGACGGCCCCGACGAGCAGCGCGACCCATCCGGGCGCGACGATCCAGACGAGAACGCCGAGGACGACGCCGACGGCGAGTGCGAGCAGCGCGATCCTGCGGGCGCGTGGCCGGAGCAGCCGGGACGGGATCAGATCGAGCGGGACGGCGGCACCGTCCCGGTCGTCATGCGCCGGCAACGACCTCACCCACACGGGCGACGACGTCCGTGAGTGCAACGCTGTGCTGCTCGCCGTTGCGCAGATCCTTGACGACGATCTCGCCCGCCTCGAGTTCGCGGTCGCCGAGCACGAGGGCGACGACGGCACCGGACTTGTCGGCCGCCTTCATGGCGCCCTTGAGGCCGCGGCCACCGTAGGCGAGGTCGACGCGGACACCCGCGGCGCGCAGCTTGTGCGCGATGGGCACGAGCGCGGCCTTGGCGGCGTCGCCCATCGGCACCCCGTAGACCTCGCACCGCGCGGGACTGCCGGCGGTCTTGCCCTCGGCTGCGAGCGCGAGGACCGTGCGGTCGACGCCGATCCCGAATCCGATGCCCGAGAGCGGCTGGCCGCCGAGCTGTTCCATGAGCCCGTCGTAGCGGCCACCACCACCGATGCCGGACTGGGCGCCGAGCCCGTCGTGGACGAACTCGAAGGTGGTCTTCGTGTAGTAGTCGAGGCCGCGCACCATGCGCGGATTGACGACGTACGGGACGCCGATCGCATCGAGGTGCGCGAGCACCTCGTCGAAGTGCGCGCGAGCGGTGTCCGAGAGATGGTCGAGCATCAGCGGTGCGTCGGCGGTCATCTCGCGGATCTCTGGGCGCTTGTCGTCGAGCACGCGCAGCGGGTTGATCTCGGCGCGGCGGCGCGTCTCCTCGTCGAGCGGGAGCGCGAACAGGAACTGCTGCAGCTTCTCCCGGTACTGCGGACGGCAGGTCTCGTCGCCGAGGGACGTGATCTCGAGGCGGAATCCGTCGAGTCCGAGCGACCGGAATCCTGCGTCGGCGACCGCGATGACCTCGGCGTCGAGCGCGGGATCGTCGATGCCGATCGCCTCGACGCCGACCTGCTGGAGCTGACGGTAGCGACCCGCCTGGGGGCGCTCGTAGCGGAAGAACGGCCCGGAATAGGACAGCTTCACGGGGAGCTGACCGCGGTCGAGGCCGTGCTCGATCACTGCGCGCATCACGCCCGCAGTGCCCTCGGGACGCAGCGTGACCGAGCGCTCACCGCGATCGGCGAAGGTGTACATCTCCTTCGTGACAACGTCGGTGGACTCGCCGACGCCGCGAGCGAACAGGCCGGTGTCCTCGAAGATGGGCAGCTCGACATGCCCGTACCCCGCCAGGCGTGCGGCACGGGTCAGACCGTCCCTTACCGCCACGAACTCCGCCGACTGCGGGGGAACGTAATCGGGCACACCCTTCGGCGCCGAAAACGTGGAGGCCTTGCTCACTGGTACTGCCTTCTCTCGGGATTCTCTCGGTTGGTCACCGGACGGATCGCGGTGTTCGTGCGTCGGTATCGATGCGCCGGTGTCGATGCGTCGGTGTTCGTGCCGTCAGCGGGATTCTGCCAGGCCGGTGAGGAAGGGATTCGACACCCGTTCCTGGCCGATCGTGCTCGCCCCGCCGTGTCCGGGGAGGATGTTGGTGCCGTCGTCGAGCACGAGCAACTTGCGCGCGATCGAGTCGAGCAGTTGCGCGTGGTCGCCGCCGGGCAGGTCGGTGCGGCCGATCGATCCCTGGAACAGGGTGTCGCCGGTCAGAGCGACGTTCAGGACGGCTCCGTCGGGCGTGGTGGTGCGGGTGCGCAGGACGACCGAGCCGCGGGTGTGCCCGGGCGTGTGGTCGACGACGAACTCGATTGCGGCGTGTTCGATCTCGTCCCCGTCGGCGAACTCCACGACCTGCTGCGGTTCGACGAACTCGACGCCGTCGAGGAAGGGCGCAAGGCTCGACCCCATGCCCTGCAGCGGATCGGTGAGCATCATCCGGTCGTCCGGGTGGATGTAGACGGGGATCCCGTACCGGTCGGCCACCGGCTGCGCCGACCACATGTGGTCGAGGTGACCGTGCGTGAGCAGCACCGCCCGGGGCGTGAGATCGGATCCGGTGAGGAACTCCACGAGCGGCTCGGCGGCGTCCTGGCCGGGATCGACGACGACGCACTCCTTCGCGTTGTCCTGCGCGAGGATGTAGCAGTTGGTCTGGAACATCCCGGCAGGGAATCCGGTCACGAGCACGAGCATCGCTCCTACGGGTGGAAGCCTTCGAGGTCTCCTACAGACTATGCGTTGCGCCCTGCCCGCGGGTTGCCGGTCCCGGGTGGCAGACTCGGGTCTGCTTCGAAGTCGGTTGGACCACATCGATCGTTCACGGGAGGACTACTGCAGTGCCGAGCAACGCACAACGGCGCCAGGCCGCGAAACGCAAACTCGAACGGCAGCTCGAGCGTCGAGCCGAACGCGAGCGCAAGCGGCGCCGCATGACGATCGCGCTGTCCGCGCTCGGAGTGATCGTGGTCGTCGGCGCCGGTGTTGCTCTGTGGGCGGTCAACCGGGGCGACGACACGGCCACCGAGGCGGCGTCGAACGACACCTCGGGTTCGGAAATGGAGTATGCCGCGCTCCCCGAGGGCAGGTCCGAGCCGTTGCCCGAGACGGTGAGCTGCTCCTACCCCGCGGACGGCCGCGAACCGTCGAAGCCGGCAGAGCCGCCGCGTACCGAGGGCATCCGCACCACCGGTGAGGGCAACACGGACATCAGCGTCAGCGTGGAGACGAGCCAGGGGAACATCGGCCTGATCCTGCACAACGACGATTCGCCGTGCACCGTCAACAGCTTCCTGTCGCTGGCCTCGCAGAACTTCTTCGACGAGACGGCCTGCCATCGTCTGACCACCTCGCCGTCCCTGCAGGTCCTGCAGTGCGGCGACCCGTCGGGTAGCGGGTCGGGTGGTCCGGGATATCAGTTCGCGAACGAGTTCCCGACCGACCAGTTCGCCGCCGACGATCCCGCGGCACAGGAACCGATGACCTATCCGCGCGGCACTCTCGCGATGGCCAACACCGGACAGCCCGTGACAAACGGCAGCCAGTTCTTCCTGGTGTACGGCGATTCGGTGCTGCCGCCGCAGTACACCGTCTTCGGCACGATCGACGAGACCGGTCTCGCGACCCTCGACAAGATCGCCGCGGCCGGGGTCTCAGGCGGAGCCGCCGACGGCGCCCCCGCGCTGGAGACCATCCTCACGTCGGTCAGGATGGACTGATGATCCGATTGCGCACCACCCTCGCCGCCGGCGCCGGGCTGGCACTCCTGCTCACGGGATGCTCCGACGACACGTCCAGCGACAGCACCGCGACCTCGTCGGCACCGGCATCGGTCGCCGACCGGGAGTCCCCCGCCTACACGGGCGAACTGCCGGAGCGACCCGCCGGTGGCGATCCTGTCTCGTGCACCTACAACGCCTCGGGCGATGCCTCGCGCGACGTGACCACCCCGCCCGCAGACGCCGTCTCCGCCTCCGGCACCACCGCCGCGCAGATCACCACCAGCGTCGGCGTGATCGGCGTGGAGCTCGACCGGGCCGCGGCACCGTGCACGGTCAACAGCTTCGTGTCCCTCGCCGAGCAGGGCTACTTCGACGACACGCCCTGCCACCGGCTGGTGACCTCACCGGGTCTGCAGGTGCTGCAGTGCGGCGACCCGACGGGCACCGGCACGGGCGGGCCGGGTTACGGCTTCGACACCGAGTACCCGGAGAACGTGTACGCGCCCGGCGACGCCCAGCTGCGCCAGCCGGTGATCTACCCGCGCGGCACGGTCGCGATGGCCAACACCGGCCGGCCCGGCAGCAACGGCAGCCAGTTCTTCCTGGTCTACGAGGATTCGCAGCTTCCCCCCACCTACACGGTCTTCGGGACGGTCGACGAGGCCGGACTCGCCGTGATCGAGGAGGTCGCGGCGGAGGGCGACGACGGATCGATGGCGGCCGGCGGCGGTGCCCCCAACCGCGCGGTGCAGATCGAGTCGGTGACCGTCGGGTCCTGACACCCGCTCGCACACAAAACGCACGGACGTCCCGCCCC